>CAZPGL010000004.1:0-111805 GCA_964586175.1 uncultured Microthrixaceae bacterium | reverse complement strand
TCGATCACGGCGACGACGTCGCCGCCGCCGACCGAGTCGCCGGGGGCCACCCGCACCTCGGTGACCGTGCCCGCCTTCTCGGCGGCCACGTTGTTCTCCATCTTCATGGCCTCGAGCACGCAGACGGCGTCGCCGGCCTCGACGGTGTCGCCGACCTCGACGAGGACCTTCACGATGGTGCCCTGCATCGGCACCGTGACCTGGCCGCTGCCCGAACCGCCGCCGCCGCTCGACGAGGCGCCGGCCCGGCGGCGGGGAGCTCCGGCTGCTGGGGCCGCGGAACGCTCGGGCACCCACATGCTGACCGCGAAGCGCTTTCCGTCCACCTCGACCGAAATGTCCCGGCGCACCGTCGGCTCGTCGAGCTCGACGCCGCCGTCACCCTTGTCGGCCCGCACCTCGCTGAGGTCGAGGGTCTCCTCGACCCATTTGGTCGAATGGGCCACGTTCCGGAAGTCGTCGTGTTCGAGGATGGCGATGTCGGCCGGGATGGTGGTGGCCACCCCGGTGATCTCGAAATCGGCCAGGGCCCGCAGGGTGCGGCGGATCGCCGTGTCCCGGTCGGACCCCCAGGCGATGAGCTTGCCGACCAGGTTGTCGTAGTACTGGCTGACCTCGTCGCCGGCCTCGTAGCCGCCGTCGAACCGGATGCCGAAGCCGTCAGGGGCCCGCAGGGTCTCGATGCGGCCCGGCGACGGCAGGAACGCCCCGCCGGCCGGGTCCTCGGCGTTGATGCGGACCTCGATGGCGTGGCCCCGGATCTCGACGTCGTCCTGGCCGAAGGCCAGCGGTTCACCCGATGCCACCAGCAACTGCTGTTCGACGAGGTCGAGGCCGGTGACCAGCTCGGTGACCGGATGCTCGACCTGGAGGCGGGTGTTCATCTCGAGGTAGTGGAAGGCGCCGTCCTCGTAGAGGAACTCGACGGTGCCGGCGTTGGTGTAGCCGCAGCCCAACGCCACCTTGACCGCCGCCTCACCCATGGCGACGCGGACGTCGTCGGGCAGCCCGGGGGCCGGGGCCTCCTCGATGAGCTTCTGGTGCCGACGCTGGGCCGAGCAATCCCGCTCGGCCAGGTAGACGGCGTTGCCGTGGTTGTCGGCCAGCACCTGGATCTCGATGTGGCGGGGCGCGGTGAGGTAGCGCTCCATGTAGATCTCGTCGCGCCCGAAATAGGCCAGCGACTCCCGCTGGGCCGACTCGATGGCCTCCTCGATGGCGGCCTCGTCGGCGACGACCTTCATGCCCCGGCCACCACCGCCGTAGGCGGCCTTGATGGCGATGGGGTAGCCGTGCTCGGCGCCGAAGGCCCGCACCTGGTCGGGGTCGGTGATGAAGTCGGTGGTGCCGGGGACCCCGTGGACGCCGACCGCTTCGGCGGCCTGGCGGGCGCTGATCTTGTCCCCCATGACCTCGATCGCCTCGGGCGGGGGGCCGATGAACGTGACGCCCCGTTCGGTGATGGCCCGGGCGAAGTCGGCGTTCTCGGAGAAGAAGCCGTAGCCGGGGTGGACGGCGTCGGCACTACTGCGCTCGATGGCGTCGAGGATGGCGTCGGTGTTGAGGTAGCTCTCGGCTGCCGTCTGACCGCCGAGAGCGAACGCCTCGTCGGCGAGCCTGGTGTGCAGGGCGTCGCGGTCGAGCTCAGAGTAGACGGCCACCGTTGCCACCCCGAGTTCTCGGCAGGCACGGATGACCCGGACGGCGATCTCGCCCCGGTTGGCGATCAGGACCCTGGAAAACACGCCATATGGTTACCCGAATGAACGGCGAACCGCACCACTGGTCGCCAGATGTGCTCGATGGCACACGATTCGGGCCGCTCGAGTACGTCGCCGAGACCGGGTCGACCAACGCCGATCTGATGGCCCGGGCAGCGGAAGGGGAGCCCCCCGGCGTGGTCCTCGTCGCCGACCACCAGGTAGCGGGACGTGGCCGCCTCGATCGGGACTGGGAGACGCCGCCGGGCACCAACCTCATGATGTCGATGCTGGTCGGGCCGGTCGCCGACCCGGGTCACCTGGTGTTGCTCACCCCGGCCCTGGCCGTCGCCGTGGTCGACGTGCTGGCCGGAAACGGCGTCGAGGCCGGGGTCAAGTGGCCCAACGACGTCCTGCTGGCCGGGCCGGCATCCGGCAAGCTGGCCGGCATCCTGGCTGAGGCGGTCGACGCCGAAACAGCCGTCGTGGGGATCGGTTGCAACGTCGGGTGGCCCAAGCGGGGAGCGCCCGCCCCGCCGGGTGCCACCTCGCTCGCCGCGGCTGGTGTGGTGATCGATCGGTGGGCCCTGCTCGTCGAGATCGTCCGGACCTTCGACCGGCGCCTGACCGATCTCGAAGCGGGGGATGGCCCTGCAGGTCTGCGTCAAGCGGTGCTCGACGTGTCGCTCACCGTCGGCCGTGACGTCCGGGTCGCCCGTCCCGACGGTGACCTGATCGGCACGGCGGTCGACGTGCAGGCGTCGGGTGCCCTGGTGGTCGAGGCGGCCGACGGGATCCACGCCGTGATGGCCGGCGACGTCGTGCACCTGCGGGACGCCTGAGCCACCGCCCGATCAGGGGTCGGGGGTGTGGGCACAGAGGGCGGCGAAGCGTTCCTGGGCGGCCCGGGTGACCGGGCCCGGGGCTCCGGGGAACTCCCGGTCGTCGATACGGCCGAGTGCGCCGACGTCCCTGGTGGACGAGGTGAGAAACGCCTCGGTGGCCCGGTCCAGGTCCGACACGGGAATGTCCCGCACGGTGACGTCCACAAGGTCGAGGAGCAGCGCCCGGGTGATACCGGCCAGGCAGCCCGACGTGAGCGGCGGGGTCACCAACTCGTCGTCGACGACCAGGAACAGGTTGGTGCCGGTGCCTTCGCACAGGTCGCCGGCCGTGTTTCGGAACAGGGCCTCGCCGCAGCCGCGTTCGTGGGCGGCGTCGAGGGCCCGCACGTTCTCGGCGTACGAGGTGGTCTTGAGCCCGGTGAGTGCGCCGTGTTCGTTGCGGGTCCAGCGACACAGGTGCGCCGCCTCGGCGGTCGGCCACGGCGATGCGTCGCTGGTGGCAACGATCAGGGTGCCCGGCCCTTCGCCCCTCGACGAGCCGAGGGGGCCGGTGCCGCTCGACCAGGTGATGCGCAGGCGGCCGACGTTCGGGTCGGCATCGAGCACGGCGGCGACGCCGTCGCGGACCCTGCGGTCGTCGGGCTGTGGCATCCCCAGCCCGTCGGCCGAGAACCGGAGCCGGTCGAGGTGCCGGGAGAGGGCGAATGGCACCCCGGCGACCACCTTGAGGGTCTCGAACACCCCGTCGCCGACGATGATCGCGTGGTCGAGCGGAGACACCGCGGGATCACTGGGCGGGACGAGTCGACCGTCGACCCAGCAGACCCCCGCCGGTCGGCGATCGTCGGACGGGGCAGGGGAGGCGGCCATCGGGGCAGCGTAGGGCGCAACCGTGCGCACTGGTGCGCGCTGGTACGATCACCGCCGTGTCGAGGGCATCCGCAGTCGGGCTACGGCGGTCGTGGCCGCAGCGGGTGCTCATCGGCTTCGGCATCGTGTTCGCGGTGGCCCTCACCTACGCCACGGCCCGCCTGGCGGCATTCGACGAAGCCGTGGAGAGCATCGTGCGCATCGACGTGGCTGCCGGCGTCCTGGCCGACCTGCCCGAGGTGGAGGCCGTCGACGAGCACGGGGAACCGGTGACGATGGACGCGGCCGCCCTGCCCCGCAACTTCCTGGTGATCGGCATCGACAGCGCCATCGGGCTGGACCCGTCCGACCCGGCGTCCCACCGGGACCATCCGCCGGGATTCGCCCTGTCCGACGTGATCATGCTGGTCCGGGTCGATCCGGGTGTCCGCCGGATCCACCTGATGTCGTTGCCCCGCGACCTCTACGTCCCCATCCATCGTGACGGCGTGCCGGTCCGGAGCGAGAAATTGGCGTCGGCGATGATGGTCGGTGGGCTCGAGCAGGGCGCCCCCACGCTCGTCGAGACGGTGAGCGCCAACTTCGACGTTCCGATCCACAACTTCGTGGTGATCGACTTCTTCGGATTCCAGCAGCTGGTCGACCTCATCGGCGGGGTGCCCATGTGGTTCGAGTACCCGTTGCGCGACCTGGGTTCGGCGCTGTATCTCGACCACGCCGGGTGTCATGTGCTCCAGGGGCGCCAGGCGCTGGCCTACGTCAGGAGCCGCAAGCTCGAGGCGCTGGTCGACGGCTGGTGGCGCCGGGTCGGTGCATCCAACGACATGGAGCGCAACCAGCGACAGCAGGATTTCATCATCAGCGGACTGCGGCGGTTGGTCGACCGCGGCGTGGGCTCCGTGCTCGCCAGCAACGACCTGGTCGAGGCGGCGGCCGACGCCGTCGCCTTCGACGAACGGCTCACCGTCGGGGGTCTGCTCGACCTGGCCCGGTCCTTCGCGGCCATCGAGCCCGAGCACGTCGTGCGTCACGTGCTGCCGGTGGTCGACGCCAACGTGGGCGAGCTGTCGGTGCTCGAACTGGGCACCGACGCTCGTGCCGCGTTCGACGTGTTCCGCGGTGTCGCCCAGGACCTCGAGGACGTCCCCATCCTGTTGGTCGACGCCCGAGGCGGTCTGGCCGACGCGACGTCTGAGGGTGACCTGGCCGAGTTGGGGTTCCCCGTCGAGGCGGTCACCGGGCAGCCGGTCGAGGAGTCGCTGGTCCGTGCCGCACCTGAACGCTTCCCCGAGGCCGTGCTGGTCGCCCGGTTCGTCCAGCCCACCCCGCGGTTCGAGTTCGTCGACGGCTTCGGGGACGTCGTCGAGCTGACCCTGGGTACCGACTTCATCGGCTACGTCTTCCCACCGGCGTCGTTCGACGAGGTGGAGGCGGCGGCACGGGCCGGGCTGCCCGGACCGGGTGCCGTCGTCGAGTCGGGGGCCGCGGTGTCGGGATCGGGTGGTTCCGGGACGACCCTGCCCATGGCGGTCACCGTCCGGACCCCGGCGCGGGCGGTCAGCGGAGTCGACGGTGTCCCACCCGACGGTGTCGACTGCGGGTGACGGTCAGCGCCCGGACCGCCACGGCGGGGCGACCCGGGGGCGGTCGGTCAGCGAGAAGTTGGTGTCCTCGAGGGTGAGGTTCGGCGAGTAGGCAGGGTCGTCATCGATGGGGGATCCCCAGCGGTCGGCCATCAGTGCCGCCTCCCGGGCCAGGCGGTCGCCTTCCCGGGGATGCTCGTCGTAGCCGCGGCTCAGCGACTCGTGGTGGACGAGCTCGGCGAACGGGGTCCACACGACCTGGAGGCCCGTCGACCGGACCCGCAGGCAGTAGTCGACGTCGTTGTAGGCCACGGCCAGCGCTTCGTCGAGGCCGTCCAGCGACTCCCAGAGGTCGCGGGGGGTGACGAGGCACGCTCCGGTGACGGCGGCGACCCGGTGGGCGATGCCCAACCGGGAGCGGTACCCGTGCTGGTCGCCAGGGAAGTGCTTGTGGCCGTGACCCCACGGTCCGGCCATGCCCGGGTGGAGGCCGGCGTGCTGGACGGTGCCGTCGGGATAGCGGAGCAGGGCGCCGGCCACCCCGACCTCCGGGCGGGACACCTGGCCGACCAGCTCGGTCAGCCAACCCGGGTGGGTGACCTCGGTGTCGTTGTTGAGCAGGCACAGAACCTGGCCGGTGGCCGTCGCCGCAGCGCGGTTGTTCATCGCCGCGAAGTTGAACGGCCCGTCGTGGGTCAGCACGGTGGTGTCGTCACGGCGGGCCACCCGGTCGAGCAGTGCGCGGGCGGCGGGGTCGGTGCTGGCGTGGTCGACGACCACGACGTGCAGCGCCGGGTAGTCGGTGCCGTCGTACAGGCCGTGCAGACAGCGCTCGAGCAGGGCCGCCCGGTCCCGTGTGGGGATCAGCACGGACACGGTGGGGGCCGGGTCGGGACAGGGCCAGGCGACCTGTCGGGTCCCCGGCCACCGGCCGGGTCCGATGCGGGCTCCGGTGGCGGTGCGGTGCAGGTGCTCGGCGGCCACGCGGTCCAGATCGCCGGAGGGGCGGGATCCGACGGTGCGATGCAGTACATGGGGAATACGGGCCACCGCGGCGTCGCTGTGGGCGGCGGCGATCCGGAGCACCAGCTCGGTCGGGGCGGCGGGCCCGGAGTCGGGGAGCAGTCGCCCGATGGCGTCCCGCCGCACGGCCACGAGGGGCCCGGCGCCGTCGCCGCCGAGCACCAGGTCGGGATTCCACGGCGGGTTGCACCGGATGGAGGTCACCAGGTCGTCGTCGTCGGCCTGTTCACCGTCGGCGACCAGCACCATGGCGTCGGGATGCCGGTCGGCGGCCTCGGCGATGGCGTAGGACGCGGCCTCGTGGAGGCGGCCGTAGGGGTCCAGCCAGACCACCCAGTCGCCAACCGTGCCGTCCAGGGCCTCATCGAGCGTCAACGAGCCGTCGAGCACCGTCGAGTCGTGGTGCGGCCAGCGCTGGGTGGCGATGGTCGCCGTGGCGGCCGCCGGGTCGGGACCGAACGTGGCGTCGAGCACGAACGTCACCGTGGGCCGGTCGGGGGCCGGGCGGGCGGCGACGAGGTCGTCGAGGCGGGCCCGGTCGGCGTCGTCCAACTCGACGAACCGATGGCTCCAGGTTGCCGCGTCGATGACCGAATCACCCGGGGCGGTGCCCCGGGGGGCCTGCCGGTACCGGGCGTCGAGCCGCCGGCCGATGCCCGACCAGTCGCCGGCACGCATCATCTCGAACAGCGTCCGCAGGTTGCGGCGGCGGATGCCCAGCCGGCCGACGTCAGCGGCCATGGCCCCGACCAACCGGAGGCGGGCGGCCAACGCCGACGACGGGCGGATGGTGATCGTCACCTCGCGGATGGCGATTCCGGTCACCTCGATCCGGAAGCCGTCTCCGGCCAGGTCGACCACCTGGTCGAACCCGCGGCGGGGATGGGGGCGGAAGCGGGTGCGCCGGCCGGTCGCGTCGACCAGGGTGACGCCCATCGTCGACGGGTCGCCGCCGAGGACGCCAGCGGTCAACCGGCACCAGCCGCTCCGGTCGGGAGGGAGGTCGACGACGAGGTGGTCGGTGGGCGGGTCGGATTCCGCGGTCGCCGCGGCCGCTCCTCGACCCGATGGCTGCCATGCGTGTGTCCCCATCGTCGATGAGGGTACCGCCGGGGGAGCGGACCCTCGGCGGTGCCCGCGGGCCGGCGGCGGCCAGCCACTACCGTTGTGCGGCGATGGATCGACGGGGAACACCAGGGGGCCGAGGGTCGTGAGCAGGCCGCGGAACGTCGCCGTCGACCTATTGTCCGTCGTCCCGGGCCACGTCGGCGGGGCCGAGGAGTACGCGGTGCGGGTCCTGTCGGCCTACGCCGAACATGGGCCGTCCGACGTCCGGCCGATCCTGTATGTCGTGGCCCCCATGTCTGCCGCCCACCCGGATCTGGTCGACCGCTTCGAGACCGTGGTCTGCCCGATCGACGGTGTCTCGCGGCCGCGCCGCATCGCCGCCGAATCTCGTTGGTTGGCCCCCCGGGCCCGCCGGGCCGACGCCACCCACCATTTCGGGGGTCGGATGCCGTTGCGGACCGGTCGCCCGGCAGCGGTGACGGTGCACGATCTCCAGCCGCTCGACCACCCCGAGAGGTTCTCCCGGGTGAAGGCGGCGTACCTGTCGTGGGCGCTGCCCCGATCGATCCGCCGCGCCGACCTCGTGGTGGCGATCAGCGATCCGGTGGCCGAACGCATCCGATCCGAGTTCCCGGTCGACACCGACCGGGTGCTCACGGCGAGTGCCGGGGTCGCCCGGGTCGCCAGCCGGGTGGCGGTGCCGTCCGACCCGCCGACGGTGCTGTATCCGGCAGCCACCTATCCGCACAAGAACCACGTGATGCTGATCGCGGCTTTCGACCGCATCGCCGAGCGGCATCCGTCGGCCCGCCTGGCGCTCACCGGGACGGCCGGCCGGGCCGAGATGGACGTTGAGCAGGCCGTCCGTCAGAGCCGGCACGGTGATCGCATCGACCGTCCGGGCCGGGTTCCGGCCGGCGACCTCGAGGCCCGCATGACCGGTGCCACGGTGCTGGCCTTCCCGTCGTCCTATGAGGGGTTCGGTCTGCCCGTGCTCGAGGCCATGGCCAACGGGGTTCCGGTCATCGTCGGTGCCGGCACCCCGGCGGCCGACCTGTGCGGCGCTGCCGGCTGGACGGTGGACACCGGCGACGTGGCCGGCTGGGCCGAGGCCCTCGACCGGGCGCTCAGCGACGGCTCGGCCCGTGACGACATGGCCCGGCAGGGTCTGGGCCGGGCCGCCGAGTTCGGCTGGGAACGGTCCGCCGAGGCGCTCGAACGGGCCTGGCGGCGACTGTTGGATCTCGGGGCCTGACCGTGCGCCTGCTGGTCGTCGCCCCGCACCTCGAACCCGACAGCGCTCCGACCGGCGTCGTGGTGTCGGCCATCGTCCGCGAGTTGGCGACCCTCGGCCACGATGTGCACGTCGTCACGTCGATGCCGTGGTATGCGGATCATCGTGTCGACGAGGCCTGGCGGGCGGAAGGGAAGGGCCGCCTGGTGCGACAGGACGACCAGGCCGACGCCACGGTCACTCGGTGTCATCCGTTTCCGACGGCCAAGACCAACCTGGTCGGCCGGGCGCTGGGCTTCGTGGGGTTCTCCGGCCTGGCGACGCTGGCCGCCGTGGGTCGCCGCGGCCCGTTCGACGCCGTCGTCGCCGTCTCCCCCCCGTTGACCCTCGGTCTGACCGGCTGGCTGGCCGCCCGCCGCCACCGGTGCCCCCTGGTGTTCAACATCCAGGACGTGTTCCCCGATGTGGCCGTCGAGGTGGGCGCCATCAGGTCACGGCGGCTCATCGGGCTGTTCTCGCGTCTCGAGCGCTTCTGCTACCGGCGGTCGGCCGCGGTGACGGTGCTGTCCGACGACCTGGCCGCCAACGTGCAGGCCAAGCTGGCCGGCGGGCGCCGGTCACCGCGGGTCGAGGTGATCCCCAACTTCACCGACACCGGCCGTATCCGTCCCGCCGACCGGGCCACCGCCTACCGGGCCGAACACGGGCTCGGCGACCGGACGGTCGTGATGTACGCCGGCAACCTGGGGCATTCGCAGTCACTCGACCTGGTGGTGGCCGCCGCCCGACGGCACGCCGACCGTGACGACGTGGCCTATGTCGTCAACGGAGGCGGGGTGGCGGCCGGCGCCATGGCCGAGGCCGCAGCCGACCTACCCAACCTGACCCTCGTGGGATTCCAACCCGCCGAACGCCTGTCCGAGGTCCTGGCGTCCGGCGACATCCACGTCGTGCCCTTGCGTCGAGGCCTCGGAGCGAGCAGCGTGCCGTCGAAGACGTACGCCATCCTGGCCGCCGGCCGTCCCGTGGTCGCCAGCGTCGACGAGGGCACCGAGGTGGCCTGCACCGTCGCCGAGGCCGGCGCCGGGCTGGCCGTCCCGCCCGACGACCCCGAGGCGTTCATCTCCGCCATCGAGACCCTGCTCGACGACGCCGACGGACGGGCCCGCATGGGCGCCGCCGGCCGGACATGGGCCGAGCAGTGGCGGTCGGCCGGGTCGGTGGCCGCCGCCTACGCGGCCCTGATCGACGAACTGACCTGAACTCCCCGACATGGAACGGTGGGGCCTGTCCCCACCGTTGTATTTCGGGGAGGGACGCGGCGGCCGAACCACTGTTTGCGGCGGTAGCGTTGCCCCCCATGGCACGTGGAGAATCTGGCAAGAAGGTCGCGCGCGCCGCTCGGGCCGGTGGAACCGCCGGCACCGGCGAGCGGCGACCGTTGGGCTACCCGTTGGCGCTGGCCGTCGTGGTCATCCTGGGCATCGGGCTCGTCGTCTGGGCCCGCGACAACCGCGAGGCGACGGCGGCCCCGCGGGTGGGCGACCACTGGCACTCGGCCTACGACATCTACGTCTGCGACACCTACCGGACCAAGATCGTCAACGAGGCCGACCCCAACGGCATCCACACCCACGGTGACGGGCTGTTGCACATCCACCCGTTCAACTCGCAGGCTTCCGGCAGCGACGCCACGATGGGCGAGTTCTTCGGCGCGTTCGGCGGCGAGATCACCGACTCGTCGATCCGTCTCGACACCGGTGAGGTCATCTCCGAGGGAGCCGACTGCAACGGCCAGCCCACGGTGCTCATGATCGCCCGATTCGACGCCGAGGACCGTGATCGGGAACCCGAGGTGCTCACCGAGGACCTGGCCGAAGTCCGGTTCAAGAAGAACTTGGAGGCGTTCACCATCGCCTTCGTGCCCGCCGGCGAGGCCCCTCCCAAGCCGCGGGCCGAGCGGTTCACCTTCCTCGAGACGGTCGACCCGCGAGCCATCTCGTCGGACAGCCCGGCGTCGACGACCACGACCGTCACCGAGTAGGACCTCGCCGTGCAGGCGGTCGTGCTGGTCGGAGGGTTCGGGACCCGACTGGCACCGCTGACCCTCGACACACCGAAGCAGATGCTGCCCGTCGTGGGTCGGCCGATGATCGAGCACGTCGTCGAACACCTCGCCGGTCACGGGGTCGACCGGGTGGTGTTGTCCCTTGGCTTCCGTCCCGACGCATTCCGGGCCGCTTACCCCGACGGAGTTTGTGCCGGCGTGGCTCTGCACTACGCCGTCGAACCCGAACCGCTCGACACCGCCGGTGCGGTGCGGTTCGCCGCCGTCGACGCCGGTATCGACGAGACGTTCCTCGTGCTCAACGGTGATGTCCTCACCGACCTCGACGTCAGCGGGGTGGCCGCCCGTCATCGGGCGAACGATGCCGAGGCCACCATCCACCTGACCCCGGTCGACGACCCGTCCCGCTACGGCGTGGTCCCCACCGGCGCTGACGGCCGGGTGCTCGGGTTCATCGAGAAGCCGGCCCCGGGTTCGGCCCCCACCAACAGCATCAACGCCGGCACGTACGTGTTCGAACCGTCGGTGCTGGACCGGATTCCCGGAGACCGGAGGGTGTCCGTGGAGCGTGAGGTGTTTCCGGCCATGGCCGAGGACGGCACCCTGTTCGCCGTCGAGTCCGCCGACTACTGGATCGACACCGGCACCCCGGCCACCTACCTGCAGGCCCATCTCGACCTGTTGGACGGGATCCGCGGTCCGGTGTTCTGCGGCCGGGGCGATCGGGTGGTCGTCGACGGCACGGTGGTGCGGTCCGACATCGGCGACGACGCCGTCGTGGCCGAAGGGGCCATGGTGAGCGACTCGGTGCTGCTCGACGGTGCGGTGGTCGAACAAGGTGCGACGGTCACCGGGTCGATCCTGGGCTGGGGGGCGCGGGTCGCCGCAGGTGCGGTCGTGCGTGACCTTGCGGTCGTCGGCCACGGCGCGGTCGTGGCGGCCGGCGGCGAACAGGTCGGTGGGACGGTCGTGGCATGACGGCCGGCACCGCGGTCGTCACCGGCGGCGCCGGGTTCATCGGATCGAACCTGGTCGACCGGCTGATCGCCGAAGGCTGGCTGGTCACCGTGCTCGACGACCTGTCCACCGGCCGCCGGGCCAACCTCGACGGCGCGGCCAGCAGCGGCGGCGACCGGCTCCACATCGAGGTGCTCGACGTGCGCCGGCCCGAGGCCACCGACCTGGTCGCCGACCTGGCGCCCGACGTCGTCCATCATCTGGCCGCCCAGGCCGACGTCCGCCACTCGGTGGCCGACCCGGTGCACGACGCCGAAGTCAACGTGTTGGGAACGCTTCGGGTGCTCGAAGGGGTCAGGAGGGCCGGGGTGGGCAAGGTGGTGCTGGCCGGAAGCGGCGGCACGCTCTACGGCGATCCCGATCCGGCGCGGCTACCACTCGACGAGACCGCAGCCGTGGCACCCGGTTCGCCGTATGGGGCGTCCAAGGCCGCAGCCGGCATGTACCTGGCCACCTACGCCCGTCTCCACGGCGTCGACAGCACCGTGCTGGCCCTGGCCAACGTGTACGGGCCCCGTCAGGACCCCCACGGTGAAGCTGGGGTGGTGGCCATCTTCTCCGGCCTGTTGCTGTCGGGCCGGCCGTGCACCGTGTACGGAACCGGCGAGCAGACCCGTGACTACGTGTTCGTCGACGACGTCGTCGACGCGTTCATGCGTGCCGGGGCGTCGAACGGGTGCCCGCTGGCCAACGTCGGCACCGGCGTGGAGACGTCGGTCAACGACCTCCACGCGGCGATGGCCGAACGGGTCGACCCCGGGGCCGAGGTGGTACGGGCGCCGGCCCGTCCCGGCGAGCTGGACCGCTCGGCGCTCGACCCGTCGTTGGCCGGGACGGCGCTGGGTTGGCGGCCGGCCATCCCCCTGGCCGAGGGGGTGGGCCGCACCATCGCCTGGTTCCGGGCGAACCAGCGGGAGGATTAGCGGAACAGGTCCTCGTCGGGCCGGCGGATCAGGTCGCCGGCGACGCTGCCGTCGCCGAACCAGGCCGGGTCGACCCCGCGCACGATGGCCACCGGCACACCGGCGGCCTTGCCCATCACCAGTTCGGCGGCGGCAGCCAGCTCGTCGGCCACCGCCACCTCGGTGACCTGGAGTTCGCGGCCCAACGCGTCGGTGGTGCCCCGCAGATCGACCACGGGGCGCAGCCCGGCGGAGCCGATGGCCACGTCGGTCACTCCCCGCCGCCATGGGCGCCCGAAGGTGTCGCTGACGATGACCGCCACGTCGACGCCGAAGCGGTGGCGCAACGCGTCGCGGATGCGGCGGGCCGACCGGTCCGAGTCCTCGGGCAGCAGAGCGGCCTGGCCGGCCTCGACGTTGGACAGGTCGATGCCGGCGTTGGCGCACACGAAGCCGTGGGTCGTCTCGCTGATCACCAGGTCGCCGCGGCGTCGGAGCACCCGGACCGACTCGCGTTCGACGAGTGGCTTGTGGCCGGCGTCGGGGTCGATGTCGACGAGGCACCCCTCGGCTTTGGACACCACCTTCTGGGTCACCACGAGGACGTCGCCGGCGGCCGGGCCGAGATCGGCAGCGGTGCAGGCGTCGGCGATGAGGCCGGCCAGGTCGTCGCCGGGCGCCACTTCGGGCAGCCCAGGGACGGGCAGGATGATGAGGGCGGGGCCGCTCACCGTGCACCGGCCAGGGTCTGGTCGGCCAGCGAGGCCGCGATCGCCGGGGTCCGCATCACCGTGTCGGTGACGATGCACCGCACGCCCTCGGCTTCGACCTCGGCGGCCCGGTCGGCATCGGCGGCGTCGATGACGAGGGTGGCGGCCAGGTCCCGGTAGAGACGGGCCACCCCGACGACCGACGGCTCGTGGCCCAACTCGGCGAGCATGCGGTCGGCCGGCCCTTTCAGGGCCCGCCCGGCGATGATCGGGCTGACGGCCACGGTGTCCTTCCGGCGTTCCCGAACGGTGTCGGCGATGCCGGGAACGGCCAGGATCGGGCCGATGGACACGATCGGGTTGGAGGGGGCGATGACGATCGTCTCGGCCGCGGCCAGGGCGTCGACAACCCCGGGTCCCGGCCGGGCCTGCTCGGCGCCGTCGAATCGCACACCGCTGATCGGCACCGCGTGCTGGAGGCCCACGAAATAGTGTTGGAAGCCGACCTCGGTGCCGGTGTCGGCCAGGGTGACCCGGGTCGACACCCGGTCGTCGGACATGGGGAGAAGGCGGGTGGCGATGCCGAAGCCGTCGGTGATCGCCGCGGTGACCTCGGCCAGCCCGGCACCGTCGGCGAGCCGGCCGGTGCGGTACAGGTGGGTGCCCAGGTCGCGGTCGCCGAGCCGGAACCAGGTGGGGCCGCCGAGCCGTTCCAGGGCGTCCATGGCCTGCCATGTTTCATCGGCCAGGCCCCACCCGGTGTCGGGGTTGTCGACCCCGGCCAGCGTGTAGGTGACGGTGTCGAGGTCGGGCGAGATGTGCAGTCCGTGGAGCACGGTGTCGTCGCCAGTGTTGACGACGGCGGCCAGGTCGTCCGGTGGCCGGACCAGGGACAGGCCCTGCAGCAGGCGGGCGGCGCCGACACCGCCGGCGAGGACGGCGATCACCGGTGCGCGCCCCGGAGGCTCACCTGCCGCCGCCCGGGCGGGCTTCGCACAGGGCGAGGTCGGCGTCGACCATCATCGTGACCAACTCGGGGAAGCTGGTGGACGGAACCCAGCCCAGCACCTCGCGGGCCCGGGAGGCGTCGCCGACGAGCAGGTCGACCTCGGCGGGCCGGAAGAACCGCTGATCGATGGTCACGAACTTCTCGTAGTCCAGGTTCACGTGGGAGAACGCCAGGTTGAGGAACTCGCGCACCGAATGGGTGCGCCCGGTGCACACCACGTAGTCGCCGGCTGTCTCCTGCTGGAGCATCAGCCACATGGCCTCGACGTAGTCGCCGGCGAACCCCCAGTCGCGCTTGGCGTCGAGGTTGCCGAGAGCCAGCGAGTCGAGCTGGCCGAGGGCGATCTGGGCGACGGCGTGGGTGATCTTGCGGGTCACGAACTCAAGTCCCCGTCGGGGGCTCTCGTGGTTGAACAGGATGCCCGAGCTGGCGTGGAGGTCGTAACTCTCGCGGTAGTTCACGGTGATCCAGTGGCCGTAGACCTTGGCGACGCCGTACGGGCTACGCGGATGGAACGGTGTGGTCTCGGTCTGGGGCACTTCGCTGACCTTGCCGAACATCTCCGAGGAACTGGCCTGGTAGAAGCGGATCGACGGATCGACGATGCGGATGGCGTCGAGCAGGCGGGTCACGCCCAGGGCCGTGGTGTCGCCGGTCAGCACCGGCTGGCCGAACGAGGTCTGGACGAACGACTGGGCGGCCAGGTTGTACACCTCGGCCGGTTCGTGGAGCCGCAGCACCTCGACCAACGACATCTGGTCGAGCAGGTCGCCGGACACGAACTCGATGCGGTCCATGAGGTGGGCCACCCGCTCGAAGTTCAGCGTCGAGCTGCGCCGCACCATGCCGACGACCTCGTAGCCCTTGGCGAGCAGTGCTTCGGCCAGGTACGAGCCGTCCTGACCGGTCACACCGGTGATCAGCGCCCGCTTTGTCATTGGCCTCGTCCTCTCCGCCGCCGCGTCCCGGGGCCGGTCGTCGGGTTCATTGTGCCGCCGAAACCCGCGAACGCCAGTCCTCCAGCACATCGAGCAGGGTGTCGTCCAGGTCGTGGCCGGGGGCCCATCCGGTCGCCGCGACCAACGCTGACGGGTCGCCGCGCAACTCGGGGAGGTCGACGGGCCGCAGCAGGTCCGGGTCGGGGACCAGGGTCATGGGGTGGCGGGCCGCGGCCAGGAGGCGGTGGGCCAGGTCGTCGATGCTGACCGATGTGCCGGTGCAGACGTTGTACGCCGCGCCGGCCTGGCCGTCGACGGCGAGCAGCCGGTAGGCCCGGACGACGTCGCGCACGTCGGTGAAGTCCCGTCGGGCCGTCAGGTCGCCGACCCGCAGCTCGGTGTCGCCGCACAGCTCGTTGCGGGCGATCCGTGCGGCCAGCGCCGAGCACACGAAGTGCTCGCTCTGACCGGGGCCCAGATGGTTGAAGGCCCGGATCCGCACCACGTCCTGGCCGTGTCCCAGATGGGCCTGGAGGGCGATGAGGTCGGCTGCCGCCTTGGACGCCGAATAGGGGGAGGCGGGACGCAGGGCGGCCGTCTCGCCGAGCGGGAGCTCGTCCAGGGCGACGATGCCGTACACGTCGGCGCTGGTCACGGTGACCACCCGGTGGATGCCGGCCTGCCTGGCGGCGGCCAACACGTTGAGGGTGCCCTCGGCGTTGACCCGGAACGTGGTGGCCGGCTCGTCCCACGACCGGGCCACGTCGGCCTGCCCGGCCAAGTGGTAGACCACGTCGGGTCGTCCGTCGGCGAACAGGTCGGTGAAGGCTGCGGGATCGAGCAGGTCGGGGCCGCCCGACGCCCGGTCGGTGGCGAGGACCTCGTCACCCGACGCCGTGAGGTGGTCGACGAGGTGGTGGCCCACGAACCCCGCGGCGCCGGTGACCAACGCCTTCACGAGGAGGATGACCCGGGTCGACGTCGCACGCTGGGAACTGTAGGCGCTGCGCCCGGCGGTGATGGCTGCAACCGGTGGTGTCGTCGGCGCCGCTAGTGTCCGTCCCACCGTGGACACCGCCGAAAATTCGGGCCGAACCGGGCCATCGGCTCCTGCGGCACCCGCCTCTTCCCCGCTTCCCGGCGTAAACGTGGTGCTCGTCGCACGCGAACCGGGATCCTGGTTCGACGACGTGCTGTCGGCGGTCGCCGCCCAGGATCACCCCCACGTCGACGTCGTGGTCATGGACATCGGTGGAGGGGAGTCGCTGGAGGACCGGGTGGCCGCGGTGCTTCCGGGCACCGAGGTGGTCCGGCCCGAGGGGTCGACGGGTTTCGGGGCGGCAGCGTCGGCGGCCGCCGCCCGGCCGCACCGGTTCGGCTTCCACCTGTTCTTGTCCGACGACGCCGTGCTCGACGCCACGGCGGTGCGTCGCATGGTCGAGGTCGCCGTCGAAGCCAACGCCGGGGTCGTCGGCCTGAAACTGCTCGACGGGGTCGACGCCGGGCGGTTGCACGACATGGGGGCATCGGTCGACCGGTACGGGTCGACGGTTCCACGCATCGAGCCAGGCGAGATCGACCAGGGCCAGTACGACGCCCACCGTGATGTGTTCGCCGCGTCGTCGGTCCTGCTCGTCCGGGCGGATCTGTTCGCCGCCGTCGGTGGGTTCGATCCGGCATTGGCGGCCTTCGACGCTCACGTCGATCTGTGTTGGCGGGCCCGCCATCTGGGGGCCGCAGTGCTCATCGCCCCCAACGCCGTCGGCCGGCTGGCCGCGGTCGCCGAACGCCGCTCCCGGGCTCGTCGACGCCGTCTCGACCCGGCCCGGTGCGGCCCCCGCCACCGGATCCGCATGTCGTGGTCGAACCAGTCGTCGTCCCGTGCCGCACTCCTCACCGTCGAACTGCTGGTCGTCACGGTCGTCGGTGTCGTGTACGGCCTGGTGCGCGGCCGGTTCCGCCACGTGTGGGCCCTCGCCTCCTCGTGGCCGTGGAACCTGCGCCACCTCGGCAGCCTGCGGGCCCGCCGGGCCACCCTGCGGGTTCATCACCCCGGTGGTCGGCTGGGTGACCCGGGCGGCGGCGACCATCCTCCCCATGCCTTCCGCCGGGCGGTGACCGGTCGGGCACCCGAAGGGACCGGGCCCGAGGCGCCGACCCGTGCCCGGCTCCAGACCCTGTGGGGTGCCCTGCTGGGTCCCGGTGGCTTGGCCCTGTTGGCCGGTGCGGCCGTCATGGGGTTCGGATCCCGGCATCTGGTGACCCGGGGGCTGCCGGCCATCGGAAGGTTCCAGCCCCTGCCCGGCGATCCGCTGGACCTGGTGCGGGCCTGGTGGACCTCATGGCGTCCGACGGCCGCCGGGGTCGCCGATCCGGGACCCGACGCCCTGGCGCTGCTCGGCGGCCTCGGGTGGTGGCTGCCCTTCGAGACCCAGGTCGTCGCCGCGGTCGCCGTGCTGGCTGCGTTCCCGCTCGGGGCCATCGGCGTGTGGCGGCTGGTGCAGCCGGTGGGGGGCGGCCGGTCCCGGGCGGTGGCCGTCACCTTGTACCTGGCTGTACCGACGCCGTACCACGCCCTGGCCGAAGGGCGGTTCGGTCCGCTCGCCGTGTACGCCGCCCTGCCGTGGATCTGCCGGAGGCTGGCCGTCGCCCACGGTGTCGTGCCCTACGGTGAGCGTGGGGGAGATCCGGGCCCCGGCACCATCCTCCGCAGCCTGTGGGCCGATGCCACCGCCACCGGAGCCACGGTGGCCGTCGCCATGTTCGCCGAGCCGGCCGTGCTGGTGCCGACGGCCATCATGATCGTGGCCCTGATCGTGGGCAGCCTGGTCGCAGGAAGCATCGCCGGGTTGTGGCGTCTGGTAGCGGTCACGGTGGTGGCGACCGTGATCGCCGGCCTCATCCACCTGCCGATGGTGCTCCAGGTGGTGGAGGGCCGGCCGTTGTCGTCCTGGTTCCCGCCCGATGTGTGGCCTGAGGCCCAGATCGGTGCCGCCGACCTGTTGCGTTTCGACACCGGTCCGTTCGGCATCGGGCTTCTGGGATGGACGCTGCTGATCGCCCCGGCGGTGGCCCTGGCGGTCACCGCGGGCTGGCGGCTGGCCATCACGGTCCGGGCCGGGTTCTGCATCGCTGGTGGGTTCGGTGGCGTGTGGGTCGTGGACCAGGGATTCTGGACGGCGGGGGCACCGGTGGCCGAGATCCTCATCGCCCCGGCAGCGGTGGGTCTGGCGTGGGCGGCGGCCGCCGGGACGGCGACGTTGGGCGAAGGGCTGGCCGGCCGCTCGGGCCGTTGGCGGATCGCCGGCCCGTCACTGGTGGTGGTCGCCATCGCCGGCGCGGTGGTGCCGGTAGCGATGACCTCGATGGATGGTCGCTGGGGCCTGCCCGCCGAGGACCTGGCGGCCACGCTCCCGGTGCTCATCGAGGACGATGCCGACGGACCGCCGGAGCGGGTGCTGTGGATCGGTCATCCACAGCTATTGCCGGCCGTCGGCACGATGGTCGAGGGCGGGGTCGCGGTGGCCCTGACCGACGGCTATCCCGATGTCGGTGACCAGGCGCCGGTCGAGGTGTCGGCGACGAGCGCCCTGGCCGAGGTCGGCCGTTCGCTGACCGGGGCACTCGACGGTGGCACCAGCCGTCTCGGGCGCCAGCTCGGTGTCTGGTCGGTCGGCCACATCGTGTTGGTGGAACGATCGGCACCAGCGCCCCACGGCGATGTCGAGGTGCCGCTTCCCGCGGCCTACGCCGCAACCTTCACCCGCCAGCTCGACCTGATCCGGGTCGAGGGGCTCAACCGGTCGGTGACCATCTACCGCAACACCGCGGTCGAGCCGGTCCATGCCGTGGTGCGGGACCGCACCAACCGGGCGGTTCCGGTCCGGATCACCGGGGGGTCGTACGGTGAGATCGAGCTTCTGGCGCTGGCCGACGGTGCCTACCGGTGGCGTCTTGGTCCCGCCGGGGCCTGGTCGTTCGTGCCCGGCGAGGGGGCGTCGGACGTCACCGAGCCCGGCCCGCGCGGCGAACCCACGGTGCGGGTGGCGTCGGGGGCTGTCGGTGTGTTGGAGCTCGACGACACGGTCGGCACATCGCGTCGGTCCCTGCAGCTGGCTATGGTCCTCGTCGTGCTGCTGATGACCAGTTGGTCGCACGCCGGACGTCGGACGGCACGTCGATGAATGCCGTGCGCGCCCCCGCGGTGGTGATCCTGCTGGCGTTGTTGGTCGGGGCCGTCGTTTTCGCCGTCGACCCTGCACCGGTCGAGGTCGGGACCCGGCCGCCGGCGGCCCACACCGAGTTGTCGCTCGACGGCTCAACGGGCGACGTGTGGTTCTGCCTCGGTCCGGCGGCCGGTCTGGCCGGTATCGAGGAGGCGATGATCGTCATCACCAGCCTGCTCGACGAGCCGACGGAGGGCATCGTGACGGTGGTCGACGAGCGCGGCGGTGACGTCGAGCGCTCGTTCCGACTCGACGCCGGCGAGCAGCTGACCGTCCGGGCCGACCAGACCCTGGTCGGGTCCGAGTTCGCCGGCGTCACCGTCGAGGCTCCCGCGGGCCGGGTTCTGGTCGAACAGCACCTGCGCGGCGTCGCTTCGACGGGCGTCGACCGTCGGTCGTGCACGACGGCCACTGCCGGTTCGTGGCAGCTGCCGTGGGCCACGACGGAACGGCCGGGCACCCGGCAGGTGTTGCTGCTCCACAATCCCTTCCGGGCCACCGCAGTGGCCGACCTGCGGTTCGTCGGGGATCTGGGGCGACGCCAGACCCTCGACTCGACCGGGGTGGTCGTACCGGGACGGTCGGTCGTGGTGTACGAGCTCACCGAGCGGATCCCCGACTCGATGGTCGTGTCGTCGTCGGTGCAGGTCCGGTCCGGTCAGCTGCTGGTGGCCGGCCTCCAGATGGCCGACGGCACCGCGCCCAGCGGGCTCCGCGGCCTGGCCGTGATCGCCGGTTCGCCCGAGCCGGCCGGCGAGGTGGTGTTGCCGGGCCCCGTCGGCGACGAGCCGCCCGGGCTGGTGGTGCTGCTCAACCCTGGTGACGACACGATCGAGGTGGAGGTGGTGGTCCTGCCGGCCGATGAGGAAATCGCCGTCGAGCCGTTCCAGATCATCCTGCGGTCCGGTCAGCGCCACACCGTCGACCTGGGCGCGTCCGACCGCATGGCCGGCGTGGGGCCGTTCAGCCTCCGGATCCGCTCGCTCGACGCGCCGACGCTGACCGCGTCGCTGATGCACCGGACCGTCGCCGGGCCGGGTGACGATGCAGGGGCCGACGCCGACGCCGACGCCGACGCCGATGCCGTCGCCGTCGGGCTCGACGTGGTGCCGGCCGTTCCCTACGGCGCCACCACTTGGCTGGCCGACCTCACCGGGGCCGTCGCTGCACCGACCACGCTGATCGTGCTCAATGCCGGAACCGACAGCATCGCCACCGTCGAGATGACGGGCTCGGCCGTCGACGTCGGCCTGCCGGACGTCTTCGAATTGGATCCGGGCGACCAGGCGTCGGTCGTCGTGGCGGCCGACACCATCGTCACCGTGACGTCGTCGACCCCGGTCGTCGTGTACCGGCGTCGTGTCGGTCCCGAAGGGCGGACGGCGGATCTGGCCGTCTCGGTCGAGGGCACGGTGGCCCGCTCGGCCGGGTGACCGGTCAGCCGCAGCCCTCGGGCGTGGACCCGGGCTGACGCAGCTCGGCCAGCGATGCCCACAGGTGGGTGGCGGTGACCGGACCGAGGTGGTGGCCGCGGACGACACCGCCCTCGTCGACCAGCGCCACCAGCGGTACCGCCTCGATGCGGTACCGGTCGTGGAGCGCCTTGTCGACGACGGCCTCGACCTCCTGGACGACGACCATGTCGCTGGCCAGCGGGAGGGCCCGTTCGACGACCCCGGCGCACGTGGTGCACGATGACGAGGTGAACACGGCGACCAGCCACGGGGTGGCCGGCTGGTCGAAGTCGACGCGGTCGAGCTGGTCGGGGACCGCCCAGCCGGTGCGGACCGGTGCGTCGGGCCGCCGCCGCTGGACGAGGCCGGCGACGAGGCCGGCTCCGGCGGCAATGGCGATCAGCAGGAGCAGTCGGTCCACTGCGAACGGGTGGTTCAGTCGACCGGCGTCGGATCGTCGATCGGCTCGAGGGCGGGGGACGGGTCGGCGGCCAGGGCCACCAGCCGCGCCACCTCGGTGCCGTCGATGGTCTCGTGCTCGAGCAGGGACCGGGCGACGAGATCAAGGGCGTGGCGATGTTCGCCGAGGAGCACCCGGCAGCGCTGCTCCTGGCTGTGGAGGATCTGCTGGACCTCCTGGTCGATGACCCGTGCCGTCTCATCGCTGTAGTCGCGGCTGGTCATGAGGTCGTCGCCCAGGAAGACCTGGTTCTGGCTGCCCCAGGCCATCGGGCCGACCTCGTCGCTCATGCCCCATTCGCGGACCATCTTTCGGGCCATCTCGGTGGCCCGGACCAGATCGTTGTTGGCGCCCGTGGACACCACGTCGAACACGAGGTCCTCGGCGACCCGGCCGCCCATCAGGACCACGAGGGAGTCCTCGATGTAGTCCTGCCGGTAGATGTGGCGCTCCTCTTCGGGGAGCTGCATGGTGACACCGAGCGCCATACCGCTCGGGATGATGGTGACCTTGTGCAGGGGGTCGGCGGTCGGAAGCACCGCCGCACACAGGGCGTGACCGGCCTCGTGGTAGGCGATGGCCTCCTTCTCGGTGGCCGACAGGGCCAGCGACTCCCGCTTCTGCCCCATGAGCGTCCGGTCCCGGGCCGCTTCGAGGTGGCCGGCCTCGATGGCGTCGCAACCCTCCCGCACGGCGATCAGGGCCGCTTCGTTGATGAGGTTCGACAGGTCGGCCCCGCTCATGCCCGGGGTGCCGCGGGCGACGAGGTCGAGGTCGACGTCGTCGCCGAGGTGCTTGCCCTTGGCGTGGACGTCGAGGATGGCTCGGCGGTCGGCGAGTTCCGGCAGGGGAACGACGACCTGGCGGTCGAAGCGGCCGGGGCGCAACAGCGCCGGATCGAGGATGTCGGGTCGGTTGGTGGCCGCCATCATGACGATGCCCTCGCTGCTCTCGAAGCCGTCCATTTCGGACAGCATCTGGTTGAGGGTCTGCTCGCGTTCGTCGTGACCGCCGCCGAGGCCGGCACCGCGTTTGCGGCCGACCGAGTCGACCTCGTCGATGAAGATGATGGCTCGACCCATCTTGCGGGCCGACTCGAAGAGGTCCCGGACGCGGCTGGCTCCGACGCCGACGAACATCTCCATGAAGTCCGAGCCGGTGACCGAGAGGAACGGCACGCCGGCCTCGCCGGCCACCGCACGGGCGATGAGGGTCTTGCCGGTGCCGGGCGGCCCGACGAGCAGAATGCCCTTGGGGACCCTGGCGCCGATCTCAGCGAACTTCTCGGGCTTTTGGAGGAAGTCGACGACCTCGCGGATCTCCTGTTTCACCGCGGCGTAGCCAGCGACGTCCTCGAAGGTCGTGCCGGGACGCTCGGTGGAGTACGTCTTGGCCCGGGAGCGGCCGATGGACATCATGCCGCTCATCTGGCCCTGGGCCCGGCGGTTGATCCACCAGAAGAACAGGATGATCAGGCCGACCGGCAACAGCAGCGGCAGCCAGGTCGACAGGAACCCCGGCTCAGGGGTGGTGAACTCGACCGCGGTGCCGGCCTCGTCGAGGACCCGGCGGTCCTCGGCCGACAGCTCGAGCGGACCGGTCGTCGCCAGACGTTCACCATCGTCGGTGCGCAGCTCGATGCGTCCCGTCTGGTTGTCGATCCGGGCCTCGGTGACGTCGCCGTCGCCGACCCGGACGAGGAACTGGTCGTAGGTGATGGTCTCGAACGACTCCGACGGCTGCAGCGCCGAGTACAGGAACGTCGCACCGAGCATGCCCATGACCAGCCAGATGCCCCAGCGCGGCCATCCGCTGCGCTCGCCGGTCGGGCGCCGCTCCGGTCGGGGCGTCTGCGAATCGGGTCGGTTGGGCATGCCCCCATGGTACGGGGACGGTCTGGGGTTGGTGCCCCGGCCCCACGGCGCTCCCGGCCCGTCGGTAGGGTTGCGCCGATGAACGCCGACGACCTCGTGCGCTGGGCCGAAGGGCGCATCTGGACCATCCGCCATGTCGTCGCCGGCCTCGTGGTGTCGACGGTGGCTGCCGTCGTGGTTGGGGGAGCGGTGCTGGCCGCTGGCGGCTGGGACCCGACGGCGACCGTCGGGACCGGCAGCGACGCCGGCCGGGCCGCGTCCGACCTGGCGACCGGCGGCGACTCCGCAGCCACCGTGGTGCCGTTGTGGGCGACCGCCCTGCTGCAGATCCCGGTGTGGGCTGGGCTGCTCGGGGTGCCGTGGTTCCTGGTCCGCCGTCACGGGCGCTCGTGGGCCGCTGACCTCGGTCTGGTGTGGCGGACCAGCGACATCCTGCCGGGCCTGGGTATCGGAATGGCCGCCCAGGCGGTCCTGGTGCCGTTGCTCTACCTGCCGATTCTGCTGCTGACCGACGACCTGGACGTGTCCGGTCCGGCCCGGGACCTGGTCTCCCGGGCCCACGGTCCGGGCATTGTGCTGCTGGTGCTGGTCGTGGTCGTCGGTGCTCCGGTGATCGAAGAGGTGTTCTTCCGCGGGCTCACCCTGCGTGCCTTCGAGACCCGGTGGCACCCCCGGGTGGCGTTGGTGGCCAGCTCGCTGGTGTTCGGGCTGATCCACCTCCAGGTTCTGCAGTTCCCGGCACTGGCCATGTTCGGGCTGCTTGCCGGTTGGCTGGCCCAACGGCAGGGTGACCTGGGTCGGGCGGTGTGGGCCCATATCGGCTTCAACGCGTGGACGGTCGGCGTGCTGGTGCTGGCATGACCGGTCTGGCACCCACCGAACGGGACCCGGGGCCGGTGACGCCGGCCGGGCGGGTGCTGGCGGCGTTGCGTCGGGTGCCCATGACGGCGTGGGTCACCGGTCTGCTCGTCGGCCTGGCGACGGCGTTCGTGGTCTGGGTGGTGAACCCCGAGGGGCTGTTGTTCCGCGGGTCCACACCCACGGGCGGCGACCTCGGTGCCCACGTGTGGGGGCCGGCATTCATCCGGGACGAACTGCTGCCTCGGTTCCGTCTCACCGGATGGACTCCGGACTGGTACGCCGGGTTCCCCGCCTACCACTTCTACATGGTCGTACCGATGCTGTTCATCGTGGCGGTGAACATCGGGCTCGTCATGCCGCTGGCCGTGCCGGTCGTGATCGCCGCGGTCGCCGGCATCGTCAACCTGGCCCGTCGCCGGCCGACCGGATGGGCGCCGCTGGTCTGGGTGCTGCTCATCGCCGCCGTGCTGGCGTGGCCGGTGCAATACGGGGTGGCCATCAAGTTCGTCACCGTCGCCGGCCTGGTACTGATGCCGATCGCCGGCTGGACCATGGGCCGTCTGGCCGGACTGCCGTTCCCCGCCCCGGCCGTGCTCGGCGTCTCGACCCTGGCGTTCATCGTCGACCGGTCGTTCAACATCTTCGGCGGCAACCTGATGTCGACCATGGCCGGAGAGTTCGCCTACGTGCTGGCGGTCTCAGCGTGCCTTGTCTACATCGGCCTGTTGATGCGCGGCCTCGATACCGGCGAGGGCCGGGCGTGGGCTGCGGTCGCTCTGGCGGCGACTGGCCTGTGTCACCTGCTGGTCGCATTCTTCGCCCTGCTGGCCACCGCAGTCGCTTTCGCCATCGGGCCGTCCCGGGCCCGGCTGCGCTGGATCGTGACCTCAGGCGCGGTCAGCGGCCTGTTGGCGGCGTTCTGGGTGCTGCCCTTCTGGTGGCAGCGCGACCACCTCAACGACATGGCGTGGGACAAGCTGCCCCGGTTCCGGTCGTACCTGTGGGACCGCAGCGAGTTGGCGGCCGACTTCTTGACCAACGACCCGCCGTTCCAGGTAGTGGCCGTGCTGGCGGTCGTCGGGACCGTGATGTCGCTGGTGTTCCGTCGCCGCCTGGGCCTGGTGCTGGCCGGCTCGATGCTCGTGATGGGACTGGCCTTCATCCATCTACCGGAGGGGCGGCTCTACAACGGCCGCATCCTGCCCGCCTACTACCTGTGCGGCTATCTGCTGGCCGCTCTGGCCGTCGCCGAGTTCCTGCGGCTGGCCGGCCGGCTGGTCGACGGGCTGCAGGCCGGGCGCTGGAGGCCAGCCGGGTCGGCGGTGACCGCCGCCGGTGCCGTCGTGGCGGCCGTCGCCCTCATCGTCTCGGTCGGGTTGCCGATGCGCGCCCTGCCCGGCGGCAGGTTGGACGGCAACACGTACCGGTGGATGGGTCTGTCCAGCACCGAGTTCAACCTGGGCCGGGCCTGGGTCAACTGGAACTTCACCGGCTACGAGGGCCGTACCGGCGACACGACGGGTGGCGGCTGGGACGAGCACCGGGCGTTCGTGGCGACGATGGAGACGGTGGCCGCCGAGCACGGTTGTGGTCGGCTGTTGTGGGAGTACAACCGGGATCTCGTCCGGTACGGCACGCCCATGGCCCTCATGTTGATCCCGCACTGGACCGATGGCTGTGTCGGTTCGATGGAGGGCCTGTATTTCGAGGCGTCGACGACGACGCCGTACCACTTCATGATGCAGTCCGAGTTGTCGGTGTCGCCGTCGCGGGCCCAGCGCAACTTGCCGTACCGGTCCTTCGACCTCGATTCGGGGGTCGACCACCTCCAACAGGTCGGGGTCGCCTACTACGCGGCGTTCTCCGAGCGGCCGGTCCGCGAAGCACGGGACCATCCGTCGCTCACCGAGGTGGCGGTGTCGGGTCCGTGGACGGTGTTCCTGGTCGAGGACGCACCGGTGGTCGAAGCGCTCGATGTCGAACCGGCCGTCTGGAGCGACGTCGACCACGAGTCGTGGTTGGAGCCGGCCGCCGCGTTGTTCGACGAGGGGTCGACCGGGGTGGTGCACACCGTCGACGGTCCGGTCGGATGGCAGCGCCTGGCGGTCGACGAGCCGGCCGAGGTCCGGCCGCTGCCTCCGGTCACCGTCACCGACATCGACGTCGGCGTCGACCGCGTGTCGTTCCGGGTCGACCGGGTGGGCGTCCCGGTGATGGTGAAGGTCTCGTACTTCCCCAACTGGGAGGTCGACGGGGCCGACGGTCCGTGGCGGGCCACCCCCAACCTGATGGTCGTGGTCCCCACCGAGGAGACGGTGACCCTCACCTACGGGCGTACTGGTATCGACCTGTTCGCCCTCGTGTTGACGCTCGTCGGCGTGGTGGCACTCGTCATCCTGTGGCGGCGACCCGAACCCACCGGCGAGCCGGACGGGGACGCGGGAGATGCCGCGGGGTCGGCCGCCGACCGGGCGCTCGATCGCTGGGTGGACGGCCGGAGCGGCCGGCGACCGCCCGACGACGCTCAGCCAGAGAACGGCCGTCCCGACACCAGTGTGTCCGGCGACGACACACCATGAGGCGGCGACTCCACCGGTTCGCCGTGGTCGGCCTGGTGGCGACGACCATCGACATCGCGGGGTTCGTGGTCCTGTATCGCGCCGGCTGGCCGCTGGTCGTGGCGGACATCGTCGTGCTCAACGTCGCCGCGGTGGTGGCCTGGACGCTGCACCGGGTCGTCACCCTCCAGGACGACCCGTTCATCCGGTGGATCGGTTCGCCGGGCGTGTTCGGGGCCATGGTGGTCGTGGCCGGCGCCGTCGACCTGTCGGTGCTGATGCTGGCCGGAGCGGGGACGACGACCCGTTCGGCGCTGTTGGCCAAGACAGCGGCCGTCGCTGCGGCGGCGGTGGTACGGGCCGCCGCCTACCGGTCCCTCATCTTCCGCAGCATCCGGCGTGAACAGGATCAGCCCACGTGCCGGCCCGGACCCGGAGGCTCCGTCCGGGTGTCGGTGGTGATCCCGGCGTTCCGGGAGGCCGACCGCATCGGCACCACCATCGACCGCATCCGGGCCGAGCTCGGACCGCTGGTCGACGACGACCTCGAGATCGTGGTGGTCGACGACGGTTCGGAGGACGGGACGACCGAGGCCGCGGCGGCCGCCGACCGGGTCATCACCCTGCCGGCCAACCGGGGCAAGGGCGGCGCGCTCCGGGCCGGGGTCCTGGCGGCGACCGGTCGCACCGTCGCCTTCACCGACGCCGACCTGGCCTACGCGCCCGACCAGATCGCCGACCTGCTGGCGCTCGTCGAGGCGGGGTTCGACTGGGTGGTCGGTTCACGCCGCCACGTCGACACCCTCACCGTGGTCAAGGCCGGCCGCCTCCGGGAGGTCGGGGGCCGCCTGGTGAACCTCGCCACCCGGATCCTGTTGCTGGGCCGGTATCGGGACACCCAGTGCGGTCTCAAGGCCTGCCGGGCCGATGTGGCCCGGGTCCTGTTCTCGTCGTCGTCGATCGACGGGTTCGCCCTCGACGTCGAGTTGTTCCACCTGGCCGAGCGCTGGCGCCTGTCCCTGGCCGAGGTTCCGGTCCAGGTCGAGCATTCCGAGCGCAGCACCGTCCACGTGGTCCGCGACGGGCTCCGCCTCGTGCGAGATCTGTTCGCGGTACGCCGGCGGGCCCGGCGGGGCGACTATCCGGCCGACCCCGGCCTCCCGGCCCCGGCATGATGAGCTGATCCGCCGGAACCGCCGGGATCGGTAGGGTTTGGCGCCATGGGCGACCCGGGAGCCATCTTCAAGGCCTACGACGTCCGGGGTCTGGTTCCCGAACAGTTCGACGAGGCGGTCGCCCGCGACATCGGCGGGGCGTTCGCCCGGCTGGTCCGCCGGGTCGAGCCGTCGACCACCCGGGTGGCGGTGGGCCGCGATATGCGCCCGTCGGGTCCCGGACTGGTGGAGGCCTTCACCGCAGGGGTCCTCGACCAGGGTCTCGACGTCGTCGACCTGGGGTTGTGCTCGACGGACATGCTCTACTTCGCCTCCGGCCATCTCGACGTTCCCGGAGCGGTGTTCACGGCCAGCCACAATCCGGCCGGATACAACGGCATCAAGTGCTGCCTGTCGGCGGCCCGACCCGTCGGCATCGACTCCGGCCTGGGTGAGGTCCGTGACGAGGTGGTGGCCGGGGTGCCGGCCGGCCCCGGCGGGGGAGCGGTGTCGACGCTCGATTTGCTGGACGCCTTCGCCGACCACGTCCGGTCGTTCGTCGACGTCCGGGCCCTGCGGCCGCTGCGGGTGGTGGTCGACACGGCCAACGGGATGGGGGGCATGGTCGTGCCAGCCGTGTTCGACGCCCTTCCGTTCGACGTCGAGATCCTCTACGGCGAGTTGGACGGCACGTTTCCGAACCATCCGGCCGACCCCATCCAGCCGGAGAACCTCGAGGACCTGCGGGCCCGGGTGGTGGCCGCCGGGGCCGACGTCGGGTTGGCGTTCGACGGTGACGCCGACCGGGTGTTCCTCGTCGACGAGCGGGCCCGACCGGTCTCCGGGTCGCTCACCACGGCGCTCGTCGCCGCCGGGGTCCTCGAACGCGAGCCCGGTGCGGCGATCATCCACAACCTGATCTGTTCGCGGGTGGTGCCCGAGGTGATCACCGAGTTGGGGGGGCGCCCGCTCCGCACCCGGGTCGGACACTCCTTCATCAAGGAGGTCATGGCCGCCGAGGGGGCGGCGTTCGGTGGTGAGCACTCGGGCCACTACTACTTCCGGCGGAACTACCGGGCCGACTCGGGGCTCATCGCCGCCCTCGTGGTGTTGGAGGCCCTGTCCCGGTCGGCGGGCCCGCTCAGCGAACTCCTCGCCCCGTACGACCGGTACGCGGCGTCCGGCGAGATCAACCTGCAGGTCGAGGATCCGGCGGCGTTCATCGAACTGGTCGCCGGCCACTACGCTGACCGACCCCAGGACCGGTTGGACGGCCTGACCGTCGACGGTGACGGCTGGTGGTTCAACCTCCGCCCGTCCAACACCGAACCGTTGCTCCGCCTCAACCTGGAGGCCGCCGACGAAGCGATGTGCGCCGAGCGGGTTACCGAGGTCCGAGCCGTGATCGAAGGCGAAACCACCGGACAGGAGACGTCATGACCGCCGAATCCCCGACCCCTGAGCCTGCGACCCTCGATCCCATGCTCCTCGAGATCCTGGCCTGCCCCGAGGACAAGGGGCCGCTCTACCATCTGGCCGACGAGGCCTGCCTGTACAACGACCGGCTGCGGCGTCGTTACACGATCACCGACGGGATCCCGGTGATGCTCATCGACGAGGCCGAGACCGTCGACGACGGTGAACACGACCGCCTGATGGCCAAGGTCGCTGCCGACGGGCTGCGCCCCACGTTCGAGGCCTGAGACCCACCACACCGGCGACGTCGTGCAGCTCCTCGAGGGACGGCTCCAGTACTACGACTGGGGTTCCCACAGCGCCATCGCCGACCTGGGCGGGCGGCCCCCGTCGGGTCGCCCCGAAGCCGAGCTGTGGTACGGGATCCACCCGTCGGGTCCGTCGCTCCTGGCCGAGGACACGACGACCTCGCTGGCGGACCTGCTGGCCGGACTCGGCGAGGCGATGCCGTACCTGGTCAAGATCCTGGCCGCCGACCGACCGCTGTCGTTGCAGGTCCATCCGGATGCAGTCCATGCCGCCGCGGGGTTCGCCGCCGAAGAGGCGGCCGGCGTCGAACCCGATGCGCCCCACCGGGCATTCCTCGACGATCGGCCCAAGCCCGAGCTGGTGTGTGCGCTGTCCCACTTCGAGGCGCTCTGCGGGTTCCGTCCGGTCGCTGAGGCGCGTGCCGTCGCCCACGGTCTCGGTCTTCCCACCAGGGTGAGCGCCGCGCTCGACGACCACGGGCTGGCAGCCGCCGTCGATGCGGCGTTCGCCTCCCCGGACCCCTCGGACTTCGTCGACCGCTGTCGCCGGACGACCGACGGGCCCTGGTCGGCCGAGGCATCGCTGGTCGTCCGGCTGGCCGACATCCACCCGGGTGATCCCGCCTTGGCGCTGGTGCCACTCCTGTGTCACCGGCACCTGTCGCCCGGGGAGGCGCTGTTCCTTGGGCCCGGGGTGGTCCACGCCTACCTGGGCGGGCTGGCCGTCGAGGTCATGTCGTCCACCGACAACGTCGTACGAGGCGGGTTCACGACCAAGCCGGTCGATCCGGCGACCTTCCGGGCCGTCGCCGACGTGTCCGCCACCGCGTCCGTCCAGCGGCCCGACGGAGCCCGGCACCGGTACGACGTGCCGGTCGCCGAGTTCTGCGTCGAGCGTCTGGTCGGAACGTCGGCCGACATGGCGGTCCGGGCCGGCCCCGACGTCGTCGTCGGGACCGCCGGCACCACCGATGTCACCGCTGCCGGCCGCCATCTGGTGCTCCCGGCGGGCGCTGCGGCTTGTGTGCCGGCCGCCGACGGTCCGTACCGGGTGGACACCGACGGTGTGGCGTTCACCGTGTCGGTGGGTTCCGGGACCGGGGCCTGACGTGGCCCCCGCGCCGTCCCACCCCTCAGACAGCCTGGGGCTGGTCGCACACTCGGCGGACGCCCCGTCCCAGATCCGACGGACCCTGCACGCTCTCGCCGGCCTCGATCCGGTGCCGCCGCCCGCGGCGGTCGCGTTCTGCGGAACCGGGCTGGGGGCGGTGGCGGCCCGCGGTGTGGCCGGGCTGGTGGCTCCGTGGTCGCCGGTCCCGATCATCGACCCGGCGGGCGTGCGGCCCGCCCGCACGCTGGTGGTCGACCTGGGGGGCGGTGGCGACCCGACGGCGTTCGTCGTGCCCGGCGGACCCGACGGCCACGCCGACCGCCTGGGCCTCGCTGCGAGGGTCGTCGGGGGGTTGGCCGTCGTCGCCCGTGCCGTGGACCGGCCGGTGCCCGACGCCGCGTCGCTGGCCGACCGGCTGGCCGATCGGATCGCAGAGATGGCTCCGGCGGTCGATGGGTTGGTTCGCCGTATCGGTCGGCGGCTACCCCTCGTCCATGGCGGCGGTCCCGTGGGTGCGGCGCTCGCCGACTACTGGAAGTTCCAGGTCAACCGGCACGGCAAGGTGGCCTGCTGGGCGGCGTCCACGCCGCAGTTGGCCCACGATGAGGTCTGTTCGTGGGGCCAGCACGGCGACGTGACCCGGCAGGTGTTCCACGCTGTGATGCTCCGGGGGGCCCATGAGGACCCTGTCGACGCGGCCCAGCTCGACCGTTACGAGGCGCTGCTCGACGAGTTCGTGGCCGGGCTCGACGTCGTGCGATCGACCGGTCCCGGGCCGCTCGACGCCGTGGTGGAGCTGGCCGTGTGGGGCGAGCAGTTGGGTTTGGCCCTCGCCCTCCATGAGGGCTTCGACCCGGCACCGGCACCCGGGTTGGAATGGCGGGTCTGACCGCTGAGGTACGGCGCGGGGACGGTCGCTAGGCTTCCGGCTTGAGTGGCTGACCGACCGGTGTCAGACGACCCCAGCTACGACCACCGATCACCATCGTCGGGACCTGCCGGGTCCCGCACCACGAGGAGTCGTCATGTCCCTGCGGGAAGACCATCGCGTCGCCGACCTGTCCCTGCACACCTTCGGTCGCCACGAGATCCGCCTGGCCGAACACGAGATGCCCGGGCTCATGGCCCTGCGCGCCGAGTACGCCGACGCCCAGCCGTTGGCCGGTGCCCGCATCACCGGATCACTGCACATGACCGTGCAGACAGCGGTGCTCATCGAGACCTTGACGGTGCTCGGCGCCGAGGTCCGCTGGGCGAGCTGCAACATCTTCTCCACCCAGGACCACGCGGCGGCTGCCGTGGTGGTCGGTCCCGACGGCACCGCCGACGACCCGCAGGGCGTGCCGGTGTACGCCTGGAAGGGTGAGACGCTGCCGGAGTACTGGTGGGCGACCAGCCAGGTGCTGTGCTGGCCCGACGGGGGCGGCCCCAACCTGATCCTCGACGACGGTGGCGACGCCACGATGGTGGTCCACAAGGGAGCCGAGTTCGAGGCCGCGGGTGCCGTGCCGGCCACCGCCGACGACGACGCTGAGGAATGGGGCGTCGTGCTCGATCTGCTGCGGAGCTCGCTGGCCGAGGATCCCGGACGCTGGTCGCGTATCGCTGCTGGCGTGCGCGGCGTGTCCGAGGAGACCACCACCGGGGTGCACCGGCTCTACCAGATGCGCGACGAGGGCACGCTGCGGTTCCCGGCCATAAACGTGAACGACGCCGTCACCAAGTCCAAGTTCGACAACCTGTACGGCTGCCGCCACTCGCTCATCGACGGCATCAACCGGGCCACCGACGTCATGATCGGCGGCAAGGTCGCCGTGGTGTGCGGGTTCGGCGACGTCGGGAAGGGCTGTGCCGAGTCGCTCCGGGGCCAGGGGGCCCGGGTGATCGTCACCGAGGTCGACCCGATCTGCGCTCTGCAGGCCGCCATGCAGGGCTACGAGGTCACGACCCTCGAACGGGTGGTCGACACCGCCGACCTGTTCATCACGGCCACCGGTTGTCGCGACATCATCACCGCGGAGCACATGGGCCGCATGAAGCACCAGGCGATCGTCGGCAACATCGGGCACTTCGACAATGAGATCGACATGGCCGGCCTGTACCGGATGTCCGATGTGCAGCGCCTGACCGTCAAGCCCCAGGTTGACGAGTTCCTGTTCCCCGACGGCCACTCGGTGATCGTTCTGTCGGAGGGCCGGCTGCTCAACCTCGGCAACGCCACCGGGCACCCCAGCTTCGTGATGTCGGCCAGCTTCTCGAACCAGGTGCTGGCCCAGATCGAACTGCACGCCGCGGCGGAGTCGTACGGCCGTGAGGTGGTGACCTTGCCGAAGGTCCTCGACGAGAAGGTGGCCCGGCTGCACCTCGATTCGCTGGGCGTGCGGCTCACCGAGATGTCCGCCGAGCAGGCCGACTACCTGGGGGTCGATCCCGCGGGGCCGTTCAAGCCCGACCACTACCGCTACTGAGGAGCGTCCGTGCAGGTCGCGGTGTGCGGGATCGCCGGAGGGAGCGGGGCGGGCAAGACCACCCTGGCCCGGGCCGTCGTCGCCCAACTCGCACGTACCGGGTGCGACGCGGCCGTGCTGCCGTTCGACGAGTACTACCGGGACCATTCGCACCTGTCGCCCGACGAACGCGCCACGGTCAACTACGACCATCCCGATGCCCTCGACCACGAGCTCTTCGTGGCCCATCTGCACGCCTTGACCGAGGGCCGCGCGGTCGACATCCCCGAGTACGACTTCGCCACCCACAGCCGGACCGGCGCGACGAGGCGCGTCGAACCGGGTCCGATCGTCGTGGCTGAGGGGATCCTGCTGTTCGCCGTGCCGGCGATCCAGCCGCTGTTGGATCACCGGGTGTTCGTCCGGGCGCCGGCGGGTGACCGTCTGGCCCGGCGCATCGAACGCGATGTCCGGGAACGGGGCCGGACCGCCGATGGGGTGCGGGCCCAGTTCGCGGCCACCGTGGCGCCGATGCACGATCGCTTCGTGGAGCCGGGGGCCGACATCGCTGACGAGGTGGTGGACGGCTTCGGCGACATGGGATCGGTCGCCCGGCGCATCGCCGACCGACTCACCGGCTGATCAGGCGTGTCACCGTCCGTCCCTAGGGTTCGGGTCCATGGAGAACGTCGCACATTCGGTGAGTCGCCAGACCGGCACGAGACGGGCCTGGCGGGCCTTGCGGGCCTGGTCAGGTCCTGAGCGGTGTCCGACCTGCCCTCTCGGTCGGTCGGGGCCCTGCGTCGACTGCGTCGGCCGTCTGGGACCGACGCCCCTGCACCTGCCGCCGGGTGGTTTCGACGGCTTCTGGGTTCTGGCGTCCTACGACGGCCCGGCGGCCGAGCTCGTGAAGGGCATCAAGTACGGAGGCTGCCGGGCGCCCGTGGGGGCGTTGGCCGACGCGCTGGCTGCCCGGATCGGCCCCGCCGGGGTGGCCGGCGGCACCATCGTCACGTGGGTGCCGACCACCGCGGCCCGGCGGGCCCGTCGGGGCGTCGATCACGGCGAGGTTCTGGCCCGGGCTGTCGCCGAGCGACTTGGTCTGCCCGCCCGCCGGCTGTTGCTCCGCGCTCCCGGCCCACCCCAAACCTCGCTGTCCCTTGAGCACCGTCGGCGGGGCCCCCGGCTGCGGGCCCGCCCGGTGCCGCCCCCGGGCTGGATCCTGCTCGTCGACGACGTCACGACCACCGGGGCGTCCCTGGCCGCGGCTCGCCGTGCCCTGTATGCCGAGGGTGCCGAGCGGGTCGCCGCGGCGGTGGTCGCCGCCACCCCGCCGGCCCGACCCCGCCGGTCGATCCCGAAGGGCACCCCGATAGGGTCCGGCGCGTGGATGCGGTGAACCCGGCTGACCAACCCGCCGACGACCTGCCCGGTCCGGCCGGACACGACGCCGAGGTCCGCGACGCCCTGCCGGCCGATCTGGACGTCACGGGGCTGGTCGGCCCGTACGTGTTTCCCGACAACAACCGCCGACGGATCCCCGGGGTGCTGTACCTGGCGATCGCCGCCGTCGCCGTGATCGTGGCCGTGGCCGCCGAATCCTCCCCGTTGACCAACGGCGGTCTGATCGTCGGCGCGGTCGGTCTGGCCCTCGTCGGGTTGTACCACCTGCAGGGAGGCTGGACCCTCGCCATCGACGAGACCGATGCCCTGGTCGCCGCCACCCGGGCCGTCGGGTTCCCCGTCGGCCACGCCTCGGCCCAGATGGCGTGGCGGGGCCTGCGCAGTCGCCCCACCTGGCGCATCCTCGTCTACTCCAATGAGGACCCGCCTGGCACCCGGGGCCTGGTGTTCGTCGATGGCGTCGACGGTGCGATCGTGGCCCAGCACGTCGAGGACAACCCCGAGGACTGGAGCAGCGACTCCTGACTCGGTGGGTGTGACCGTTGGCGGACAACCACCGGCGGTCCGACGGCCCCTGGTAGCCTGTTCCCCGTTCGCACCACGACACCGGCCGACCACGTGGCCGGAGTCGCGTACCATCGCCGCCACGCCGGTCCGCGTCCGATCCCCGGGTGGCCACAGGAGGCATGCACATGTTGGACGGCAACTGGCGGGCGGTCGTCGATCGGGGTCTGATTCCCATCGGCCGAAGCTTGCGCCGCACCGGAATCACCGCCGACGTCGTCACCGTCATCGGCATCGCCATGGCCACTGCGGCCGCGGTCTCCATCGGCCTCGGCTACCTGCGCTTCGGGTTCTTGTTCCTCGTGCTCACCGGCATCCCCGACGCCCTCGACGGTGCGGTGGCCAAGGCCTCGGGCACGTCCTCCAAGCGCGGTGCCTTCTTCGACTCGGTGTCCGACCGGCTCACCGACGCCCTGCTGTTCGGCGGGGTGGCCTGGCATTTCGCCGGTACCCAGCCCGGGCGCACCATGATGCTGCCGGTCGCCGTCATGGCCTCGGCCATGCTCATCTCCTACCAGCGGGCCAAGGCCGAATCACTGGGCTTCGACGCCAAGGGCGGCGTGATGGAGCGGGCCGAGCGGTTCATCGTGCTGGCCTTCGGCCTGCTGTTCTCCGAGGTGCTGCTGCCAGTGCTCTGGATCATGCTGGCCCTCACCCTGGTGACCGCCGGGCAGCGGTTCGTGAAGGTGTGGCGTCAGGCGACCGCCGAACGGGACTTGCCCGACACCCCCTACCAGCGTCGGGCCGACCGCCGCCGGCAACTCCGCATGGAGCGGCGCAGCGAGCGCCGTGACCGCACCGCGGCACGACGTCGGGCCGGCCACCGCCACTAGCCCGCCATGGGTCTGCTTCCGGTGGCCGCCGGCTACCGGATCGGTTCAGCAGTCGCCCGAGGGCTTCCTCGGAGTGTCGGCGGGGCCTTGGCCCGCGGTGCCGGCCGGCTGGCCGGCCACGTCGATCGGGACCGTCGGGCGTTGGTCGCCCGGCATCTGCGCCGGACCCTCGACCCGGACCTCGACGGTCGTGAGTTGCGCCGCGCCGTCGACGAGGTGTTCGCCTCGTATGCCACCTACTGGTTCCAGAGCTTCCGGCTGCCCGGGATGTCACCCGACCAGATCGACGCCGGCTTCACCCAGAACGGCTTCGAGCACGTCACCGCGGCCTGCGAGACGGGCACCGGACCGATCATCGCCATGCCCCATCTGGGCGGCTGGGAATGGGCGGCATTCTGGATGACCCGGGTGGCTGGTACACCGGTCAACGCGGTCGTCGAACCACTCGACCCTCCCGAGCTGTTCGAATGGTTCCGCGATTACCGGGCCTCGCTCGGCATGAACGTGATCCCACTGGGCCCATCCGCCGGCACTGAGGTCATGCGGGCGCTCAAGGCCGGGCAGTCGGCCACCCTGCTCTGCGATCGGCACGTCGGTGGAGCCGGCGTTGAGGTCGAGTTCTTCGGCGAGCCCACGACCCTGCCGGCCGGGCCGGCGACCCTCGCCCTGCGGACCGGCGCGGTGATCATTCCTGCCGCGGTGTACATCCGGGGACATGGTTGCCACGGCGAGGCCCTGGCACCGATGCACGTCGAGCGCCGGGGCTCGTTGCGCGACGACGTGGCCCGGGTCACCCGCGACCTGGCCCGTCACTTCGAGGACCTGATCCGCGAGGCCCCGGAGCAGTGGCACCTGCTGCAGCCCAACTGGCCGAGCGACCACGGGCCCGCCGAGGGCTAGCGTCGTCGCCATGCGCATTGGTGTCGTCTGCCCGTACAGCCTGACCCTGCCTGGCGGGGTCCAGGGCCAGGTGCTGGGGCTGGCCCGGGAACTGCGGGCCGCCGGCCACAGCACCCGGGTGCTCGGGCCCTGCGACGGCCCTCCGCCCGACGCCGGGGTGACCCCGCTGGGCGACAGCCTGCCGACGGCCGCCAACGGTTCGATCGCCCCCATCGCCCCCGACGTGCCGTGCGCCCTGCGGACCATCAGGGCTCTCCGGGACGAGCAGTTCGACCTGCTACACCTCCACGAGCCACTGGCCCCCGGTCCGACGACCACGGCGCTGTTGCTCGCCGACTCCCCAATGGTGGGCACCTTCCACGCCGCTGGGGGAAGCCGGGCCTACGACCTGCTCAACGGTCCCGTCCGTTGGTTGAGCCGGCGGCTGGACCGGTCGTTCGCGGTGTCCGACGATGCCGCCGCCATGGCCCACACCTCGCTGGGCGGCACCTACGAGGTGTTGTTCAACGGTGTCGAGACCGACCGGTGCGCGGCGGTCGAACCGTGGCCGACCACCCACCCGACGATCTTCTTTGTGGGCCGTCACGAGCCCCGCAAGGGCCTAGCGGTGCTGCTGGACGCCATGAGCGACCTGCCGCCCGATGTCCGTCTGTGGGTGGCCAGCGACGGGCCCGAGACCGAAGCCCTGCGGTCCCGGTCGGCCGGTGATGCCCGCATCGAATGGCTGGGCCGCATCAGCGACTCCGAGAAGCTGGCCCGTATGAAGGGGGCCGACGTGTTCTGCGCGCCGTCCTTACGGGGTGAGTCGTTCGGTGTGGTGCTGCTGGAGGGCATGGCGTGCGACACCGCCGTCGTGGCCAGCGACATCCCCGGCTACGCCAAGGTGGCCCGAGGCGGCGACGACGCCCTGTTGGTGCCGCCGGGCGACGGGCGCGAGCTGGCGGTGGCCCTGGAGAAGGTCCTGCGGGACCCGGCTCGTCGCCGGGCCCTGGTGGCCAGCGGTCGGACGCGGGCCGAGGAGTTCTCGATGCGGCGTCTGGCCGCCCGCTATCTCGAGGTCTACGAGGAGTTGGTCGCCGCCTAGCTGGCCGCTTGGCCGCCCGACCCGGGCGACGGGGCGACGGGGCGAAGGGGGCGTATCATGCGACCGTCCAGCCATCTTCTCTCCGGCAGCCCGCACATGTCCGACCAGACCCTCCGTCTTCTCCGATCCCCGGTGGCCGCGCTGGCCGTCGTCACCGGCGTCATCGTCGCCGCGGTGGTCGTGGCCATCGGTGCCCCGGTCTGGATGGCGGTCCCGGTCGCCGTGGTCGTGTCGACAGCCGGTGTGGCTCTGGTCGACCGGCGCACCCTCGAGGCCGTCGAGGCCGGCCTGGGCGGCCGACTGGCGACCGGCGAGGAGTTCCCCCGGTACCACAACATCGTCGATGGCCTGTGCCTCAGCCACGGCATCGCCCGCCCCGACCTGCAGGTGCTCGACAGCCCGTCGGTGAACGCCGCGGTGGCTGCCGACGGTCGCTCCTCGGTGCTGCTGGTCACCACCGGGGCCCTCGAGGTCCTCGGCGCGGTCGAACTCGAGGGCCTGCTCGCTCATGCGCTGGTGCGCTGCCGGGACCGTTCGCTGGTCGCCGAGACCAAGGCGGCGTTCTGGGGCCGACTGCCGGGTGGCGCCGGCCTGCCGGCCCGGATCGACGACGCCGACACCTACCTGGCCGCCGATGCCGCCGGTGTCGCCCTCACCCGGTACCCGCCCGGCCTGGTCCGGGCGCTGACGGCCGCTGACGTCAGTGGTTCCCGGGTCGATGCCGCGCCGACGACCGCCCACCTCTGGTTGGTCCGTCCGGGGATCTCGGCGTCGGCCCACCCGACCATCGATCTGCGGGTCGCCGCCCTCGGGGAGTGCTGACCTGGTGAGGCGGGCGGCCGGGTTGCTCGTCGGGTTGGCGCTCGTGGCCGGGTGCGGTGGCGGAGGTTCCGACACCCCCGATCGGCACGGGCTGACGGCGACGACGGTTCCCGGTGCTGTCGGAGCACCCGATGATGACGCGGGCACGTCCGCTCCGGCCGATCCGGTCGGCGGTGAGCAGCCTTCGGCGAGTGAGGAAGGGGCGTTCGAGGCCGAGGCTTCGGGGGCCGGCGACGTCGTCGACGAGACCGGCGCCGTGGCGGCCTGGACCGGACCCCTGCACCCCCTGACCGGGCTGCCGGCCGTCGACGGCGTGTCGGCCCTTCCGGCAATCGTCGTGAAGGTCGGCAACAACAACGAGGGGTCGTTACCCCAGCACGGGTTGGCGTCCGCCGACATCGTGTACGAGATCCACATCGAGTCGGGCAAGACCCGGTTCGCCGCCGTGTTCCACAGCGTGCTCCCCGAGGCCGTGATGCCGGTCCGGTCGGCCCGGTCCAGCGACCTCGACCTGTCGGCCGGGCTGAGCCAACCGGTGTTCGCCTACTGGGGGGCCAACGAGGGCGTCCTGGCCGAGATCCGGCGAGCCGAGCGCCGCGGTCACCTCGAGGGCCGGTCGACGGCCAGCGTCGGCCAGGAGCACTTCGTACGCGATGCGGAGCGCCGGGCGCCCTACAACGGCCGCATCGACCCCGAGGCCGTCCTGGGCACCATCGGGGACCGCTCAGCCGACGTGGCTCCGGTGTTCGCTTACGGTCCGGCGCCGGCCGCCGCGGTGCCGGCCCTCGGGGTGCGCTGGACGGCCCGCAACCGGGTCGTGGACTACGTCTGGGACGACGACGTGGAGCGGTGGATGCGGTATCAGGACGGCCTGCCCCACGTCGACGACACTGGGGCGCAACTGTCGACCGACAACGTCGTTGTGCTCTACGTCAACTACCGGCGGTCCGACGCCGACCCGGTGTCTCCGCAGGCCCTCACCACCGGATCCGGTGACGGCTGGGTGCTGCGCGACGGCACCGTGACCGGCGTCGTCTGGAGCCGCCCGTCGGCCACCGATGGCTGGAACCTCACCGACGACGGCACCGGCGAGCCGGTGGCGCTCGACCCGGGTACCGCCTGGGTGGCCGTGGCGAGGCTGGGGGAAGGTTCGATCCTCGGCCCCGACGAGGTCGCCCCCCTCACCCGCTGAGCGTGCCGGAAACCCGGTCGCCGGCCGCGTCGTCGCGGAGACGGTGGTCGTACACTGCTGCCCATGACTGAAGCAGCACGCGAAACGGGTACCCGGCTGGTCAAGCGGGGTCTGGCCGAAATGCTCAAGGGCGGCGTCATCATGGACGTCGTCGACCCCGAGCAGGCACGCATCGCCGAGGACGCCGGGGCGGTGGCCGTCATGGCGCTCGAACGGGTGCCGGCCGACATCCGCCGCGACGGTGGCGTCGCCCGCATGTCCGATCCAGTGATGATCGAGGGCATCAAGGAGGCCGTCACCGTTCCGGTGATGGCCAAGGCGCGGATTGGGCACTTCGCCGAAGCCCAGATCCTCGAGTCGCTGGGCGTCGACTACGTCGACGAGAGCGAGGTGCTCACCCCGGCCGACGAGGCGCATCACATCGACAAGTGGGCGTTCGACGTGCCGTTCGTGTGCGGGGCCACCAACCTCGGTGAGGCGTTGCGCCGCATCGCCGAGGGGGCGTGCATGATCCGCTCGAAGGGCGAGGCCGGGACCGGCAACATCGTCGAGGCCGTCCGCCACCTGCGGTCGATTCTCGGCGATCTGCGCCGGATCACCCAGGCCGACTCGGCTGAGCTGTTCGACTGGGCCAAGCAGTTGCAGGCGCCGTTGCCGCTCGTCCAGGAGGTGGCCGAGACGGGCCGCCTGCCGGTGCCGATGTTCTGCGCCGGCGGTATCGCCACCCCGGCTGATGCGTCGCTCGTCATGCAGCTGGGTGCCGAGGCAGTGTTCGTGGGCTCGGGCATCTTCAAGAGCGACGACCCGGCCCCGCGTGCCCGGGCCATCGTCGAGGCGGCCACCAACTTCGCCGACCCCACCATCCTGGCCAAGGTCAGCCGGGGTCTCGGCGAGGCCATGCCCGGCCTGGAGTTGGGCGAGCTCGAGACCCGTCTGGCCGACCGCGGCTGGTAGTACGACCGCGGTGAAGGTCGGGGTCCTCGCCCTCCAGGGAGCGTTCGCCAGCCACGCCGCCGTGCTGGCCGGTGCCGGCGCGTCGCCCCAGGAGGTCCGCACCCCCGACGAGCTGGCCACCGTCGACGCCCTGGTGATGCCAGGGGGAGAGTCGACGACCATGTCGATGCTGCTCGATTCGTCGGGTCTGCGGGACCCTCTGGCCGAGCGGCTGGCCGGCGGCATGCCGGTGTTCGGCACGTGTGCCGGGCTGATCCTGTTGGCCGACGAGGTCGCCGACGGCCGTGCCGACCAGCGGTCGTTCGGGGCCATCGATCTCGGGGTGCGACGCAACGGGTACGGCCGTCAGGTCGACTCGTTCGAAGCCGATCTGACGGTGGCCGGCCTCGACGGTGGTTTCCACGGCATCTTCATCCGGGCTCCGCTGGTGGAACGGGTCGGTGACGACGTCGAGGTGCTGGCGACCGTCGACGGCCACGCTGTGCTGTGCCGGCAGGGTCCGGTGCTGGTGTCGTCGTTCCATCCGGAGTTGGCCGACGACGATCGCATCCACCGCCAGTTCCTCCGGTCCGCCTTCGACGCGGCCTGACCACTCGAGCGAGGCACCATGTCCGGACATTCCAAATGGGCGACCATCAAGCACAAGAAGGGCGCGGCGGACAAGAAGCGCGGCAAGCTGTTCGCCAAGCTCATCAAGCAGGTCGAGGTGGCGGCCCGGCAGGGGGGCGGTGACGTCGACGCCAACCCGACGTTGCGCACCATGTTCCAGAAGGCCCGCGACGCGTCGGTGCCGCTGGACACCATCGAGCGGGCGGTCAAGCGGGGGACGGGCGAGCTCGAGGGCGTCAACTACGAGTCGATCACCTACGAGGGCTATGCCCCCCATGGGGTGGCCCTCTACGTCGAGACGCTCAGCGACAACCGCAACCGCACTGGTTCTGAGGTCCGGTCGGTGCTGGGCAAGAATGGCGGCTCGCTGGCCGAGCCCGGTTCCGTGGCGTGGCAGTTCGAGCGCAAAGGCGTGGTGATGCTGCCGGGCGGCACCGACGAGGACGAGATCATGCTGGTCGCCCTTGACGCCGGTGCCGAGGACCTCGTCGACGAGGGTGGGACCTGGCGGCTCACCTGTGATCCGGCCGACCTGCCCGATGTCCGCGATGCGCTCGATGCGGCCGGCGTGGTGTTCGAGTCGGCCGACGTGACGATGCTGCCGACGTCGACGGTCGCCGTCGACACCCTCGAGGCGGCCAAGGCGGTGCTGCGGGTCATCGACGTGCTCGATGACCTTGACGACGTGCAGGACGTGTACGCCAACTTCGACATCCCCGACGAGGTGTTCGCCGCCCTCGAGGCCTGAGCGGGCGCCGGCCGGTTCAACGGGTATCCCCACCCCGGGTGGCCTCCGGGCTAGAGTCGTACATATGTTCGTTCTGGGGATCGATCCGGGCCTCTCCCGTTGCGGGTACGGCGTCGTCGAGCGCCCGTCCCGGCAGGGTCCGACGCGTGCCGGTCGCGCGCCGCACGCCGTGGCTGCCGGGGTCATCCGCACCGACCCGGCCGACGATCTGGCCTGCCGTTTGGCCGAGCTCCATGCCGAGGTGACGGCGTTGATCGCCGAGTACCGCCCCGACGAGGTGGCGGTCGAGCGGGTCCTGTTCCAGGTCAACGTGCGGACCGCCATGGCCACCGGGCAGGCCGCCGGCGTCGTCATGGCCGCCGCGGCCACTGCGGGTTGTCCGGTCACGTGCTATTCGCCCAACGAGGTGAAATCGGCGGTGGCCGGCTGGGGTGGTGCCGACAAGGACCAGGTGGAGCGCATGGTCCAGGGCCTCCTGGGCCTCGACCAGCCGCTCCGGCCGGTCGACGCTGCCGACGCCGTCGCCGTCGCCCTCTGTCATCTGGCCGTGGTGCCGCCGTCGGGGCGTCGGGTGGCGGCCTCCGGGAGGTCCCGATGATCGGATCGCTACGCGGTGTGTTGCTCGAGCGACTCGACGACAGCCAGGTGCTGGTCGAGGTGTCCGGCATCGGCTACCGGGTCACCGTCACCCCGACGACCGCGGTGTCGATGGGCGAGCCGGGCCACGAGGTGTTCCTCCACGTCCACCACCACATACGGGAGGCCGACCAGTCCCTCTACGGGTTCCTCCAGCGCGATGAGCGGGTCTGCTTCGAGGCCCTGTTGTCGGCCCACGGTGTCGGTCCGTCCCTGGCTCTGGCCGTGCTGGGCGTGCACGGGCCGACCGAGTTGGCACGGCTGCTGGCCGACGACGACGTGGCCGCCCTCTGCCTGGTGCCGGGCGTCGGCAAGAAGACCGCCACCCGGCTGCTCGTCGAGCTCAAGAACTCGTTGGACCTACCGGTCGACGGGGTGCCGTCCGGGGTCGACGCCGAGCCGGGGTCCCGGTCCGCCCTGCAGGAGGTCCACGAGGCGCTGGGCGGTCTCGGCTACCAGCCCGACGAGATCCGGACCGTGCTGGTCGACCTGGCCGGCGACGATCCGGCGCTGTTGCTGCGCGCCGCCTTGCAGCGGCTGGCCCGGGCGTAGGGGAGGGTGAGGAGCCGCCGTGCGTGAGGAGCTGCTGTCCCCGGATCGGGAGCCGGTCGACGCCGAGGTCGAGGTGGGGTTGCGGCCCCGGCGCCTGGACGAGTTCGTGGGTCAGGCCGAGCTGAAGGGCCACCTGCGGGTCATGCTGGCCGCGGCCCGTCAGCGGGGTCAGGCCGCCGACCACTTCCTGTTCGCCGGACCTCCGGGGCTGGGCAAGACCACCCTGGCCCACATCGTGGCCACCGAGATGGACGCCGAACTCCAGGTGACCTCTGGTCCCGCCCTCGAGCGGGCCGGCGACCTGGCCGCCATCCTCACCAAGTTGGAACCGGGCGATGTCCTGTTCATCGACGAGATCCACCGCCTGGCCCGGGCCGTCGAGGAGGTGCTGTACCCGGCCATGGAGGACTTCGAACTCGACATCGTGCTCGGCAAGGGTCCGGCGGCCCGGTCCATCCGCCTCGAGTTGCCCCGGTTCACCCTGGTCGGGGCCACCACCCGCACCGGGCTCATCACCGGTCCGCTCCGGGACCGCTTCGGCCTCACGGCCCGCCTCGACTACTACGAGGCCGACGACCTGCGGGCCATCGTCGAGCGGGCGGCCGGCATCCTCGGCGTCGACATCGACGATGCCGGTGCCTCCGAGATCGCCCGGCGTTCCCGGGGCACGCCGCGTATCGGCAACCGGCTGCTGCGCCAGGTCCGCGACTTCGCCCAGATCGAACGGCCGGAGTCCGAGGGTGTCATCGACGGCCCGGTCGCCCGCGACGGGCTGGCCTTCTTCGGCGTCGACAGCCTGGGGCTGGACAAGCCGTCCCGGGCCATCCTCGACGCCCTGTGTGCCCGGTTCGGCGGAGGTCCGGTGGGGGTCAAGACCCTCGCCATCAGCGTGAGCGAACCCGACGACACCGTCGAGGACGTCTACGAGCCGTTCCTCATCCAGCAGGGTCTCCTGATCCGGACTCCGAAGGGCCGTATGGCCACCGATGCCGCATTCGCCCATCTGGGCCTGGACCGGCCGGCCGGCTCGGGAAGGCCGGCATCCCTGTTCGGCGACTGACCGGGGCACGGCCGTAGGCTGCACGGCCGATGCGGCCCGACGACTTCGCCTACGACCTGCCCGATTCGGCCATCGCCCAGGAGCCACTGGCCGACCGGACCGCGGCCCGTCTGCTGGTCGATCTCGGCCAGGGGGTCGCCCACCACCGGGTGGCCGACCTGCCCGACCTGGTGGGCCCCGGTGATCTGCTGGTCGTCAACGACACCCGGGTCGTGCCCGGCCGGCTGCGGTTGCGCAAGGCCACGGGCGGCGAGGTCGAGGTGCTGTTGCTGGAACAGCGGGACGACCCGGCCGGCCAGTGGGAGGCCCTGGTGCGGCCCAGCCGGCGGGTGGTCCCCGGTACCCGGCTGATCGCCGGATCCGATCTGGCACTGACGGTCGGCGACGACCTGGGGGAGGGCCGGCGGGTCGTTGACGTCGAGGCCCCGGACGGGGTCGACGCAGCCCTGGCCCGGCACGGCGAGATGCCGCTGCCGCCCTACCTGACGACGAACCTCGCCGACCCAGAGCGCTATCAGACCGTGTACGCCGACCGGGCGGCGTCGGCCGCTGCGCCCACCGCCGGCCTGCACCTCACCGAAGCGCTGCTGGACCGTTGCCGGGCCGCCGGTGCCCGGGTCGAACGCCTCGAGCTGGTGGTGGGCCTCGACACGTTCCGTCCGATCGGCGTCGACGACCTCGACGACCACACCATGCACTCCGAGGCCTACGACGTCCCCCCGGCCACCCTCGACGCCTGCCGGGAGGCCGACCGGGTCATCGCCGTGGGGACCACCACCGTCCGGGCCCTCGAGTCGGCGGTCCGATGCGGGCCCCGGGGCCGGACCAGGCTGTTCATCCGGCCGCCGTTCCGGTTCCAGGTGGTCGACGTGCTCCTCACCAACTACCACCTTCCCCGGTCCACCCTGCTCGTCATGCTCGAGGCGTACTACGGGCCTGGATGGCGGGGGTTGTACGCCAGCGCCCTCGCCGAGGGTTACCGGTTCCTGTCGTTCGGCGACGCCATGCTCGTCGGCCGCGGGGTGGGGGAGTCCCGATGAGGGCCGTCTTCCACGGCAGGTCGTCCGACGGCGGGGCCCGCACCGGTGAGGTCGAGGTGGCCGGGGGCCGCTTCCGGACACCGTGTTTCATGCCGGTCGGTACCCGGGGGGCCGTCCGGCACCTCTCCTCGGTCGACCTGGCGGACCTCGGGGCCGAGGTCGTGTTGGGCAACACGTACCACCTGATGCTGCGGCCGGGTGCCGACGTGGTGCGCCGCCTCGGAGGGCTAGGCCGGTTCGCGGCATGGGATGGGCTGACCCTCACCGACTCGGGCGGCTACCAGATCTTCTCGCTGCAGCCCAAGGTGGACGAGGACGGTGCCGTGTTCCGTTCGACCTACGACGGATCCACCCACCGGCTGACCCCGGAGGGGGCGGTCGACATCCAGGCCGACCTGGGGGCTGACGTCCAGATGGTGCTCGACGTGTGCCCGGCCCTCCCGGCGCCGAGTGGGGCCCTACGTGACGCCGTGGACCGTACGGCGGCCTGGGCCGCCCGGGGGCGGCGGGCCTTCCTCGACCACCCCGACGCCGCCGACCGCCAGAGCCAGTTCGGCATCGTCCAGGGCGGCACCGACACCGCCCTCCGGATCGAGAGTGCCGAGCGCACGCTGGAGGTGGGGTTCGACGGCTACGCCGTCGGTGGGCTGAGCGTCGGCGAGACCCGCGACGAGATGCTGGACCCGCTGGGCGCCGTCACCGACCGGCTGCCAGCCGATCAGCCCCGGTACTTCATGGGGTTGGGTGACCCGGCAGGGCTGGTCGAGGTGGTGGGCCGCGGCGTCGACATGTTCGACTGTGTGCTGCCCACCAGGCACGCCCGCCACGGCACGGTGTTGACCACCGCCGGACGGCTCAACCTGCGCAACGCCCGGTACGCCGACGACGATCTGCCCCTCGACCCCGGGTTCCCCGAGAGCCCGGCCGCAGCGTGGAGTCGGGGGTACCTGCGTCATCTGCTCATGACCGACGAACCGACGGGACGGCGCCTGCTCACCCTCCACAACCTGGCGTGGCTGTTCGCCTTCGTCGATCGGCTCCGGGCCGCCATCGACGAGGGCCGGTTCGAGGCGTTCCGGGCCGAGACGCTCGACGTCTGGGGCTGATCCGGCTGTACCGGGCCTAGGCTTGCGCCGGTCCGTCCCCGTGTTCACAGAGGTCCTCCACTCATGTCCGCGTTCCTGCCGCTCATCCTGATCTTCGGGCTCATGTACTTCGTCATGATCCGTCCCCAGCAGAAGAAGATGCGGGAGCAGGCCAACCTCGTGGCGTCCATCGGCGCCGGCGACGAGGTGATGCTCAACTCCGGGCTGTTCGGCGTGGTCAACGAGGTCGAGGACGACGTGCTGTGGCTCGAGGTGGCCGAAGGGCTCGAACTCAAGGTGCTCCGTACCGCGGTGGACCGGCGGTTCAACGACCCGGTCGTCGACGACGAGGACACTGCGCCGGAGCTCGATGCCGACGGCGACTCGCCAATCGAGGACTGACCGGGTCCGACGCCCGCTCCTCGCCGCCCATGCCACGTCGTCAGAAGGTCTACCTCGTCGGGATCCTCTTGGTTTCGCTGGGGGCGGCGGTCTTGACCGTGCTGTGGGACAACGAGCCCCTCCTGGGTCTCGATCTCCAAGGTGGCGTGTCGGTCCGGCTGACCGCCGTCGAGGAGGCCGATGAGGAGATGCTCGACCAGGCGGTGGAGATCATCCGGGCCCGGGTCGACGGCCTCGGGGTCGCCGAGCCGGAGATCTCGCGTACCGCCGACGGCGTGCTGGTCTCGCTGCCCGGCGTCGACGACCAGGAGCGGGCCCTTGAGCTGGTGGGCACCACGGCCGAGCTGCGGTTCCGACCGGTGTGCGACAACCTGGGGGCGATCGTCGCGGTAGAGCCGTCCACCGCGCAGGGTGTGGCACCGGTCGCTCCGGCCTCGTGCGCCGTGCTGTGGGCCGACGAGGGGGCGGTGGTTCCCGCGGTCGGAGCGCTCGGCACCACCGAACCCGAGGACGACCACGCCGAGGATTTCGTCGTCCTGCCGAGCGAGTACAGCGGCGACCGCCTGGTGCTGGGTCCGACCATCCTCACCGGCGACGGGCTCGAGAACGCCGACGCCGACTTCCTGGACTTCGAATGGAAGGTGTCGCTCACCATGAAGAGCGGGGCCACCGGCATCGACGCCTTCAACACCATCGCTGCCGAGTGTTACGTCGGGACCGCGGCCTGTCCCGTCCAACGCGGCTTCAGCAACGGCCAGGTGGCCATCGTGCTCGACGGGCAGGTGGTCACCGCCCCGCAGATCCTGGCTCCCGAGTTCGACCGCCAGGCCATCCTCATTTCCGGCTCGTACGACAAGCAGGGGGCGGAGGACACGGCGTTGGCCCTGCGGTACGGCGCCCTCCCCGTCGAGCTGGTCGCCGAGAACACCCGGGTGGTGTCGGCGACCATCGGCGAGGATTCGCTCGACGCCGGAGTCATCGCCGGCATCATCGGCCTGTTGGCCGTGGCCCTGTTCATCGTCGCCTACTACCGGCTCCTCGGCGTGGTGGCCCTGCTCAGCCTCGGGGTGTCCGGTTCGCTGCTGTGGGCGATGATCGCCCATCTGGGCACCCAGTCCGGGCTGGCCCTCACCCTGGCCGGCGTGACCGGCATCATCGTGGCGATCGGTGTGTCCGTCGATTCCAACGTGGTGTATTTCGAGCACCTGAAGGAGGACATCCGCGACGGTCGCACGGCACGGTCGTCGGTGGACCGGGCGTTCCCGATCGCCTTCTCCACCATCGTCAAGGCCGATGTGGCCTCGTTGATCGGGGCCGGCCTGCTGTGGTGGTTGACCGTCGGCGCGGTGCGGGGCTTTGCCCTGTACCTGGGGCTGGCCACCATCCTCGACCTTGTCGCCACCTACTTCTTCATGGGTCCGATGATCCGGGCCCTGTCCCACACCAACTGGTTTGCCGATCACCCGCAGCGTTTCGGGCTGCCGGCGGCCGGCGCGGTCGGCGGTGCCGTCGCCCGTCAGGGGGAGGGCCCATGATCGGCACCCTCCGCAAGTTGTACGCCGGCGAGGCTCCCGTCGACTTCCCCAAGCTGTGGCGCCGCGCCGTCATCGTGTCGGCGGTGGCCGTGCTGGTGAGCGTCGGGTCGTTCGCCGTGCGCGGCGTCAACCTGGGCATCGACTTCGAAGGTGGTACGTCGTTCGAGGTCCGGGCGCCCGACGCCTCGGTGGCCGACGCCCGTTCCGTGATGGCCGGGTTCGGTGCCGACGACGCCCGTATCCAGACCGTCGATGACGAGGTCATCCGCATCCGGTCCGACGTCGACGATCCAGCGGTAGCCGACGAGATCCGGGACGCATTGACCGCGGCGTTGGGGCCCGTCGAGACCTTCGAACAGGTCGGTCCGACCTGGGGCGACGAGGTCACCGACAAAGCGGTGCGGGCCCTCGTCGTGTTCTTCGTCATCGTCGCCCTGTACATCACGGTGCGCCTCGAATGGAAGATGGCCGCCGGTGCCCTGGCGGCGGTGGCCCACGACATCGTCGTGAGCGTCGGGGTGTACTCGCTGTTCCAGTTCGAGGTCACCCCGGCGACCGTCATCGCCTTCCTGACCATCATGGGGTACTCGCTCTACGACACCATCGTCGTCTACGACAAGGTGCGAGAGATCACCGGTCGCCTCGGAGCCACCGAACGATTCCGCTACGCCGAGCTCATGAACCTGGGGCTCAACCGGGTCGCGATGCGGTCGATCAACACGTCGATCACCTCGGCTCTTCCCGTGCTCTCGCTGCTGGTCGTCGGGTCGCTGATCCTGGGCGCCACGTCCCTGCAGGAGTTCGCCGTGGCGTTGCTGATCGGCATTGTGGTCGGCTCGTACTCGTCGCTGTTCCTGGCGTCGTCGCTGGTGTCGTTGCTGAAGTCCCGGGAGCCCCGCTGGCGCCAGATCGACGACAAACTGACCGGTCGGGGCGTCGAGGCCGCCGGCACCCGGGCCATCACCCGCCAGGACGCCGCGGTGCCCGACCAGCGGGTCGCCGACCGCAGCGCCGGGCCGGCCCGGCGCCGACCGGCCCCTGCCCCCCGCCCGGCGGGCGGTGTTCCGCCCCGCCCCCGCAAGAAGCGGCGCCGCTGAGCCGGTCGGCCAGTCGGCCGGGGCGGTACCGTGGAGCCATGAAGGACCCAGGACGCCGACGGCGCACGACGCACGACGAGTCGGCCCCAGGAGGCCGCTGAGGTGGTCGCCGTCCGCCGGGTCCTGCCGTGGCGGCGACGGCCCGAACGCACCGTCGAGGAGACCTCGACCCTGCTGACCGCGTTCCGCGAGCGGCACCGGGCGCGGGATGCCAGCCTCATCGAGCGGGCCTACCAGGTGGCGCTGTCTGCCCACGAAGGCCAGACCCGCAAGTCAGGTGAGCCGTACATCCACCATCCGATGTCGGTGGCCACCATCGTGGCCCGCCAGGGACTCGACGACGTCACCATCGCCGCCGCCTTGCTGCACGATGCCGTAGAGGACACGTCGATCGAGTTGGCCGACCTCGAACGGGACTTCGGACCCGATGTCGCCATGATCGTCGACGGGGTCACCAAGCTGGACCGGCTCTCGTTCGACTCGAAGGAGGACCAGCAGGCGGCCAGCATGCGCAAGATGCTGGTGGCCCTGGCCAAGGACCTGCGGGTGCTGATCATCAAGCTGGCCGACCGGCTCCACAACATGCGCACCCTGGCCGCCCTGCCCGACCACAAGCAGCAGCGCACGGCCCGGGAGACCCTCGACATCTACGCCCCGCTGGCCCACCGGCTCGGCATGGAGGAGGTCAAGGTGCAGCTCGAAGATCTGGCCCTCGCCACCCTGCACCCGAAGCGGTACAGCCAGATCGACCAGATGGTCCAGGATCGTTCCCCCGAGCGCGACCTGTACCTCACCCAGATGATCGGCGAGGTCGAGGGTCAGCTCAAGGACCTGGGCGTGAAAGCCGAGGTGACCGGACGGCCCAAGCACCTCTGGAGCATCTACGAGAAGATGATCGTCAAGGGACGGTCGTTCGAGGAGATCCACGATCTGGTGGGTGTCCGGGTCATCGTCGAGAACGTACGCGACTGCTACGCGGCGCTCGGGTCCATCCACGCCGTCTGGAAGCCGGTTCAGGGGCGGTTCAAGGACTACGTGGCGATGCCCAAGTTCAACCTCTACCAGTCGCTGCACACCACGGTCATCGGTCCGCAGGGCAAGCAGGTCGAGTTCCAGATCCGCACGTTCGACATGCATCATCGGGCCGAGCACGGGGTGGCCGCCCACTGGGACTACAAGGGTGCCGCCCCGTCCGACGAGATGGCGTGGCTGAACCGCATCGTCGAGTGGCAGGAGGAGACCACCGACCCCGGGGCCTTCATGGCCAACCTCAAGACCGACCTCGAACAGGACGAGGTGTACGTCTTCACCCCGCAGGGTCGGGTCATCACCCTCCCCATCGGCGCCACGCCCGTCGACTTCGCCTACACGGTCCACACCGAGATCGGGCATTCCTGCGTCGGCGCCCGGGTCGGGGGCCGTCTGGTGCCGCTCGACACCCGGCTGGAATCGGGTGAAACGGTCGAGATCGTCACCTCCAAGCAGGGTGACGCCGGCCCGAGCCGCGACTGGCTGCAGTTCGTGGCCAGCCACCGGGCGGCCAACAAGATCCGCCACTGGTACTCGAAGGAGCGCCGCGCCGAGGCCATCGACCAGGGGCACGAGGCGCTGGTGGCCGAGTTGCGCCGGGCTGGGCTGCCGATCAAGGAGACCCTCGACGGCGACCTGCTGGCCGGGGTCGCCGAAGGACTCAACTACCACGACCTCGACGCCCTGCACGCGGCCATCGGCGAACACCACGTGTCGGCCCGTTCGGTCGTCGGTCGTGTCGAGAAGGCCCGGGGTGATCTCGATCCTGACGAGGTCGACCGGCTGCCGATCACCGCCCTCCAACCCCGGTCGCGTCGCCGCGACCCCGGGTCGGTCGGCGTGCACGTCGAGGGTCTCGACGACCTGATGGTCCGTCTGTCGCGCTGCTGTACCCCGGTGCCGCCCGACGAGATCATGGGGTTCGTCACCCGGGGTCGTGGCGTCACCGTGCATCGAACCGACTGCGCAAACGCCGTGTCGCTGTCCGCCGGGCAGCCCGACCGCCTCATCGACGTCGAGTGGGACGAACAGACATCGGCCCGCTTCGTCGCCGCCCTGGAGGTCAAGGCCCTCGACCGCCAGCTGTTGCTGCGCGACATCGTGAACGTGCTGGCCGACCACCGGGTCAACGTGCTCAACACGTCGAGCGCCACCAGCGGGGCCGACCACGTGGCCCGGTTGAAGTTCGAGTTCGAGCTGGGCGACCCCGCGCACCTGGAAACCCTGATCCGCATCATCCGAGACATCGACTCGGTGTACGACGTCTACCGGGTGGTGCCGGGCCGCGGCGGCTGAATCGGCGCCCCCGCGGCCGGGGCGGCAGCGGTAGTCTTGCCTCTCGTGGCCGATCCGACCTTCCGAGCCCCCAAGGGCACGCGCGACATCATGTGGCCGGACTCGGCCCGGTGGCGGACCCTGGTCGAGGTGTTCGCCGATGTCGTGGGCGGTGCCGGGTACACCCAGGTCATCCCGCCGATGTTCGAACACGTCGAGGTGTTCCGCCGTCTCGGCGACGCCACCGACGTGGTGCAAAAGGAGATGTACGACTTCGAGGACAAGGGGGGACGGCACATCGCCCTGCGCCCCGAACAGACGGCGTCGGTCGTGCGGGCCTACGCAGAACACCGCCCATCGTTGCCGTTCAAGGCCTGGTACGCCGGGCCCAACTTCCGGTACGAGCGGGCCCAGAAGGGCCGGTTCCGCCAGTTCGACCAGATCGGGGTCGAAGCACTGGGCCCTGAGGACGCCCATCTCGACGTCGAGGTCATCGCCCTGGCGTGGCGGTTCTACGAACGGCTGGGCCTGCGTCAGGTCGACCTGGTGATCAACTCGTTGGGCAATGCCGACGACCGGACCCGCTATGTCGAGGCTCTGCGGACCCACTTCGCCGCCCACCACGATGCGCTCAGCGATGAGTCGCGGGCCACCCTCCAGGTCAACCCGCTGCGGGTACTGGATTCGAAGCGGCCCGACGACGCCGCCGCCGTCGCAACCGCACCGTCGATGCTCGACCACCTGGCCGACGACGCCGCCGCCCACTTCGACCAGGTCCGGGCCGGCCTCGACGCCCTGGGGGTGCCGTACACGGTGAACCCCCGCCTGGTCCGTGGCCTCGACTACTACGTGCGCACCACCTTCGAGTTCGCCGCCTCGGCGATCGACGCGGCCCAGAACGCGGTGGGCGGCGGGGGTCGCTACGACGGTCTGGCCGAGGACCTTGGTGGTCCGCCCACCCCCGGGGTCGGGTTCGCCCTTGGGCTCGACCGCACGCTGCTGGCCTGCGACGCCGAGGGTGCCTTCTCCCCACCGGAGGCCGTCGTCGACGTGTTCGTGGTCGACACCACTGGCGGCGACGCCGCCCTCGTGCTGTCCGATTCGCTGCGCCGGGCCGGTGTCCGGTGCGACCGCTCGTGGGACGACCGTTCGATGAAGGCCCAGATGAAGGCGGCCGACCGCAGCGGTGCCGCCTGGGCGCTCATCGTCGGGGCCGACGAGGTGGCCGCCGACACCGTTACCGTGCGGGACCTGCGGGGTGACGTCGGCCAACAGGCCGTGCCGCGTACCGCCGTCACCGATTACCTCCTGGAGAAGCTCCGTTGAGCGACACGCCCCCCGTCAACTACGCCACCTCGCTGCGCACCGACCGGTGTGGCGACCTCCGCCTCGCCGACGAGGGTCGGGCCGTCACCTTGTGCGGCTGGGTGGGGCGCCGGCGCGAGCACGGTGAGCACCTGGCGTTCATCGACCTGCGGGACCGCAGCGGCATCGTCCAGGTCGTGGTCGACGGCGCCCACGACCTGCGTTCCGAGTACGTGCTGCAGGTGTCGGGCACCGTCCGGCGCCGTCCGGCCGACACGGCCAACCCGTCGCTGGCCACCGGCGACATCGAGATCGACGCCGCCGAGGTCACGGTGTTGTCGGCCGCCGAACCGCCGCCGTTTCCACTCGACGAGCGCACCGACGTCGACGAGGTGCTGCGGTTGCGTCACCGCTACGTCGATCTGCGTCGCTCCCGCATGCAGCGCAACCTCGAGGTCCGGGCCAGGGTCAACGCCGCGGTGCGGCGGGCCATGGAGGAGCAGGGGTTCATCGAGGTCGAGACCCCGATGCTCATCGCCAGCACCCCGGAAGGGGCCCGGGACTTCGTCGTCCCGTCCCGTAAGGAGCCCGGGTCGTTCTACGCCCTGCCCCAGAGCCCGCAGATCTTCAAGCAGCTGTGCATGGTTGGCGGGGTCGACCGCTACTACCAGATCGCCCGTTGCCTGCGCGACGAGGACCTTCGGGCCGACCGCCAGTTCGAGTTCATGCAACTCGACGCCGAGGCCAGCTTCGTCGGCCAGGACGACGTGCTGGCGTTCATCTCGCATGCTGTGGCGTCGGCCGCCGAGGCCGTCACCGGGGAGCGGCCCGGCGAGATTCCCCACATGTCGTGGCTGGAGGCCCAGGAGCGGTTCGGTACCGACAAGCCCGACACCCGGTTCGGCCTCGAGCTGGTCGAGCTGACCGGGGTGTTCGCCGACACGGAGTTCCGGGCCTTCCAGGCGCCGTGCGTCAAGGGCATCCGGGTCCCCGGTGGTGCCGACACGTCCCGCAACCGGCTCGACGACCTCACCGAGCAGTGCAAGCGCTGGGGTGCCAAGGGCCTGGTGTGGATGAAGGTCGAGGACGACGCCCTCAACTCGCCGGTGGCCAAGTTCCTGACCGACGACGAGCAGGCTGCGCTGCGGGCCGCAATGGGTGCCGAGGCCGGCGACCTGCTGTTCCTGGTGGCCGACGAGCGTCCGGCGGTGCGCCACGTCCTGGGCCTGCTACGCCTCGAGCTGGGTCGGCCGCCGGTCACCGAGGGCGGCCTCAACTTCTTGTGGGTCGTCGACTTCCCGCTGTTCGAGGGGCTCGACGAGGCCGGCAACCCCATGCCGGCCCACCACCCGTTCACCATGCCCCACGAGGAGGATCTCGACCTCCTCGACGGTGGCGACCTGCTGGCCGTGCGTTCCCAGGCCTATGACCTGGTACTCAACGGGTGGGAGCTGGGGTCGGGCAGCGTCCGGATCCACCGCCGTGAGATCCAGCAGCGCATCTTCGGGCTGCTCGGCATCGGCGCCGACGAGGCCCAGGCCAAGTTCGGGTTCCTCCTCGACGCCTTCCGGTTCGGAGCCCCGCCCCACGCCGGGTTCGCCTTCGGCATGGACCGCCTCGTGGCCATCCTGGCCGGCGAGGAGAACATCCGCGAGGTGATCGCCTATCCGAAGACCCAGTCGGGTGTCGACCCCCTCACCGAGGCACCGTCGCCGATCGACGACCGGCACCTCGAGGAGCTGGGCCTGCGGGTGTTGCCTCCGGCGACCTGAGGGGCGCCGTCGTGACGTCGCCCGCCGATCTCGCCCTGTGTTGTTCGACGTTGACCGCCGACCCGTTCGGCGTCGACGGCGCCGAGGTCGACTGCTGGCTGGACGCCGCGGCTGGTCATGGCTTCGGCGGCCTGTCGCTGTGGACGCTGCATGTCATGGCCGCCGCCCCCGACGGTGACCTGGCCGGACTGCGGCGTCGCATCCACGACCGGGGGCTCACCGTCGACGTGGTCGAGGCGGTCACCGCATGGGCCACCGCGTCCGGTGTCTCGGCCGACGCCGACACCGACCTGGCCCTCGACACCGCCCAGGCCCTGGGGGCCGACCAGATCATCGCCGTCACCATGGAGGCCGAACTGGCCGATCCTGACGGCGCCGTCGAGGGCTTTGCCCGCCTCTGCGACCGGGCGGCGGCCCGGGGAGTGCGGGTGGCCCTCGAGTTCCTGCCTTGGTCGGCGATTCCCACCTTGGCGGCCGCCTGGGACCTGGTCGAACGGGCCGGTCGGCCCAACGGCGGGGTCATGATCGACACCTGGCACTGGCAGCGTCAGCCCGGCGGACCGTCGACCGACGTGCTGGCGACCATGCCCGGCGGCGCGATCCAGGTGGTCCAGCTGTGTGACGCTGCACCGGTCGCTGGTGACGATCTGTTGGCCGAGGCCATGACGGCCCGAGGGCTTCCGGGCGACGGGGTGGTCGATTTCGCCGGCCTGGCGGACGGCCTGGCCGCCATCGGGGCCGAGCCGATCCTGGCCCCCGAGGTGTTCAACCACGCCCTGGCCGCCGAAGGTGTGGACCGGTTCGCCGGACGCCAGGCCCGGGCCTGCGCCGCGGTGTGGTCGTCGGCCGCCCGGTAGGTTCGGCGGCATGTCCGACGACCTGTTCGCCGCCGCGGCGGCCGACCGGCTGGCCCGGCGATCGCCGCTGGCCGATCGGCTGCGCCCGGTGCGCCTCGACGACGTGGTCGGTCAGGACCACCTCTTGGCGCCGGGGCGGCCGCTGCGTCGCCTCATCGAGACCGACCGGCTGTCGTCGGTGGTGCTGTGGGGTCCGCCGGGGACGGGCAAGACGTCGCTGGCCCGGCTCATCGCCCGGGTGACGGCCGCCGAGTTCGAGGAGTTGTCGGCGGTCAGCGCCAGCGTGAAGGACGTGCGGGAGGTGGTGGCCCGGGCCCAGGCCCGGCTCGGCGAGCGGGACGTCGGCACCATCCTGTTTCTCGACGAGGTCCACCGGTTCAACAAGGCCCAACAGGACGCCCTGCTCCCGTCGGTCGAGTCGGGGCTGCTGGTGCTGATCGGCGCCACCACCGAGAACCCGTTCTTCGAGGTCAACCCGCCGCTGCTGTCTCGGTCGACCCTGTTCCGCCTGGAGCTGCTGTCCGACGACGCCGTGCGGGTGCTGCTGGCCCGGGGGCTCGAGGCTGAGGGGGTGACGGCCACCGATGAGGCCGTGGACCTGTTGGCCGACCGTTCAGGTGGTGACGGTCGCCAGGCCCTCACCAGCCTCGAGGTGGCCGCGGCCCTGGCCATCGGCCGGGAGGGTACCGAGGTGACCCTCGAGGACGCTGAGGCCGCCCTGGGGACCAAGGCCCTGCGCTACGGGCGTGACGCCCACTACGACATCGCCAGCGCTTTCATCAAGAGCATCCGAGGCTCGGACGCCGACGCCGGCCTGTACTGGCTGGCCCGCATGCTCGACGCCGGCGAGGACGCCCGGTTCATCGCCCGCCGACTGGTGATCCTGGCCAGCGAGGACGTCGGCATGGCCGACCCTATGGCCCTGGTGGTCGCTGACGCTGCGGCCCGGGCCGTCGAGTTCGTGGGCCTGCCCGAGGCCCGGCTGAACCTGGCCCAGGCCGTCGTGCACCTGGCCACCGCACCCAAGTCGAACCGGGTGACCACCGGGCTGGGTGCCGCCACCGCCGACGCCCGGGCCGCCGGGTCGGGCGAGGTGCCCATGCACCTGCGGGACGCCCACTACAAGGGGGCGGCCACCCTGGGCCACGGTGACGGCTACGTGTACCCCCACGATGACCCGCGGGGGTGGGTGCCCCAGGCCCACCGGCCCGACGAGGTGGCGGGCCACGTCTACTACGCTCCGAGCGACCACGGGTTCGAGCAGGAGGTGGCGCGCCGGATGGCCGCTCACGACGATGGTGCGAGCGGGGGTGTCGACGCATGAGCGGCGGCGATCTGGCCGCGGTGCTCGTCGCCGTGGTGTGTCTGGCCGCGGTGGCCGCCCTCACCCTGGCCGTGGTGTCGCTGGTGCGCACCCTGCGGACGTTGCGCGAGACGGTCGATGAGTTGCGGGAGCAGACGGTGCCGATGGTCCACGACCTGCGCCGGGCGGTTGATCAGGCCACCGACGGCATGGAGCGGGTCGACGGCCTGCTCGACACGGCGGAGAACATCTCGGCCACCGTCGACGCCGCATCGCGGCTCACCTATCGGGCCCTGTCGCCGCCGCTGATCCGGGCCGCCTCGGTGGCTGGCGGGATCGGGCGCTTCCTGGCCCGGTTGCGGCATCGCCCCCATCAGGGCGCCATCGAGGCTGTGGTCGTCGACGACGAGCCGCAGGCCGGCGGGGGAGCGGCGTGACCGGCCGGCCGGGGGGCGGGGCCTGATGCGGCGACGCCTGTTCTGGCTGTTGGCCGGCTGGGCAGCCGGGCTCACGACGTGGGCCTGGTTGCAGCGCAAACTGCACGGGGCGGTGCGGCGCTACACCCCCGAGCACGTGCGGCGCGATCTGGCCCGCCGGGGCTCCGACGCCGTGCGCCGGGTTCGCCGGTTCGGCGATGATCTGGCTGCGGCGTCCCGTGATGGCCGGTCCGAGGCCCATGAGACCCGGACCCGTCTGCGCCACGAGTACGCCTCCCACCGCCATCACCGCTGACCCCTGACCCCCAAACCCGGGTCGTACACAAGGGTGACGGGAGGGACAGTCCCCGATGTCCCGCTTGAGGTCGTCCGGCCTGGCCGTCCACGGTCGGTACGTAGCCGCTGTCACCGCTGCCGTGACACGCCGGTCGGCAGGCCGCCGGGGGCGCGCCGGTAGGCTGTGCCAGCCATGACCACCGACCTGCTCACCGCCAACGCCGTCCGGCGGGCCTTCGTCGACTACTTCGATGGCCACGGCCACGAGCACGTCGCCTCGGCCAGCCTCATCCCGCACGACCCGACCCTGCTGTTCACCGTGGCCGGCATGGTGCCGTTCAAGCCCTACTTCGTCGGCGAACAGCAGGCCCCGTGGCCCCGGGCCGTCACCGTCCAGAAGTGCGTGCGGGCCGGCGGCAAGCACAATGACCTCGACGAGATCGGGCGCACCAGCCGTCACCTCACCTTCTTCGAGATGATGGGCAACTTCAGCTTCGGCGACTACTTCAAGTCCGACGCCTGCCGCTTCGCCTGGGAGTTCGTCACCACCCACCTGGGCCTCGACCCCGACCGGCTGTGGATCACCGTCCACCTCACCGACGACGAGGCGGCCGACATCTGGTGCAACGAGGTCGGGGTGCCCGCCGAACGCATCCAGCGTCTCGACGAGGACAACTACTGGCGCATGGCCGACACCGGCCCCTGCGGCCCGTGCTCCGAGATCTTCTGGGACAAGGGCCCCGACTTCGGCGCCGACGGGGGCCCCGAACACGGCGACGAGGAACGGTTCATCGAGATCTGGAACCTCGTGTTCATGCAGTTCGAACAGCACGCCGACGGCACGATGACCCCGCTGCCCGCTCCGTCCATCGACACCGGCGCCGGCCTCGAACGCATCCTGTCGGTGCTCCAGGGCGTCGACTCGGTGTGGGAGACCGACGAATTCGCCCGCTTGCTCACCACGGTCGGAGAGCTGTCCGGGGTCGCCCCAGGCAGCGATGAACGGGCCGACGTGTCCCAGCGCATCCTGGCCGATCACGCCCGTTCGTCCACCTTCCTCGTCAGCGACGGGGTGTTCCCCTCCAACGAGGACCGGGGCTACGTACTGCGCCGCATCATCCGCCGGGCCGTGCGCCACGCCTGGCTGCTCGGCGTGGAGGAGCGGGTCATGGGCGGCCTGGTCGATGCGGTGATCGACATCATGGGCCCCGACTATCCCGAGCTGGTAGGCAACCGGGAGTTCATTCGCGGTGTGCTCGACCGTGAGGAGGAGCGGTTCCGCGACACCCTGCGGGCCGGCACCACCATCCTCGACACCGCCCTGGCCGACGTGGCCGACGGCGGCACCCTCGACGGCGACGTGGCCTTCAAGCTCCACGACACTTACGGGTTTCCGTTGGAGCTGACCGAGGAGATCACTGCCGAGCGGGGCATCGCCGTCGACCTCGACGGTTTCCGGTCGGCGATGGCCGAACAGCAGCAGCGGGCCAAGGCGGCCCGCAAGGCCGCCGGCGGTGGCGGCGACACCGGGGATCTGCGGCACATCCTCGACGAGCACGGACCCACCGAGTTCGTGGGCCGCGACGTCGAGACGGCGACGGCCACGGTGCTCCACGTCGCCGACGGCGTGGTCGTCCTCGACCGCACGCCGTTCTACGCCGAGTCCGGCGGCCAGATCGGCGATACCGGCGTCATCAGCGGACCCGGCGGCGACGTGGCCGTCACCGACACCACCGGCGCCCTCGACGGCCTCAACCTGCACCACGTGGCACCCGACGCCCAGCTGGCCGTGGGCGACAGCGTCACCGCCACCATCGATGGTGGGCGGCGGGCCGCCATCCGCCGCAACCACACCGGCACCCACCTGCTGCACTCGGCGCTGCGTCGGGTGTTGGGCGACCACGTCAAGCAGCAGGGCTCCCACGTCGGCCCCGACCGCCTGCGTTTCGACTTCAGCCATTACGAGGCGGTGACCGCCGAGCAGATCGCCGCCATCGAGGACCTGGTCAACGCCGACGTGCTGGCCAACCCGGCCTGCAACCACTACGAGACCGGCAAGGCCGATGCCGAGGCCGCCGGGGCCATCGCCTTCTTCGGCGACAAGTACGGCAACCGCGTCCGGGTGCTCGAGGCCGGCCCCCACTCCGTCGAGTTGTGCGGCGGCACCCACGTGTCGGCCCTGGGCGACATCGGGACCATGCGCATCGTCAGCGAGGGCTCCATCGGCTCCAACATCCGCCGCATCGAGGCGGTCACCGGCGACGCCCCGATCGCCCGCCTACGGGACGTCGAGGCCACCTTGGCCGAGGCCGCTGAGTTGGTCGGCGTGCCGGTCGACGACCTCCTCGACGGCATCGGCAAGCGGCTGGCCGAGGCCAAGGCGCTCCGCAAGGAGTTGGCCGGCACCCGGGCCCAGGCCGCACTCGGTCGGGCCGGCGACCTGGCCGCATCGGCCGACGACGGCCTCGTCGTGGCCCGGGTCGAAGGGGTCGACCGCGACGGGCTGCGCCAGCTGGCGATGGCCGTCCGCGACGCCGACGGGGTCCGGGCCGTCGTGCTGGGTGCAGTGCCCGAGGGCGGCGGGGTGGCCATCGTCGCCGCCGTGGCCCCGGACAGCGGGCTGGACGCCGGGGCGCTCGTCGCCGACGCGGCCCGAACGGTGGGCGGCGGTGGTCGCCCCAATGCCGACCTCACCATGATCGGCGGCAAGGCCCCCGAGAACCTCGACGACGCACTGGAACAGGCCCGGGACGCGGCCCGGGCCGGCTGACCGCCGTGCGGGCCCTCGGCCTCGACCTTGGCACGAAACGGATCGGCGTGGCGGTCAGCGACTCCGACGGCCGCCTGGCCACCCCCGCCGACGTGGTGCACCGCACCGGCGACCGGGTTGGCGAGCACCGGGCCATCGCCGCCCTCGTCGACGAGTGGGAGGCCGGGATCGTCGTGGTGGGGGTTCCCTACTCGCTGGACGGTTCGGTGGGACCCATGGCGCGGACGATGCTCGCCGAGGCTGAGCAACTACGCGCCACCCTTCCGGTACCGGTCGAGACCTACGATGAGCGTCTGACCACGGTCACCGCGGAACGCTCCCTCCGGGAACAGGGGCTGACCGGCCCAGCCGGTCGACAGGTCGTCGACCAGGTGGCGGCCGCGGTGATGCTGCAGGCCTGGCTGGACGCCTGGCGACCGCTGGAGGACCGGTGACCCACGACGACAGGCCTGACGAGGCGCCCGAGGGTGACGCCCCCCGATCGTCGGCCGATCTGGCCCCGTCGGGGCGTTCGTCGGCGACCATCGGGGCCCGTCTGTCGGGTGGGCCGGCGCAGGACCCCGACGCCGGAGCCGACCCGTACGATCTGCCGACCGTGGCATCCGACGGCGTGCCGGTGGTCCCTGCCGACGTTGCGGTCACCGAGCCGGCGGTGTGGGGTCCGTCGATCTACGACGATGACAGTGACGGCACGGTGTTCACCCCGGGTGCCGAAGCCAGCCCCGACGTGCGCTGGGTGCGCCACCGCCCGTCGGTGGGTCCGATCCCGCGATGGGGGCTCGTCGTGGTGCTGCTCATCGTCGGCACCGTGTTCGCCTTCCGCTGGATCGACGCCTGGGTCAACGCCATGCTGGTCCCCGACGCCCCACCCGGCGATGAGGTCGCGTTCGTGATCGAAACGGGCTGGTCGGCCAACGACGTGGCGGCGGCGCTGGGCACGGCCGGGGTCATCGACCATCCGACCATGTTCCGCCAGTGGATGCGCTGCCCCTCGATGCTGCGGTGGCTGATCGACTGCCCCGCCGACGTCGAGTACTCGTTCCAGGCCGGTGACTATGTCCTCCAGGAGCATCTGACCTTCCAGGCGGCGGTCGACGTGCTCAACGAGGGGCCGATCCCCCCCGAGGTGGTCCGGGTCACCGTGCCCGAGGGGCTCACCATCGAGCAGATGGTGGTGCGTCTGAAGGACCGCATGCCCACCTACAGCGAGGCGCAGCTCCGTGAGGCCTTCGCCAGCGACGTCGTCCGGTGGGAGCACTATCCGGCCGAGTTCCCCTTGCCGTTCTACGAGGGCATGTTCTTCCCCGACACGTATCAACTCGACGACGCCACCCTCACCGATGAGATCAGCCTGGTGATGCGGATGCATGCCCAGTTCCTCGCCGTCGTCGACGAGATCGACCTGGTCGACAGGGCCGCCGCTCTGGGCGTCACACCGTACGAGGCGCTGATCATCGCCTCGCTGATCGAAGAGGAGGCCCGCATCGAAGGCGATCGGGCGAAGATCAGCCGGGTGATCCACAACCGCATCGAGCAGGACTGGCTGCTGGGCATCGACGCCTCCACCCGGTATGCGGTGGGCAAGACGGCCGGCGAACCGCTCACCAGCGAGGACTTGGCCAGCGAATCGCCGTGGAACACGAGGGCCGTGCCGGGTCTGCCGCTCACCCCGATCTCGGCACCGGGGCGGGCGTCGTTGGAGGCCGCGGTGGCGCCGGCGGACGGTCCCTGGATGTACTACGTGCGCACCGATGAGGACGGCGTCGCCGGAGCCCACACCTTCGCCGTCACCAGCGAGGAATTCGCTGCTGCCGTCCAGGTCTGCAAAGACAAGAATCTGGGTTGTGGCTGAGACTCCGATCGACCAGCGACCGCCGGTGAGCGGGCAGACCCTGGTGGCCGCGGTGATCGGATCGCCGATCGGCCATTCGCTGTCGCCCACGCTGTTGAACGCCGCGTTCGCCGCTACCGGGCTGGACTGGCTCTTCGTGGCCGCCGACGTGGCACCCGGCGACGCGGCCCGGGCCCTCGACGGCATGCGGGCCCTGGGATTGGGCGGCCTGTCGGTCACCATGCCCCACAAGGACGACGTCGCCGCCCTCGTCGACGACTGCACTCCGGCGGCCATGCGCCTCGGTGCGGTGAACTGCGTGGTGCCCGACGGTGATCGGCTCATTGGGCACAACACCGACGGCGGCGGGTTCCTCGACGGTCTGGCCGCCGACACGGGTCTCCATCCGTCGGGGCTCCGGGTGGTGGTCCTGGGGGCGGGCGGAGCGGCCCGCGCCGTCGTCGATGCGCTGGGAACCGCCGGTGCCGCCGAGGTCACCGTGGTCAACCGCACGGTGGCCCGGGCCGAGGCCACCGCGGCCCTCGCCGGTCCCGTCGGGCGGGTCGGCGGACCCGAGACGGTGGCCGAGGCCGATCTGGTGGTCAACGCCACCTCGGTCGGCATGGCCGGCGATCCCGGGCTGCCCGTCGACGTGGCGCTCCTCCACCCCGGGCAGGTCGCCGTTGACCTGATCTACCACCCGCTGGAGACCCCCTGGGTGGCCGCCCTCCGTGAGCGGGGGGTCGAGGCCCACCACGGGTTGTCGATGCTGCTCCACCAGGCCGCCCGGGCGTTCACCCTGTGGACCGGCCAGGCGGCACCGGTCGACGCCATGGCCGCCGCGGCGCGAGCAGCGCTGGCGGGTCGCTGACCGGACCCGCCGGTCGACATGGCCGACCTGCTCGACAGCCTGGCGTTCTGGTGGCTGATTGCCTGTGGCCTGCTGCTGGCCCGGGCCGACCTGCGCCACCGCCGTCTCCCGACACTCATGGTCCTGGTGCTGTTGTGTGGCCTGGTGGTCCTGCATTCCGGTGCCGTCCTCGCCGGAGCGGACCGCGGGTCGTGGGGGTGGGCGGCGTTGGGTCTGTCGGGCTTCGCCGGGGTCCTGGTCGTGGTGCGGTTGGTCGTCGGCGACGGCCTGGGTGGCGGCGACGTGCGCCTGGCGGCCCCCCTCGGGTGGTGGCTGGGTTGGACGGTCGGCAGCCAGATCGTCGCCGCGGTGGCGTGGACCCTGGTCGGGGCCTGTGTCGCGGTGCTGGTCGGGGCGTTGGTGCGCCGCTCGGGCCAGGCGCTGCCGTTCGGCCCGCCCCTGCTCGTGGCGACGGTCGTGGTCGGGCTGGTCCTCGGGTAATCACCCGGCCGGACGAGGTCGCATCGGTAGCCTGGGCCGTCATGGTCGAAGACACGCCTCCCCACCTGGCCTTGGTGGGGCTCATGGGAGCCGGGAAGTCGGCGGTGGGCGCCGCGGTGGCGGCCCGCGTCCCGCGCCGGCATGTCGATCTGGACCTCTGGATCCAGAACGACACCGGCCGCACCATCGGCGTGTTGTTCGCCGAGTCGGGTGAGTCGGGCTTCCGCGACGCCGAGGCCACAACCCTGTCCCGGGTGCTCGAGATGGATCAGCCGATCGTGTTGTCCACGGGTGGCGGGGTGCTCATCCGGCCTGAGAACCGGGCCCTGCTGGCCGCCAGGGCCGTGGTGGTATGGCTGCGGGCCGCCCCGGAGACGCTGGCCGGGCGGGTCGGTGACGGCACCGGCCGACCGCTGCTGGCGGGCGGCGATCCGCTGGCCGTGCTCCAGCGCCTCTGCGACGAGCGCGGCCCGGCCTACGCCGCGGCCGCCGACGCGGTGGTCGACACCGACGGGTGCGCCGTCGACGAGGTGGTCGACACCATCCTCGCCCTCGACGCGGTCGGAGCACACCGATGATCCGGGTCGAGGTGCCCCTGGCCGACGACCGGGCCTACCCGGTGCTGGTCGGCCGGGGGGCCGCCGATTCGCTGGCCTCGGTGATCCCGGCTGGGGTTCGACGGGTCGCCGTCATCACCCAGGCAGGTGTCGGTGTCGACGTCGACCCCGGCGTCGAGCATCGGGTGTTCACCGTTCCCGACGGCGAGGCGGCCAAGACCATGGCCACCGTAGAGTCGCTGTGTCGTGACCTGGCCCGATGGGGTGTCACCCGCGCCGACTGTGTGGTCGGGGTCGGTGGCGGCGTCGTCACCGATGTCGCCGGCTTCACCGCCGCCTCCTACCACCGGGGCATCGCCGTGGTGCACGTGGCCACCACCCTGCTGGCCCAGATCGACGCCGCGGTGGGCGGCAAGACCGGCGTCAACCTGCCGGAGGGCAAGAACCTGGTCGGCGCCTTCTGGCAGCCGTCGGCGGTGCTCTGCGACACGGCCACCCTCGACACCCTGCCCGAACGCGAGATGCGGTGTGGTCTGGGTGAGATGGCCAAGTACCACTTCCTCACCGGCGACGACCTCGACGCCATGGATTTCGACGCCCGGGTGGCCCGCTGTGTGGGCATCAAGGCCGAGGTGGTGGCGGCCGACGAACGCGAGGCCGGCCGCCGGGCCGTGCTCAACTACGGGCACACCCTCGGCCATGCCGTTGAGACCACCGGGCGCTACGACCTCCGCCACGGCGAGGCGGTGGCCATCGGGTTGGTCTACGCCGCCGAGTTGGCGGCCCGTCTGGGCCGCATCGACGCAGACCGGGTGGCCGAACACCGCCGGGTCGTCGACGGCTACGGTCTGCCCGGCTGTCTTCCCGACGGCGCTGACGACGACGAGTTGCTGGCCGCCATGACCAGGGACAAGAAGGCCGTCGACGGCCTCACCTTCGCCCTCGACGGCCCCGCCGGCGTCGAGGTCGTCGCCGACGTTGACCCCGACCTCGCCCGGGCCACCCTGGCCCGGGTCCGCTGACCGGTGGAGGAGAACCGATGAGCCGACCGATCCTGCTGGTCCTGTCGGGGCCCAACCTGAATCTGCTGGGTGAACGGGATCCCGACGTCTACGGGACCGACACCCTCGACGACCACCTCGCGACCGTGGGGGAGGCCGCGGCGTCGATCGGCCTCGACGTCGAGCACCTCCAGACCAACCACGAAGGTGAGCTGGTCGACGCCGTCCACGCGGCACGCGGCCGGTGTGCGGCCATCATCATCAACCCGGGTGCGTTCACCCACTACGCCTGGTCGGTCCACGACGCCCTGGCTGCCTTCGACGGTCCCGTCGTCGAGGTACACCTGTCCAACCCGGCAGCGCGCGAGCCGTGGCGTCACACGTCGGTCGTGGCCCCGGTGGCCTCGGGCACGGTGGCCGGCTTCGGCGGCGACGGCTACCGGCTGGCCGTCGCCGCGGTGGGCCGGCTGCTCGACCGGTGACCCGACCGGCCATGGACGTCGCCGGCCGCCTGGCCCGGCTGCGTCGGTCGATGTTCGACGCCGGCAGCGCCGCGCTGCTGGTCACCGACATCACCAACATCCGCTATTTGACCGGGTTCACCGGATCGGCCGGCGTCCTGCTGGTCGACGCCGACGGCGCGCTGCTGGTCACCGACGGGCGCTACCGGGACCAGGCCCCCGACGAGATCGGACGGTCCGGCTCGCCGGTCGACGTCGTCATCGGTGCCCCGGACGGCACGGCGCTCAAGGAGCGGGCCGGCCGACCGGACCGCCTCGGCCTCGAAGCCGATTCGGTCACCTGGTCCGACCAGCAGCGGATCGCCGGATGGTTCCCCGATGCCGAGTTGGTCGCCACCAGCGGCCTCGTCGAGGAGCTGCGCCAGGTCAAGGACGACGGTGAGTTGGCCCGCATGGCCGAAGCGGCCGGCATTGCCGATGCCGCCCTGGCCGTGGCTGTCGATCTGCTCGTGGCGGGGTCGACCGAGCGTCAGGTGGCGACGGCCATCGACCACGCCATGCGACGCCTCGGGGCGAGCGACCGGGCCTTCGAGACCATCGTGGCCGGTGGCATCCGTAGCGCCCGCCCCCACGCCCGGCCCGGTGACCGACCGTTCGAGTCCGGCGACCTGGTCGTCTGCGACCTCGGTGCCGTGGTCGACGGCTACCGGTCCGACATGACCCGCTCGTTCCGGATCGGCGGCACCGGCGGCGGCCGGGCCGCCGACCTCCTCCACCACGTGCTGGCCGCTCAGCAGGCCGGTCTGGATGCGGTGGCCGAGGGCGTACCCGTCGCCGACGTCGATCGGGCGTGCCGTACCGTGCTGGAGGACGCCGGCCTGGGGGAGGCGTTCATCCACGGCACCGGCCACGGCGTGGGCCTCGACATCCACGAGGCCCCTGCAGTCTCGTCGACCGCCACTGGTACCCTGCGGGCCGGTCAGGTGGTAACCGTCGAACCGGGGGCCTACCTCGCCGACCTGGGCGGTGTCCGCTGGGAGGACACCGTGGTCGTCACCTCCGACGGGTGCCGGCCCCTCACCGGTGCCCCCAAGACCGTGTGAGCGCCGGCTCCGGCCCGAAAGGACGTCAATGCCCACCATCACCACCAACGACCTGAAGAACGGGATGACCCTCGACCTCGACGAGGGGCTGTTCCAGGTCGTCGACTTCCAGCATGTCAAGCCGGGCAAGGGCCACGCCTTCGTCCGGACCACGCTGCGCAATGCCCGGACCGGATCGGTCGTCGACCGCACGTTTCGGGCCGGCGAGAAGGTCGAGCGGGCGATGATCGACAAGCGGTCGATGCAGTTCTTGTATCGCGAGGGTGCCGACTACGTCTTCATGGATACCGAGACCTACGACCAGCTGACCGTCAGCCCGGCCACCCTCGGCGACGCCACCAACTACCTGATCGACTCCAGCACCCCGATGCTCATGATGTTCGGCGACGAGGTCATCGGCGTCGAGCTCCCGGCCGCTGTCGAGTTGACCATCACCGAGACCGAACCCGGGGTCCAGGGTGACCGCGTGTCGGGGGCCCGCAAGCCGGCGACCCTCGAGACCGGCCTCACCGTCCAGGTGCCCCTGTTCATCGAACCCGGTGAGCGGGTCAAGGTCGACACCCGTTCCGGCGAGTACCTCAGCCGGGTCTGACCGGTCCGGCGGCGAGCACCATGTCCGATGCCACCGAGCCGTCTGTCGAGGTCGGGTCGCGGCGCGAGCTGCGTGAGACGGTGCTCGGCATCCTGTACGCCGCCGAGCAGTGGGGGGACGATCCCGTCACCATGCTGGAGGCCCAGCCGGTGCCGGCCGAGGCGTACGTCGACGACGTCGTCCGTGGTGTGGCAGCCCATCGGGGGGAGATCGACGCGCTGATCGACCGGTTCGCCGAGGGGTGGCGCACCGACCGAATGCCGGCCGTCGACCGGGCCCTCATCCGGATGGCGGTCTACGAACTGGGGCACCGGGCCGATGTCCCGACCGGGGCCGTGCTGGCCGAAGTCGTGGCCCTGGCCGGCGACTATTCCACCGATCGGTCCAGCCGGTTCGTGAACGGCGTGGTGTCGCGGATCGCCGACGAGGTGCGCCCGGGGTGAGCCGCTGGGCACCGCCCGAGGGTGGCCTGCCCGTGCCCGACCCTCCACTGTCCGCCGGCCCGGCGATGCTCCGGCCGTGGGTGCCGGGTGACGCGCCGGCCCTGGCCGCCGGATGGGGCGACGATGAGGTCACCCGCTGGACCAATGTGCCCGGCGACCGGTCCGAGGCGTCGGCCCTGTCGTGGATCGGCGGTCAGGACGAGCGGCGGCGGAGAATCCTCGCCATCGATCTGGCGGTCACCGTCGATCACCTTGCGGTCGGCGAGGTCGGGTTGTCGTCGTTCTCGTCGGAGCGGTCGGCGGCGCTGATCGGCTGGTGGATCGCGGCGTCGGCCCGCGGGAGGGGGCTGGCCGCGGCGGCCGTCGATGCGGTCGCCGCTTGGGCCCTCACCGTGCTGGACCTCGAGGTGGTGGTCGCCGAGGTGGCTTCGGGCAACGAGGCCTCCATCCGGGTGGCCCGACGGGCCGGGTTCTCCCCGCTGGAACATCCCGGCGCCGGGTTCTCCGGGCGGACCGTGTGGGTGCGGCGCAACGCTCCACAGGGGTGAGGCGCGCAGCGGTTGGTGTTGCTAGAGTGTGCGCTCGACCGTGAAGCGGGTCCCGTGAGGCCCGCACGGCTCGAAGGAGAGGCCGATGGCCGAAAGAGAACGACGTCAGACGCCCCCGTTCGGGGGCGTTTTTGTTGCCCACGCACGCATCCTGTCGGCTGACGACATGGCCCGGGCGGTCCGCCGCATGGCCCACGAGGTCATCGAGCGCAACCACGGCCTCAAGCACATCGTGGTGGTCGGCCTCCAGACCGGTGGGGTGCCCGTCGCCGAACTGCTGGCCGACGCCCTCGTCGAGATCGACGGCAGCCGTCCGCCGGTCGGCACCCTCGACGTGGCCCTCCACCGTGACGACATCGGGCTTCGCCCCGTCGTCCCCGAAGCGGCCACCGACATTCCGATGGACCTCGACGGCAGCGTCATCGTCCTCGTCGACGACGTGTTGTTCACCGGCCGGACCATACGGGCCGCCCTCGACGCCCTCTGCGACTTCGGGCGGCCCCGGGCCATCCAGTTGGCGGTCATGGTCGACCGTGGTCACCGCGAGCTGCCGATCCGCCCCGACTTCGTCGGCAAGAACCTGCCCACCCGGCGTGACGAGGTCGTCGACGTCCACCCGGGTGGCGTCGACCTGGGGGTGATGCAGAAGTGAGCACCGCCCTGGCTGGCGGGCATCTGCTCGCCATCGACGGCATGACGCGCGCCGAACTCGAGGAGATCCTCGACCTCACCGACACGTTCGCCGAGATCGGTCGTCGCCCCATCCCCAAGGTCCCGGCCCTGCGGGGGCGCACCGTCGCCACCGTGTTCTTCGAGAACTCCACCCGCACCCGGCTGTCGTTCGAGACGGCGGCCCGCCGCCTGTCGGCCGACACCATGAGCTTCGCTGCCGGCTCCTCGTCGCTCAGCAAGGGCGAGAGCCTGCGCGACACCATCGAGGTGATCGAGGCCTACGGGGCCGATGCCCTCATCGTGCGTCACGCCATGGCCGGCACCGCCCACCGCATCGCCGGCTGGACTGACGCCTCGGTGGTCAACGCCGGCGACGGCTGCCACGAGCACCCCACCCAGGCCTTGCTCGACGCCTACACGCTGCGGGAACGTCGGGGTTCGCTCGACGGTATGCGCATCGGCATCGTCGGTGATATCCGCCATTCCCGGGTGGCCCGATCCAACGTGCTGGCCTTCACCCTGCTGGGGGCCGAGGTGGTGCTGGTCGCCCCGACCACCCTGCTGCCCGCAGCCCTCGACGGCTGGCCGGTCACCGTCTCCCACGACCTCGACGCCGTCCTTCCGACGCTCGACGCCTGCTACCTCCTGCGCATCCAGAACGAGCGAATCGCCGAGGGCCTGGTGCCGTCGGTCCGGGAGTACGTCGCCGACTTCGGCCTCACTGCAGCACGGGCTTCGCTGCTGCCCACCGACGCCCTGATCCTGCATCCCGGCCCCACGAACCGGGGGGTCGAGATCGATGCGGCAGCGGCCGCCGACCCCCGGTCGGTCATCATCGACCAGGTGGCGAACGGGGTGTCGGTCCGAATGGCGGTGTTGTTCCTGCTCCTCGGTTCGGGGCGTGATCTCAGCGACGAGAGGAGCCCGTCATGAGCCTCGTCATCCGCGGCGGCACGATCATCGATGCCACCGGTGAACGGTCGGCCGACGTTCTCGTCGACGACGGGGTGGTCGTCGACGTCGGCGCAGGACTCGCCGGCGACCATGATCTCGATGCCTCGGGCTGCGTCGTCGCTCCCGGGTTCGTCGACCTGCACAGCCATCTGCGCGAGCCGGGCCAGGAGGCGGCCGAGACCATCGAGAGCGGTGCCCGCGGCGGGGCGCTCGGCGGCTACACGGCCCTGGTGGCCATGCCGAACACCGATCCGGCCACCGACTGCGCGGCGGTCGTCGAGCAGGTGCTGTCCCTCGGCCGGCGGTCGCTGTGCGAGATCGTGCCGTCGGCCGCCATGACCGTCGGCCGGGCCGGCACCGAGATGGCCCCCATGGGGGAGCTGGCGGGCATGGGCGTCGGGATCTTCACCGACGACGGCACCGGCCTCCAGGACCCCCGGCTGATGCGGCGAATCATGGAGTACAGCCGTGGGCTCACCGGCCGTCTGGGGCGGCCCGTCGTGCTGGCCCAGCATTGCGAGGTCAGCGCCTTGTCCGAGGGCGGCTACATGCACGAGGGCGCCTGGTCGTCGCGCCTTGGCATCCCGGGCCAGCCCGCGGAAGCTGAAGAGCTGATGGTCATGCGCGACATAGCCCTGGTGCGCCTCACCGGGGCCCGCATGCACTTCCAGCACCTGTCGACCGCCAGCTCGGTGGCCATGGTGCGCGGGGCCAAGGCGGCCGGCCTCCCGGTCACCGCCGAGGCCACTACCCACCACTTCAGCCTGACCGACGCGGCCTGCGCCTCCTACGACCCGGTGTTCAAGGTCCATCCGCCGCTGCGTACCGACAACGACGTGGCCGCCATCCGTGCCGGTCTGGCCGACGGCACCATCGACGCCATCGCCACCGACCATGCGCCGCACACCGATCACGCCAAGGAGTTGCCGTTCGACCAGGCACCCCCCGGCATGCTGGGCCTCGAGACGGCACTGTCCGTCGCCATCGAGGACTCCGATCTGGACCTGCCCCGCATCCTGGCCCTGCTGTCGTGGCAGCCGGCCGCCATCGCCGGGGTCGCCGACCGTCACGGCTGTCCGGTCGTTCCCGGCAGCCCGGCCAACCTGTGTGTCGTCGACCCCGACATCACCTGGACCGTGTCGGGTCGGGACATGGCCAGCCACAGTGCCAACACCCCCTACGAGGGCCGCACCCTGCGAGGAAGGGTCCGCCACACGGTACGGGCCGGAACGGCGGTCGTGATCGACGGCGAGGTGCAGCGGTGAGCGGACCCTCGGCTCCAGCCCACCTCGTGCTGGCCGACGGTGCGGTGTTCGCCGGCGAGCCCATCGGGGCCGAGACCTCCGACGGGGTCGCCACCGGTGAGGTTGTGTTCAACACGGTGCTGTCGGGCTACCAGGAGGTCATCACCGACCCGTCGTACGCCGGGCAGATCATCACCTTCACGTACCCGCACATCGGGAACTACGGCGTCAATGCCGACGACCACGAGAGCCGCCGCCCGTTCTGCCGGGGTGTGGTCGTGCGCGATCTGGCTCGGCGGCACAGCAACTGGCGGGCCACCGACGGCCTCGACGGCCTGCTCCGCGAGCACGGCATTCCTGGTATCGCCGGGATCGACACCCGGCGGCTGACCCGCCACCTGCGGGACCTGGGGGCCATGCCCGGAGCGTTCGGTCCGGCCGATCCGGCGACCCTCGCCGAGACGGCGGCCGCGGCGGGCGGCACCGACGGCCTCGACCTGGTCGCCACCGTCACCTGCGCCGAGCCGTACACGGTCGCCTCGACCGGGGGTGGGCGGCGCATCGTCGCCTACGACTTCGGCATCAAGACCACGATCCTGCGCCACCTGTCGGGGTTGGGCGAGGTCACGGTGGTGCCGGCGTCGACCTCGGCCGACGAGGTGCTGGCCCTCGGACCCGACGGGGTGTTCCTCTCCAACGGCCCCGGTGATCCCGAGCCGCTGGTCGGGGTACGCGCCAGCATCGCCGACCTGCTCGGTCGGGTGCCGGTGTTCGGCATCTGCCTCGGCCACCAGCTGCTGGCCGGCACCCTGGGTGCCGAGACGTTCAAGCTGCCGTTCGGTCACCACGGCGGCAACCATCCGGTCCGCAACCTGTCCACCGGAGCGGTCGAGATCACCAGCCAGAACCACAACTATTGCGTCGCCGACGGCTCGATCCCCGCCGCCGACCTGACCCACGTGAACCTCAACGACGGCACCGTCGAGGGCCTGCGCTGCCGGGACGTGCCCGCCTTCAGCGTGCAGTACCACCCGGAGGCCGGACCGGGACCCCACGACAGCCGCTACCTGTTCGCCGAGTTCGAGGACCTGATGGCCAGCGTGCACGGGGCGGTGGCCTGATGCCCCGCCGGGACGACATCCACAGCATCCTGCTCATCGGCTCGGGGCCGATCGTGATCGGTCAGGCCTGCGAGTTCGACTACTCGGGCACCCAGGCCTGCCGGGTCCTGCGCGAGGAGGGCTACCGGGTCATCCTCGTCAACTCGAACCCGGCGACGATCATGACCGATCCCGATTTCGCCGACGCCACCTACGTCGAACCGCTTCGCCTCGACGTGGTGACCAGCATCATCGAGCGGGAGCGGCCCGATGCCCTGTTGCCGACCCTCGGCGGGCAGACAGCGCTGAACCTGGCCATGGAGCTCGTGGAGGCCGGTGTGCTCGACGAGTACGGCGTCGAGCTGATCGGCGCCGACGCCGAGGCCATCGCCACCGCGGAGGACCGTGAGCGGTTCAAGGTGGCGATGCAGGAGATCGGCCTCGGGGTACCTGCCTCCGGGGTGGCCCACTCGATGGGCGAAGCCCACGAGGTCATCGCCGAGATCGGCCTGCCGGTGGTCATCCGGCCGGCCTACATCCTGGGCGGCAAGGGCACCGGTATCGCCGGCACCGCCGACGAGTTCGCCCGAGTTGCCGCCAACGGCCTCGATGCCAGCCCGATCAGCGAGATCCTCATCGAGAAGTCGATCGCCGGATGGAAGGAGTTCGAGCTCGAGGTCATGCGGGACCGGGCCGACAACTGCGTGGTCGTGTGCTCGATCGAGAACCTCGACCCGATGGGTGTCCACACCGGCGATTCGATCACCGTGGCTCCGGCCCAGACCCTCACCGACGTCGAGTACCAGCAGATGCGCGACGCGGCCTTCGCCTGCCTGCGCCGGGTCGGTGTCGAGACCGGCGGGTCGAACGTCCAGTTCGCCGTGAACCCGGCGACCGGCGAGCAGGTCGTCATCGAGATGAACCCGAGGGTCAGCCGCTCGTCGGCCCTGGCCTCCAAGGCCACGGGGTTCCCGATCGCCAAGATCGCCGCCCGCCTGGCGGTCGGGTACACCCTCGACGAGATCCCCAACGACATCACCGAGAAGACGCCAGCGGCCTTCGAGCCCACCATCGACTACGTGGTCACCAAGATCCCCCGCTGGGCCTTCGAGAAGTTCCCCGGCACCTCCGGGGTGTTGGGCACCTCCATGCAGTCGGTGGGTGAGGTCATGGCCATCGGCCGCACCTTCCCCGAGTCGTTGCAGAAGGGGCTGCGGTCCCTCGAGAACGGCCGTCTGGGTTGCAACGGCGATCCGGCCGAATCGGCCCTCGACGACCTCGACGACGACGCCCTCATGGCCGCAGCCGCCATCGCCACTCCGGTACGGATCTTCCAACTCGAAGCGCTGCTCCGACGGGGATTCAGCGTTGACGAGGTGCACGATGCCACCTGGGTTGACCCGTGGTTCCTCGACCAGATCCTGGCAATCACCGAGGAGCGGGCCCACCTCGAGGCCATGGGTTCCACAGGGCCCGTCGACCTCGACGCCTGGGGATGGCGGCGGGCCAAGCGCCTCGGCTTCGCCGACGCCCAGTTGGCCCACCTGTGGGGCGTGGGGAGCAGCGAGGTCCGGTCGGCCCGGGAAGCGGCCGGGGTGCGTCCCACGTTCAAGACCGTCGACACCTGTGGCGCCGAGTTCGCGGCCGAGACCCCGTACCACTACTCGGCGTGGGAGGAGGAGGACGAGGTTCGCGACTCCGACCGGCCCAAGGTGATGATCCTCGGGTCGGGTCCCAACCGCATCGGCCAGGGCATCGAGTTCGACTACTGCTGTGTCCATGCCAGCTTCGCCCTGCGCGACGCCGGCTACGAGACGATCATGGTCAACTGCAACCCCGAGACGGTGTCGACCGACTACGACACCAGCGACCGCCTCTACTTCGAGCCGCTGACCAGCGAGGACGTCGACAACATCATCGACGCCGAACGGCCGGTCGGCATCATCGTCTCGCTCGGCGGCCAGACCCCCCTGAAGCTGGCCTCGTCGCTGCCCGCCGGGCTGGTGGCCGGCACCAGCCCCGAGTCCATCGACCTGGCCGAGGACCGCGAGCAGTGGAATGCCCTGTGTGCCCGGCTGGACATCCCCCAGCCGCCGGGCGGCACCGCCGTCGACCTGGCTGGGGCCCGCGCCGTGGTCGACCAGGTTGGGTACCCGGTGCTGGTGCGGCCGTCGTATGTGCTCGGTGGCCGGGCCATGGAGATCGTGTACGACGACGCCCAGCTGGCCCGGGCCATGGCCGAGCTCAGCGGTTTCGGCACCCTCGGCATCGAGGGTGGCCTGTCGGCGGAACGCCCGGTCCTCGTCGACCGGTTCCTCGAAGACGCAACCGAGGTCGACGTGGACGCCATCCGCGACGCCACCGGCGATGCGGTCATCGGCGCCGTCATGGAGCACGTCGAGGAGGCCGGGGTCCACAGTGGCGACAGCGCATGCGTCATCCCTCCTCCCCATCTGGGAGACGACACCGTGGCCCGGATCGAGGCGGCCACGCTCCGTATCGCCGAGGCCCTTGACGTGCGGGGCCTCATCAACGTGCAGTTCGCGGTGAAGGGCGAGGAGGTGTATGTCATCGAGGCCAACCCCCGGGCCTCCCGGACCGTGCCCTTCGTCGCCAAGGCCACCGGGGTGCCGCTGGCCAAGGTGGCCAGTCGGGTCATGCTGGGGGCCACGCTGGCCGAGTTGCGGAGCGAGGGCCTGTTGCGTGACCGGGTGGTCGGCGACCACGTGGCCGTCAAGGAGGCCGTGCTGCCGTTCAACCGCTTCCCTGAGGCCGACCCGGTGCTCGGCCCCGAGATGCGGTCCACCGGTGAGGTCATGGGCATCGACCTGACCACCGGCCTGGCCTTCACCAAGTCCCAGATCGCCTCCGGCGGGGCCCTACCCGAGTCGGGCACGGTGTTCCTGTCGTTGGCCGACCGGGACAAGACGGTCGGCCTCGACGCGGCCCGGGGGCTCCACGCCCTGGGACTCGACATCGTCGCCACCAGCGGCACGGCCCGCCACCTCGAGGAACACGGTGTGCCGGTCGGCGACGTCGTGGCCAAGATCGGCGAACCGGGGACCGACGCCGTCGAGTTGATCCGCTCCGGTGCCGTCCAGTTGGTGGTCAACAGTCCCCGAGGGCGCGGGCCCCGGGCCGACGGCGAGCACATCCGCGGGGCGGCGGCCGCCGAGGGGATTCCGCTGCTCACCACGGCGTCGGCCGCCCTGGCTGCGGCGCGTGGCCTCCACGACTGGCAGTGCCACCCGTTGTCGGTGCGCACCCTGCAGGAGTACCACCTCGGTATCACTGCCGACGTCGCAGGGGCGGTGGGGTAGCGCGTATGGCCCGGCGTCCGGCCGTCGACCTCACGACCAGTCTCGGTTCGGTCACCCTGGCGAATCCGGTGATGACCGCGTCGGGCACGGCCGGCCACGGCGGTGAGCTGAACCGGTACCTGGATCCGGCCGGCCTGGGTGCCGTGGTCGTCAAGTCACTGCACGTCGACCCGTGGGCCGGCAACCCGGCGCCCCGGGTGCACGCCACGCCGTCGGGCATGATCAACAGCGTCGGCCTCCAGGGCCCCGGGGTCGAGGCCTGGCTCGAGCACGACCTCCCTGCGCTGGCGACGACCGGTGCCCGGGTGGTGGCCAGCATCTGGGGCCGCACCGTCGACGAGTTCGCCCGGGCCGCCGAGGCTCTGGCCGGCGCGCCGGCGTGTGTCGTCGCCGTCGAGGTCAATGCCTCCTGTCCCAACCTGGAGGACCGCACCAACCTGTTCGCCCATTCCGTCGCGGCCACCAGCGAGGTGGTCCAGGCGGCAGCAGCGGCTGGTCGGCCCCGCTGGGCCAAGCTCAGCCCGAACACCCCCGACCTTCCCGAGATCGCCGGGGCCGCCGCCGCGGCCGGTGCCGAGGCCGTCACGGTGGCCAACACGCTGCTCGGCATGGTCGTCGATGTCGAGGCCCGACGCCCGTTGTTGGGAGCGGGACGGGGCGGGCTGTCGGGACCAGCGGTGCGGCCGGTGGCCGTCCGGTCGGTGTTCGACACCCGAGCCGCCCATCCCGAGCTGCCGATCATCGGCGTTGGAGGTGTCACGTCCGGGGTCGACGCCGTCGAGTTCCTGATGGCGGGGGCCAACGCGGTCCAAGTCGGAACGGCCACGTTCGCCGATCCCCGGGCACCTGCCAGGATCCTCACCCAACTGGGGCGCTGGTGCGACGACCACGCCGTCGCCGCAGTGGCCGACCTCATCGGAGCAGCCCATGACTGACCAACCGCCGACCGGCGATCCCCTGGACGACCTGGACGACCTGGACGACGAGGGGGAGGTGCCCGCCGAGGTCCGCTCCCGGCTCATGCTGGCGCTCGATGTCGACGACGTGGTCGCGGCCCGACGTCTGGCCGCCAACCTGGATCCGTTCTTCGGGACGGTCAAGGTCGGGCTCGAGCTCTACACCGCCGTCGGCCCTGATGTCGTGGCCGGCTTCGTGTCCGACGGATGGGACGTGTTCGTCGACCTGAAGCTGCATGACATTCCGACCACGGTCCGCAAGGCGGCCCGGGTGGTGGGTTCGTTGGGTGCCCGCTGGTTGACGGTGCACACCTCGGGTGGGCCCGACATGCTCCGGGCGGCCGTCGAGGGGCTGACCGAGGGCGCCGAAGGTCTCGAAGGGACACCGCCCGGCGTCCTCGGGGTCACTGTGCTCACCAGCGACACGACGGCGACCGTGGCCGACCTCGAGGCTCGGGCGGCCCTGGCCGCTGACACGGGCTGTGCCGGCATCATCTGCGCCGCGCCGGATCTGCCGGTCACGGCGCCCTGGGCCGACCGGTTGGTCCGGGTGGTGCCCGGGACCCGGATGCCGGGTGGTGACATGCACGACCAGGCCCGGGTCGCCACGCCCCATCAGGCCATCGACGACGGTGCCGACCATCTGGTGATCGGACGGGCCGTCACCGCGGCGGCCGAGCCGATCCTGGCCGCCGCTGACCTGGTCGGGCACCTGCTCGGCTGACCGGCTGCGTCGATCGCTTCCACGACGGGGTGGGTCGAACTATGGTGCCGCCTATGGCTGGACTACCCGAACTCACCGATGAACAACGACGGGCCGCGCTGGCCAAGGCCGCTGAGGCCCGCAGGGTCCGCGCCGAGATCAAGGAACGCTTGAAGATGGGGTCGCTCACCCTGTCCGAGTTGCTGGACCGGGCCGATGGCGATCCGATCGTCGCCAAGATGAAGGTGGTGGCGGTGCTCGAGTCGCTGCCCAAGTTGGGCAAGGTGAAGGCTCGGCGCACCATGGAAGAGATCGGCATCAGCGAGAGCCGTCGGCTCCGCGGGCTCGGCGCCAACCAGCGGGCCGACCTGTTGTCCCGTTTCGACTGAGGCATCGGTGGCCTCGGAGGCCGGCACCGGTCGACCGCTGCTGGTCGTGGTGTCCGGACCCGGCGGGGTCGGCAAGGGCACCATCGCCGACCGCTTGGTGGCCGGCGACGACCGTCTGGCGCTCAGCCGATCGTGGACCACCCGCAGTCCTCGGCCCGACGAAGCGCCTGACGCCTACGTCTTCGTCGACCGGGCGGCGTTTCTGGCCCACCGGGACGCCGGCGGGTTCCTCGAATGGAACGAGTTCCTCGATCGCCTCTACGGCACGCCCGTGCCCGATGTCGACGATCCTCGTGACCTGATCCTCGAGATCGACGTGGCCGGGGGCCGGCAGGTCCTCGATCGCCGACCCGACGCCCTGCTGGTGTTCGTCGAAGCCCCCGACGTCGACGAACAACGCCGCCGGCTCATCGGTCGGGGCGAGGATCCCGAGCGGGCCGAGGCCCGTATCAGCGAGGGTGTCCGCGAGCGGGTCGAAGCCGAGATGCTCGGGTACACCGTGGTCGTCAATGACGACCTGGCCGGTGCGGTGGCGGCCATCGGGTCGCTGATCGCCGAGCGCCGGGGCTGAGCACACCCGCGCCGCTCGAAGGAATCAGCCCCTTCGGCTGGTACCGTGGGGCGCTGTTCAAGGCGCTGTCCAGCGTCGATTCGCCGTCAAGGTTTCGAGGGAGCACCCGTGAAGGGTCACGACACCATGGTCAGCCCGCCGATCGAGGGTCTCCTCGACCGCGCCGAATCCAAGTTCCGTCTCGTTGCGCTGAGCTCCAAGCGGGCCCGCCAGATCAACGCCTACTTCGGCCAGTTGGGCGAGGGCCTGGGTGCTTCAGTGCCGCCCCAGGTCACCTCGACGGCCCGCAAGCCGCTGTCGATCGCCTTCGAGGAGATCGACGCCGACAAGATCGTCCTCATCGAGGCCCCTGACGAGCCGGAGCCGACCGACGAGGAACTGGCCGCCATCGCCGCCATGGAGTTGGCCGAATCGGGTGAGACCCCCGAGGCGCAGGACAATTCGGGCGACGAGGGCGCCTGAACCCTTCTGCGGGTGACATGGGTGCCCTGACCGGCCGCCGCATCGTTCTCGGAGTCACCGGGGGCATCGCCGCCTACAAGGCCGTGGACGTCTGCCGGCGTCTCGTCGATGCCGGTGCCCATGTGGCCCCGGTCCTCACGGGCGGTGCCCAGAAGTTCATTGGCCGGGCCACGTTCGACGCCCTGGCCTCCGAGAGGGTCCAGACGTCGCTGTGGGACGAGGATCATCCGATTCCCCACACCCGCCTGGGCCAGAACGCCGACGCGGTCGTCGTCTGTCCGGCCACCGCCCGCCTGCTGGCCGACTACCGCAACGGCCGCTCCGGTGACCTGCTGACCGCCACCCTGCTGGCCACCCGGGCTCCCGTCGTGGTCTGCCCGGCCATGCACACCGAGATGTGGGAGCAGGCGGCCGTGCAGGACAACGTGGCCGTGCTGGCCTCCCGAGGGGTCGAGATCGTCGGTCCGGTCGACGGACGCCTGGCCGGTGGCGACACCGGTGCCGGCCGGCTCGCTGACCCGGTCGACATCGTGGCCGCGGTCGAACGGGTCGTCGGAGGGGTGGGTGCCGATCAGCGCCGTTCCGATCTGACCGGGCTGAAGGTGCTGGTCACCGCGGGCGGCACCCGGGAGCCGATCTGCCCGGTGCGCTACATCGGCAACCGGTCGTCGGGCCGCCAGGGTCACGCCCTGGCCGCCGAGGCCGCAGCTCGTGGTGCCGAGGTGGTCTGCATCTCGACCGTTCCGGATCGGGCGCCCGGCGATGCCGCCGTCGAGGTCGTGGCCGTCGACACCGCGGCCGAGATGGCCGAGGCCGTGTTGTCCCGGTCGGGTTCCTGCGACCTCGTGGTCATGGCCGCTGCCGTGGCCGACTTCACCCCGGTCGACGTGTCGGCATCCAAGCTCAAGAAGTGCGACGGCCCGCCCGAGATCCGGCTGGAGGCGACGGTCGACATCCTCGCCACGCTCGGCGACCGCCGCACCCCCGACCAGGTGCTGGTGGGGTTCGCGGCGGAGACCGATGATCTGGTACACAATGCGGCGTCGAAGTTGTCGGCCAAGGGGGCCGACCTGATCGTCGCCAACGACGTGTCGGCGCCGGGTGTCGGGTTCGAACACGAAACCAACGCCGTGGTGGTGCTGGACGCCGACGGCGGTCGGGTCGACATCCCGTTGACCGGAAAGCGACAGGTCGCCGAGGCGGTCTTCGACGCCGCCATCGAGATCCGGAGCCGCCGGGTGACCGGAAACGGAGCTGACGAGTGAGCAGGAACTGGACCTTCACCTCGGAATCCGTGACCGAGGGTCACCCCGACAAGATGGCCGACCAGATCTCCGACGCCATCCTCGACGCCATGCTGTCCAAGGACGCGGACAGCCGGGTGGCCTGCGAGACCATGGTCACCACCGGGCTGGTCGTCGTCGCTGGCGAGGTCACCTGCAACGGCTACGTCGACATTCCGGCGACCGTCCGGTCCACCATCAAGGGCATCGGCTACGACCGCGAGGACTTCGGGTTCGACGGCGAGACCTGCGGGGTCATGGTGTGCCTGGACGCCCAGTCGTCTGACATCGCCCAGGGTGTCGACGACTCCGAGGAGGTCCGTTCGGGAACCTCGGGTGAGGAGGACCATCTCGACCGCCAGGGGGCTGGCGACCAGGGGATGATGTTCGGCTACGCCTGCGACGAGACCGACGCCCTGATGCCGCTGCCCATCCATCTGGCCCATCGGATGGCCGAACGGCACGCCTCGGTCCGCAAGGCGGGCACCATCCCGTATCTGCGGCCCGACGCCAAGACCCAGGTCACCTTCGACTACGAGGACGACCGTCCGGTTCGTCTGCGCACCGTGCTCGTGTCCACCCAGCACAACGACGGCATCGACCGCGATTCGATGATCCGCCCCGACCTCATCGAGCAGGTCGTGCGGCCGGTCATTCCCGAACAGTTCGCGGACGACGACTTCGAGGTCCACATCAACCCGACGGGCCGGTTCGTGATCGGCGGCCCGGTGGGCGACGCCGGGCTGACCGGCCGCAAGATCATCGTCGACACGTACGGGGGGATGGCCCGTCATGGCGGTGGGGCCTTCTCCGGCAAGGATCCGTCCAAGGTCGACCGTTCGGCGGCCTACGCCACCCGGTGGGTGGCCAAGAACCTGGTGGCGGCGGGGGCGGCCCGGCGCTGCGAGGTGCAGGTGGCGTACGCCATCGGCATGGCCCGCCCGGTGTCGGTGCTCGTCGACACGTTCGGTACCGAAGCCGTCGATCCGGAGCGCATCGAAGCGTGCGTACACGAGATCTTCGACCTGCGGCCGGCGGCCATCATCCGCGATCTCGAGCTCAAGGAGCCCATCTACCGCGAGACCGCGGCCTACGGCCACTTCGGACGCGACCAGTTCCCGTGGGAGCGCACCAGCCGGGTGGGCGACGTGCAGTCCTTCCTGGATCTGGGCTGAGCCGGTCGCCGTGGGCGACGGACCTGCTGACCAGGGTCGGCTGCCGTTCGCCGAAGATGAGGCCTCCGGTACCGGTGGTCCACCGGATGCGACGCCGGCCGGCCGGGTCGTGCGGGTCCTGCCTGACGTGGCGGCCATCGACCGGGCCTTCGACTACGTCGTTCCCGAATCGTGGGCGGCCGACGGTCGGGGGGAGCGGCTGCAGGTCGGGAGCCGGGTACGGGTCGTGCTGGCCGGACGGCGGGTCGGGGGCTGGGTGGTCGCCGACCACGTCACCCCGCCGGCGGGGGTCGAGCTCCGGCCGCTGGCCAAGCTCAGCGGTCATGGTCCGTCGGCCGAGGTCCTCGACCTGGCCCGGTGGGCCGCCCACCGGTGGGCCGGACGGCTACAACACGTCCTGACCTCGGCGTCGCCGCCGACCAACGTCGATCACCTCCCAGCCCCGCCGCGCCCCGTCCCCGTGCCGTCCTCCGTCACGACCTGGGCGGTCCGAGCGTTGGAGTACCCCCGCACGGTGGTTCGCCTCCCCCCGGATGCCGACGTGGTGCCGCTGATCCTGGAGGGGACGCGGCGGGGCGACACCCTGGTCGTGGTGCCGACGACTGCGATGGCCCGCCGCCTGGCCCTGCGTGTCCGGCGCACGGGGCTTCCGGTCGCCCTGCTCCCCGACGGCTGGGCCCGGGCGGCCGCGGGAGGCATCGTGATCGGCGCCCGGACGGCGGCCTTCGGTCCGGTGGCCGATCTGGCGGCGGTCATCGTGGTGGACGAGCACGACGAGTCCCACCGGGAGGGGCGGTCGCCCACCTGGCACGCCAGGGATGTGGCCGCGGAGCGGGCCCGCCGAGCCGGTGTTCCCTGTGTGCTGACCTCGTCGACACCAACCCTGGAGGCACTGGCCTGGGGTGAGCTGCTGGTGCCGTCGCGGAGTGACGAGCGGGCCGGCTGGCCGGTCGTCGACCTGGTGGACCGGCGGTCCGACGATCCGGTCCGCGGCGGGTTGTTCAGCGACCCCCTGGTGCCGGTGATCCGCGGGGAGCAGGGCGACCCGGTGGTGTGCGTGTTGAACCGCAAGGGCCGGTCAAGGCTGTTGGCGTGTCGGGAATGCGGTGAGCTGGCCCGTTGTGACGAGCATCAGGTACCGCTCGCCCAGGCGGAGGACGATGTGTTCACCTGTCCGGTGGACGGAGCCCTCCGACCGGTGGTGTGTCCGGCCTGCGGGTCGATGGCGTTCAAGAACCTGCGGGCCGGGGTGGCCAGGGTCCGGGAGGAGCTCGAGGCCCTGGCGGGAAGGCCCGCCGTCGAGGTCACCGCCGACACCAGCGCCCGTGACATCGACGGTGCCGCCCTGCTCGTGGGCACCGAAGCGGTGCTGCACCGGGTCGACCGGGCGGCCCGGGTGGTGTTCCTCGAGTTCGACCAGGAGCTGCTGGCCCCCCGGACGCGAGCCGCCGAGCAGGCCATGGCCCTCCTCGTGCGGGCCGCTCGCCTGCTGGGGTGCCGGGCCGACGGCGGTCGCCTGGTGGTGCAGACACGGCAGCCCGACCACGAGGTGCTCCAGGCGGCGCTCCACGCCGACCCAGGCCGACTGGTTGCCGAGGAGTCGGCCCGTCGCCGCGTGCTCGATTTGCCGCCGTTCAGCGCCCTGGCCCAGGTGTCGGGTCCTGAGGCCGCCGAGTTCGTCCGCCGCCTGGGTCGGCCGTCGGGGATCGACGTGTTGGGTCCCCGTGACGGTGCCTGGCTGGTCCGGGCCCCTGATCCCGGGCGGCTGGCCGACGTCCTGGCTGCCGTGGAGCGACCGGCTGGACGGCTGCGCATCGAGGTGGATCCGCACCGTTCGTGATGGTGGGCCGGCGACCGGTCACCAAGCCCGTCTGTGCACCTCGTAGAGGGCGATGCCCGTGGCCGTGCCGACGTTGAGGCTGCCCACCTTCCCCAGCTGTGGGATGAAGCCCACCGCGTCGCAGGCGTCGAGCACCGTCGTCGACAGCCCGCGGTCCTCGTGGCCCACGGCCAGGCACACCCGGCTGGGGTATGCCAGCTCATGGAGGGGCACCGCCCCGTCGGCCAGCTCGATGCCGACGAGCGAGTATCCGGCGACCGCGACGTCGGCGACCGCCTCGTCGGCGCTTTCGCACGTCGTCCAGGTCAGGTAGCGGGAGGTTCCCAGGGCTGTCTTGGCGGTCTTGGCGTGGGTCGGTGGGGCCGTCGCACCGACCAGCCACAGGTGGGCTACCCGGTAGGCGGCGGCGGTCCGCAGAATGGCACCCACGTTGTAGGGGGTCTGCACGCTGTCGAGGAGGAGGGCGACGTCCAGGTCGGCCCGGCGTCGCCAGTCCCGGTGCAACCGCTTGAGCCCGGTGCCGTCGAGGTTCTTCATGAAGCGGGGGCCGGAGCCGGGGCAACGTCGAGGAGCCGGAACCCCTTGTGGGAGCCGCGCCGGGTGGTGGTCCATCCTTCGGCGGTCAGCCAGCGGGCCAGCGAGTCGGCCCCCAGGTGCCGCTGCACGACCAGGTGGGCGGCACCGGCGGGGGCCAGCCGGCCCAGCCAGGCGGCCAGCAGGGCATGCAGCGCCGGCTTGCCGATCCGGATCGGCGGGTTCGACCACAGGGCGTCGACGACGAGGTCGTCGGGCACGCCGTCGGGGTCGATGGCGACCACGTTGTCGAGCCCGGCGGCGTCGGCGTTGGTTCGACACAGGTCGAGGGCCCGCTGGTTGGTGTCGACGGCCCATACCCGGGCGTCGGGGTGGCGTCGGGCCAGGGTGCAGGCGATGGGCCCGTAGCCGCAGCCCAGGTCGACCAGTTCGGCGGCGTCGGGGCGGGGGGGCGGTCCGTCCATGAGCAGGAACCGGGTGCCCCGGTCGATGTGGTCGGCGGAGAACACCCCGCGGTCGGTGGAGAGGGTGAGGTGCACGTCGGGGAGCAGCAACTCCACCCGACCCGGCCGGGACGGTGCGTCGGGCCGGGCCGTCCAGTAGTGCTGGTCCGAGGCGTCCATGCCTCCGACGGTAGCCTTGCCGCGTGGCTCCCCATGAGATCCGTGTGATCGGCGATCCGGTGCTCCGCAAGGTGGCAACCGACGTGACCGACGTTGATGGCGCGTTGGTGCGCCTGACCGACGACATGTTCGTGACCATGTACGAGGCGGCGGGTATCGGCCTGGCCGCCCCGCAGGTGGGGGTCCAGAAGCGGTTCTTCGTCTACGACCACGGCGAGGACGCCCGGGTTGTGCTCAACCCCCGAATCGTCGAGTCCGACGGAGAGTGGGTGTTCGAGGAGGGCTGCCTGTCGGTGCCCGGCCTGTCCTGGGAGATCACCCGGCCCAAGACGATCCATCTGGTCGGCGTCGACCTGGACGGCAACGAGGTGTCCATCGAGGCCGACGAGCTCGAGGCCCGGCTGTTCCAGCATGAACTCGACCATCTCGATGGGGTACTGCTGATCGACCATCTCGACGAAGATCAGCGGCGGGATGCCCGCGGCCTGTTGCGCCAGATGACGTTCGAACGTTCGGCGGTCGCTCCGCCGACCGGCGGGGAACTGCGATTGCTCTGATCGCGCCGCCCCCGGCGCAGCCGTCGCGTGTCGTCTACCTCGGCACCCCCGAGGTGGCGGTCCCACCGCTGGTGGCCCTCCACGGGGCCGGGATCGTCGTGGAACTGGTCGTCACCGGCGAGGATCGTCGCCGGGGCCGGCGGGCCGAGCCCACGCCCACGCCGGTCAAGTCGGCGGCGATCGAACTCGGGATCCCGGTGGCCCACGATCTGGCCGCCCTCGATGGATGCGCAGCGCAGCTCGGTGTGGTGGTGGCCTTCGGCCGGTTGATCCCTGCCGATCGGCTGGCCCGGCTCCCGATGGTCAACCTGCATTTCTCGCTGTTGCCCAGGTGGCGCGGTGCCGCACCGGTCGAACGGGCCGTGCTGGCCGGCGACCCGACGGTCGGTGTGTGCCTGATGGCCGTCGAGGAGGGTCTCGACACGGGTGCCGTGTACGCCACCGCCGAGACGCCGGTGGGGGAGGCGACGGCCGATGAGCTCCGGCACCGGTTGGCCGACCTGGGTGCCGGCCTGCTCGTCGACGCGCTGGGCCGCGGTCTGGGGACGCCCGAACCTCAGTCGGGGCCGGCCACCCATGCGGCCAAGATCGGCCCCGAGGACCTGCGTCTCGACTGGACCCGCTCGGCGGCCGAACTGCACCGGGTGGTCCGGGTGGGCGGGGCCTGGAGCACGCTGCGAGGCGACCGGCTCAAGATCTGGTCGGCATCGGTGGTGCCGTCAGCCGATGGGCCTCCCGGCTTCCTGGCCAACGGCGTGGTGGCCACCGGCGACGGGGGTCTGGTGCTCGTTGAGGTGCAGGCTGCGGGCCGGGCCCGCCAGCAGTACACGGCCTGGGCCGCCGGGGCCCGCCTGGCCGACGGCGACCACCTGGACTGATGCCCGACACCGGCTCCGACGCCCGCTCGCTGGCCTGCGAGGTGCTGGGCCGCATCGAGGGCCAGGGCGCCTACGCCAACCTGGCGCTCAGCGCGGCCCTCGACCGTTCCCGTCTCGATCGCCGCGACCGGGCCTTCGCCACCGACCTCGTGTACGGCACCACCCGGATGCGGCGGGCCTGCGACCACCTCGTCGACCGGTTCCTGCGCGACGAGGTCGAGCCGATCGTCCGCACCGTGTTGCGGCTGGGCGCCTACCAGCTGGCGTTCGGCGGGGTGGCACCCCACGCCGCGGTGTCGGCGACGGTCGCCTTGGCCCCCCGGAGGGTTCGGGGGCTGGTCAACGCGGTGTTGCGGCGGGTCGCCGATCATCCGGTGTCGGACTGGCCGTCGGCGGGTGTCGAGTTGAGCTATCCGGACTGGATGGTCGACCTGTTGGTTGCCGATGTCGGGCCGGAAGCGGCCCGCGACATGCTGGCCACCATGAACCGCCCCGCCCCGGCGGTGGCCCGCAGCGACGGTTACCGCCAGGACGTGGCCTCCCAGGCCGTCGCCGAGGTGGTGGCCGCCGGGCTGGATGGTTCGGCCCGGGTGCTGGACCTGTGTGCGGCACCGGGCGGGAAGGCCACGGCGGTGGCCGCGGCCGGCCCGCGGGTGGTTGCCGCCGACATCCGGCCGTCCCGGCTGGGGTTGGTGGCCGACAACGCATTCGGGCTGGGTCTCGCCGTGGGCCTCGTGGCCGCCGACGGCCGCCGTCCGCCGTTCCGGCCCGGCTCGTTCGACCGGGTGCTGGTCGACGCCCCGTGCTCGGGTCTCGGCGTGCTGCGACGGCGTGCCGATGCCCGCTGGCGGGTCCGGCCGGACGACATCGAACGCCTGGCCGACCTCCAGGTCGAGCTGCTGGCGGCCGCCGTGTCGCTGGTCCATCCGGGCGGTCGCCTCGTCTACAGCGTCTGCACGGTCACCGCAGCCGAGACCACGGGGGTCGAGGCCCGGTTTCGGGAACGTACCGGCCTCGAGCCGCTCGGTGCTCCCGACGGCCCGTGGCGACCCCACGGTGGGGGCGGGCTGGTGTTGCCTCAGGACCTGGACGGCGAGGGGATGGCCGTGGCTGTCTATCCGGTGGGCTGACCGTCGAGGAGGGCCGATGCCAGGTGGTCGACGACCTGTTCGAGGGCCTGCCAGGTGGGGTGGTCGGGGTCGTGGACCAGTTCTTCGGTGAGCACCGAATGGGCCCGTTTCGACAGGCGGTGTGGGTTGGCTGGCGACGAGTCGATCTCGACGCTGATGAAGCCGTCTCCGAATTCATCCCGGAGCCGGTCGAACCGCTCGGCGGGCGACATGCCGTCGTTGGAGAACCGCAGGCCCATGACGCAGACTCCGTCGTCGACCCGCTGCTTCGCCGTCTCGAGGTCTCGCTTCGAGATGCCCAGGTCGGCCCGACGCCGGCGGCCGAGCGGCAGGGGCAGGCTGGGTTGGCTGAGCACCGGCGCCAGCATCCGCTGGTCGGCCATCATGCCGAGGGCGAAGCCGCCGGTGAAGCACATGCCGACTGCGCCGACCCCGGGGCCGCCGCAGCGGCCGTGCTCGTGGGCGGCGAGGGCCCGGAGCCAGTCGGTGACCGGCGACGTCCGCCGCCGTAGGAACGCCGTGAACTCGCGGGAGACACAGCCCTTGACGAGGCTGGACACGAGATAGGGGGCCGACGGTGGTCGTCCCGGGGTGCCGAACAGGGAGGGGAGCACCGCGGTGCAGCCGGCTGCGGCCACCAGCCGGCCGAAGTCGGCCACCCGTGGAGTGATGCCGGGCATCTCGGCCATGACGATCACCGCGGGGCCGGCGCCGGTGCGCACCACGGTCCGGGTCGTGCCGCCATGGGCGAATTCGGTGATCTCGTAACCATGGAGGGCGTCGACGGTCATGGTGCGACCCTACTGGCGGGCGGTCAACCGGTTCCGGTCCGGATCGGCGGCTCCGGTACCCTCGCGGTCATGCACGAGCACGACGGGTCGCGGGTCGCCGCCAAGGTCCTGACCGTGTCCGACGGCGTGGTGTACGGCACCCGCCAGGACCGCTCGGGTGCCGCCCTGGCCGCCCATCTCGAGGCCGCCGGCTGGACCGTGGTCGAGCGGGCCGTCGTCGAGGACGGCACCGATGCGGTGGCCGGGGCCCTGGCCGGCCTGGCCGACGGGTTCCACGGGGTGATTGTCACGACCGGCGGCACCGGGTTCGGGCCACGCGACCACACTCCTGAGGGCACCCGGGCGGCCGTCGACCGGGAGGCGCCCGGACTGGCCGAGGCCATGCGGCTCGTCAACCCGTTGGGTCGGCTTTCCCGCGGGGTCGCCGGCACCCGGGGCACCAGCCTCATTCTCAACACTCCGGGCTCGACGAAGGGCTGTGTGGAGTGCATCGACGCCGTCATCGACGTCGTACCCCATGCGGTGCGCCTGCTCGTCGACAACGCCGATCCGCACCCGTCGGGCGAACCGGGAGGCTCCTCCCCGTGAGCGCCGACGAGGGGTACATGGCCGAGGCCATCGCGGTGGCCGCTACGGCTCGGCTGCACAGTTCGCCCAACCCGTGGGTCGGGGCGGTCGTCGTGGCCGGCGGTCAGGTCGTCGGCACCGGGGCCACCGAACCGCCGGGTGGCGCCCACGCCGAGGTCTCCGCCCTGGCCGGGGCCGGAGGCCGGGCTGCCGGGGCGACGCTGTACACGACGCTCGAGCCGTGCGACCACCAGGGGCGGACCGGACCGTGCACCGACGCGATCGTCGCCGCGGGCATCGGACGGGTCGTCGTCGCCGTCCTGGACCCCGACCCAAAGGTGTCCGGGCGGGGGGTGCAGCGGCTCCGCGACGCCGGGATCGACGTCGAGGTCGGTGTCGGGGCCGATGCGGTTGCAGGGCAGCTGGCCGCCTACCTCCACCACCGGCGAACCGGCCGGCCTCTGGTGGTGCTCAAGCTGGCCGCCACCCTCGATGGCCGCATCGCCGCCCCGGACGGCTCCAGCACCTGGATCACCGGGGCCGAGGCCCGGGCCGACGTCCACCGCCTGCGGGCCGAGAGTGACGCCGTGTGCGTGGGTGCCGGCACCGTCCGGACCGACGATCCACGGCTGACGGTCCGCGGCGTCGACGGCCATGATGGGCCCGATCCCCGCCGGGTGGTGTTGGGGGTCGTGCCGGATGGGGCCCGGGTGGTGCCTGCCGAATCCCACGTCGGCGACCTCGGCGATCTGCTCGACGGTCTGGGCGCCGACGGGGTGCTCCAACTGCTGGTCGAGGGCGGGGCCGATGTGGCGGGGCGCTTCCACCGGGCTGGCTTGGTCGACCGGTACGTCGTGTACCTGGCGCCGGCGCTGCTTGGGGGCGACGACGGCCGGCCGTTGCTGGCCGGGCCCGGCGCACCGTCGATGGACGAGATCCGCCGAGGTCGGTTCGTCGCCGTCACCCCGCTGGGCGACGACCTCCGCGTCGACCTGGTGCTGGACCCCGCCTGACGGGCTTCGTGGCGTCCGGGTCGGTGTCCAAATCGATGGCCGGTGGGCTGTCCGTTGGCGGTAGGTTCGATCCGTGCTGAAGCTGGTGTTGCCCAAGGGTTCGTTGGAGAAGGCCACGCTCGAGTTGTTCGAGGGTGCCGATCTGGGGGTGCGTCGCAGTTCGTCGGTCGACTACCGGGCCGACATCGACGACCCCCGTATCGACGATGTGCGGATCCTGCGCCCCCAGGAGATCCCGACCTATGTTGCCGACGGCCTGTTCGATCTGGGCATCACCGGCCGCGACTGGATCGAGGAGACCGGCAGCGACGTCGTTTCACTGGGGGAGCTGCACTACTCGAAGGCCACGGCCCGACCGGTGCGTATCGTCGTCGCCGTGCCGGGCGATTCGCCGTACGAGTCGGTGGCCGATCTCCCCGACGGCGTGCGGGTCTCCAGCGAGTATCCGGCCCTGACACGGCGCTACTTCGCCGACCACGGCGTCGAGGCCGACATCCGCCTCTCCTACGGCGCCACCGAAGCCAAGGTGCCCGACATCGTCGACGTGGTGGTCGACATCACCGAGACGGGGCGGGCCCTGCGTGCCGCCGGCCTGAAGGTCATCGACACCATGCTCACCAGCTTCACCGAGCTGGTCGCCAACCCCGAGGCGGCGGCCGACCCCGACAAGCGCCACGCCATGGAGCAGATCCACCGGCTGCTCCAAGGCACCCTCGAAGCCCGGGGCAAGGTGCTGGTCAAGATGAACGTGCCGGCCAGCGCCCTGGAGGCGGTGATCGGGCTGATTCCGTCCATGAAGGCACCGACGGTCAACGAGCTGTTCGGCGGGGGCGGCTTCGCCGTGGAGACCGTCGTGGCCAAGAGCGAGATCAACGTGTTGATCCCGGCCCTCCGGGATGGTGGCGCCACCGACATCCTCGAACTGCCGTTGGCCAAGATCGTCCACTGATGGCCGGTGGCCGGCGCAGCGGAACGGTGGCCGAGTTCGATCCGGCGACCGGGTGGGGCATCGTCGAAGCTGATGGCGGGGAGTGGCCCATGCACTCCACGGCCATCGCCGACGGCAGCCGTCGCATCCAGCCGGGCACCGCGGTGTCATTCGCCGTGGTGCCGGGGCGGGCTGGTGTGTTCGAGGCGACCGACGTGCGGCCGGCCTGATTCAACCGTCGTTCGACGGTTCCTCGTTCCGGTCCCCGTCCTGGGCCCGTTGTTCCACCCCGACGTAGGCCATGCGAATCTGGTGCAGGGCGTCGCGCAGGGTGGCCTCGGCCTCGCCGAGTCGGCCGGGCAGTTTGTCGATGACCGCGCCGAGTGCGTCGATGGCCAGAGCGGCTTCGGGCAGGTTGGGCGGCTGCTGCGACAGGTGGATGGCCGCCAGCTCGTAGAAGCCCATGAGATGGTTGGCGACCACGACAGCGGCCGGAGCGGCGGCCAGCTGCTCCTGGACTGCGGCCATCTCCCGGGCCAGCGCCTCGGCCCGCTCGCGTTCCTCGGGTGACAGGTCGTCGGCTCCAGCGGCCGGATCGGGGCCGGATTCGGGTTCGACGGGGTGTTCGCCACCCGGGGTCCAGAGGCTGCTCATGTGGTCGTCCTGATCGTCGGTGCAAGGGCGGCGGTGCAGGTCGGCACCGGGCGCTGCTACTCTATGGGTCACAACCGAACGGAAAGCGGGGATCCTCCCCACCCGACCACCAACGGTGCGTTCGGGTCGTTGCTCGTCTCTGCGGCCGGCCCTGCCGGTCGCGTGTCGCGGGTGCCGGCTTTCCGGTGCCCGCGTTCCTTGTTTTTGGGGGTGCGGGTGCGCCCCGCCCACCACCCAGGAGGAATACCTGCGTGACGTACAGGAGTGACGACCGATAGCAGCGCCAACGAACCAGGAACCCCGGATCAACGATCGCATCCGTGCCCGTGAGGTGCGGCTGGTGTCGCCCGAAGGTGAACAGATCGGGATCCGGCCGTTGCCGCAGGCCCTCGACATGGCCCGGGACCTCGGTCTTGACCTGGTGGAGGTGGCCGACCAGGCCAACCCGCCGGTGTGCCGGATCATGGACTACGGGAAGTTCAAGTACGAACAGTCCCAGAAGGCCAAGGAGTCCCGCAAGAAGGCCACCCACGTGCTGGTTAAGGAGATGAAGTACCGCCCCAAGATCGGGGCCGGCGACTTCGCCACCAAGACCCGCAAGGTCGAGGCCTTCCTCGGCGACGGCAGCAAGGTCAAGGTCACCATCATGTTCCGGGGTCGGGAGATGCAACATCCCGAGCTCGGGCGCCGCATCCTCGACGATGTGGCCGAGGCCGTGTCCCATGTGGGGCGGGTCGAGGTCTACCCCAAGCAGGACGGCCGCAACATGATCATGGTGCTTGCTCCCGGCCGGGCCACCCGCAAGCAGCGCGAGGCCGCCGAGGCCCGGGCCGAAGCCGAGGTGCCGGCTGAGGCAGTCGCCGAGGTGCCGGCCGAGGCACCGGCTGAGGCGCCGGACGCACCGGCCGCCGAGGTGCCGGCCGAGGCACCGGCTGAGGCGCCGGACGCACCGGCCGCCGAGGCGTCCTGAACCGTTTCCACCTCCACGATCCACGGAGCACACGACATGTCCAAGATGAAGACCCACCGCGGGTTGGCCAAGCGCATCAAGGTGACCGGTTCCGGCCGGCTCAAGCGCCGGAACGGCAACCTGAACCACATTCTCGAAAAGAAGTCGTCCCGGCGTAAGCGTCGCTTGAGCGGCGAGCGCGACGTGTCCAAGGTCGACGAGCCCACCGTGCGCCGCAAGCTCGGCATCTGAACCACCCCGACGTTTTTCACGCATCCCCCGATTCGCAAAGGAGCCCATGATGGCCAGGGTCAAGCGAGCCGTCCACAGCAAGAAGAAGCACCGCGCCGTCCTCGAAGAGGCCAAGGGCTACTACGGCAACAAGAGCCGCTCGTTCCGCGCCGCCAACGAACAGGTCATGCACTCGGGCAACTACGCCTTCCGTGACCGCCGGGCCCGCAAGGGCCAGTTCCGGCGCCTCTGGATCCAGCGCATCAACGCCGCGTGTCGCCAGCACGGCACCTCCTACAGTCGGTTCATCGCCGGTCTGAAGGCGGCCGGGGTCGAGGTCGACCGCAAGGTGTTGGCCGAGTTGGCCGTTTCGGACCAGGCGGCGTTCGCTGCGTTGATCAAGGTGGCCGAGGGCGCCACCGACGAAGCAGCCTGAGCACCGTCTCCTTCGCCGGCGGATCCCGGTGAGCGAACCCATCGCCGACCGGAACCCGCTGGTCCAGCGCGTCCGGCGTCTCGTCCGGCAGCGCTCGGAACGCCGGGCCGAAGGCGTCTACGTCGTCGAGGGCCCACAGTTGGTTGACGAGGCCCTGGCGGCCGGTCGGGACGTCGAGGTGATCGTCGTGCCCGAATCGGCGGCTTCCGGGCCGACGGCCCGGGCGGCCGGCCACCATGGCGTCCGCTGTGTCGTCGTCGACGACCGGGTGTTCGATTCGCTGTCGAGCACCCGATCGGCCCAGCCTGCCCTGGCGGTGGTCGCCGACCACGACGTGGCCCTGGCCGACCTGCCGGCCGACACCCTGCTGGTGCTGGCCGAGCTGGCCGACCCCGGCAACGTCGGCACGTTGGTGCGCTCCGCGGAGGCGTTCGGCGTGTCCGGGGTGGTGTTCGCCGGCGGGGTGGATCCCTACAACCCGAAGGTGGTGCGGGCGACGGCGGGATCCCTGTTCCGGATGCCCCACGCCCGACTGGACGGTGACCACGCCCCCGTCGCGGCGCTCGCCGCGTTGGGGGCCGCCGGGTTCTCCCGCTGGGCGGCTGTGGCCCGGGGTGGCGAGCCCCCCGAGTCGATCGCCGTCGACGGACCGGTCGCCCTGGTGCTCGGGAGCGAGCCCCACGGCCTTTCCGCCGAGGTGCTGGGTTCGTGCGATGGCCGGGTCGAGGTGCCGACCGGTGGCGATGTCGAATCGTTGAACGTCGCCGTCGCCGGGTCGGTGGCCATGTACGTCCTGTCCCGCCGGTGACCGGACTGGCCAAACGGTGTCGGGCTTCGTGGTGCCCGTGCCCTAGCCTCGTCGCAGGGCACGGCCACCGATCGTGCCGCCGGATGACCCGCCTGAACCCCTGATGGAACACGATCTCGACGCTCACCTGGCCGCAGCGGTCGCCGCGGTCGCCGCGGCCTCCGATCTAGCCGCCCTGAAGGATGTCGACGGTGAACTCCTGGGCAAGCGGTCGGTGGTGACGGCGGCCAAGAAGCAGCTGGGGAGCCTCGAACCCGACGAGCGTCGGGAGGTCGGCCGCCGACTGAACGAGGTCCGGGCCGAGATCGAACGGATGGTGGCCGGGCGCCGCCAGGAGCTGGACCGGGCCGAGTCGGCGGCCCGCCTCGAGTCCGAGCGACTCGACCTCACCGAGTGGGACCGGGGCCGGCGCCTGGGCCACCGCCACGTGGTCACCCAGACCTGGGACCGCCTCGAGGATCTGTTCGTCGGCATGGGGTACACGGTGGCCGAGGGGCCCGAGATCGAGGACGAGTGGCACAACTTCGGTGCCCTCAACTTCCCGCCGGGGCACCCGGCCCGGGACATGTACGACACCCTCTACGTCGACTACGGCGAGCCGCAGAGCACCCTGCTGCGTACCCACACCTCGCCGGTGCAGATCCGGGTCATGGAGGAGTCCGCGCCGCCCATCTATTCGATCATGCCGGGCCGGGTGTTCCGCTCCGACACCGCCGACGCCACCCACATGCCGGTGTTCCACCAGATCGAGGGGCTGGTCGTCGACCGGGGTATCACCTTCGGCGATCTGGCCGGCACCCTCGAGGCGTTCACCACGGCGTACTTCGGCTCGGGGTTCACCTCGCGGCTGCGTCCGTCGTACTTCCCGTTCACCGAGCCGTCGGCCGAGTTCGACATCCAGCGGCCCGACGGGTCGTGGCTGGAGCTCGGCGGCTGCGGCATGGTGCACCCTGACGTGTTGCGGGCCGGTGGTCTCGATCCCGAGGAGTGGTCGGGGTTCGCCTTCGGTTTCGGTCTCGACCGTCTGGCGTTGATGCGCCACGGCATCGACGATCTGCGCGAGCTGTTCCGCAACGACCATCGCTTCCTGGGGCAGTTCTGATGCGCCGGACGATTTTCGGGGCGGGCCGGTCATGAAGGTGCTGTTGTCGTGGTTGCGTGAGTTCGCTCCCATCGAGGGGACGCCGGACGAGATCGGTGACCAACTCAGCGACCTCGGGCTGGCCGTCGAGGACATGGTCGACGTCGGCGGTGGTCTCGACGGCATCGTCGTGGCCCGGGTGCTCGACCTGCGACCCCATCCGGATGCCGATCGCATCCAGGTCGTCGACGTCGACGCCGGCGACGGTCAGGCCCTCCAGATCTGTTGTGGCGCGTTCAACATGTCGGTCGGCGACCTCGTACCGCTGGCCACCCTGGGCACCGTGATGCCCAACGGCATGGAGATCGCCCGGCGCAAACTGCGGGGCGAGTGGTCCAACGGCATGCTGTGCGCCGCCGACGAGATCGGGCTGGGCGACGACGCCGACGGGATCATGATCCTGGAAGGGTCGCTGGCCCTCGGGGTGCCGCTGGTCGAGGCCCTCGAGCTGTCACCCGACGTCCTCTACGACCTCGAGGTCAACCCGAACCGCCCCGACGCCATGTCGGTGGCCGGTGTGGCCCGTGACCTGGCCGCCCGTCAGGGCGTGCCGTTCGCCCTGCCCGACCCCCGACCCACCGAATCCGGTGACGACGCCGACGGGCGGGTATCGGTCGACATCGTCGATGCCGACCTGTGCGGCCGGTTCGCCGTGCGGGTCCTCGACGGGATCACCGTCGGGGAGTCGCCAAGGTGGTTGGCCAACCGGCTGACCGCCCTGGGTATGCGACCCATCAACAACGTGGTCGACGTCTCCAACTACGTGATGCTCGAGTTGGGTCAGCCCAACCACACCTACGACCTGGATCGGGTCGGCGGGGCCGGGTTCCGGATCCGGTGGGCCCGCGATGGCGAGACCATCACCACCCTCGACGGGGTGGAGCGCACCCTGACCGCGGCGGACGGTGTCGTCGCCGATGGTGGTGACGTGGCGGTCGGTATCGCCGGGGTCATGGGCGGTGCGTCCACCGAGATCGACGACACGACCACCACCGTCGCCCTCGAGATGGCCTGGTGGGCGCCGATGGCCATCGCCGACACCGCCCGTCGCCTGGCCCTCCGCAGTGAGGCATCGGCCCGCTTCGAGCGGGGAACCGACCCCGAGATCGCCGAACTGGCCATGCGCCGGTTCGCCGAGCTGTTGGCCCCGTCGGGGGCCACCGTGGCCCCCGGGCTGGTCGACCAACGGGGGAGCGGCCCTGACCGCAGCGTGGTGCGCGTGCGGACCGACCGGGTCAACGCCATCCTCGGCACCGACCTGTCCCGGGAGCGCATCGCCGAGGTGCTGGAGTCCATCGAGTTCGCCGTCACCGGGGTCGGCGACGATCTCGACGTCGAGGTCCCGTCGTTCCGCCCGGACAGCGCCACCGAGATCGACGTGATCGAAGAGGTGGCCCGGGTTCACGGGTACTCCCGGATCGCCCGCACGGTGCCCCGCTCCTCGATCACCGGAAGGCTGTCCGCCCACCAGGTCGACCGCCGGACGGTGCGGTCCACCATGGTGGGCTTGGGGTTGGACGAGGCCATGCCCGTGCCGTTCCTCGCCCCTGGCGACCTGGAGGCCGCCGGACTCGACGCCGACGGCGTGACGGTCACCAATCCGCTGGTGGCCGAGGAGTCGGTGATGCGGTCGTCGCTGCGGCCCGGCCTACTCAAGACCCTGGCCTACAACGCCTCCCACCGGCTCACCGGACTCGGCGTGTTCGAGGTCGGGCACGTCTACCGGATGCCCGGAGTCCCGCAGCCCCTGCCCGACGAGCGCGAGATGCTCGGCGTAGCGCTCGGCGGCCGCGATGCCGGCGACGCCGTCGCCGTCTGGTCGGCGCTGGCCGACGCCCTGGCCGCCCGCGACTACCGGCTGGTCGCCGACACTCCGGCCGGTCTCCACGCCACCCGGACCGCCCGCATCGAGGTGGGCGGCGTGCCGGTCGGCCTGGTGGGTGAGATCGACCCCACGGTGCTGGCGGCCTACGACGTGGTCGAGCGGGTCGGCTGGCTGGAGGTCGACCTCACCGTGCTGTTGGCCCTGCCACACGGCGACAAGCCCTACCGGTCGGTGAGCCGCTATCCGTCGTCCGACATCGATCTGGCCTTCGAGGTCGACGAGGCGGTGCCGGCCGACGACATCGCCGCCTGCCTCACCTCGGCGGCTGGCGAGCTGCTGGCCCATCTGGCCCTGTTCGACGTGTTCCGGGGTGCCCCGGTGGCCGAAGGGCGGCGCAGCCTGGCGTTCACCCTCCGGTTCCAGGCCGACGACCGCACGCTCACCGACGCCGAGGTGGCTGCGGCCCGGACGGTGTGCATTGCCGCCGTCGAAGACGCGTTTCCGGCCACACTGCGGGGCTGAACGAGGGCTCGGAGCCCGGCGGCGGCTACGTTCGCCGCCATGCGTATTTGGCAGATCCACGAGCTGGGCGATCCGATCGACCGGCTGCAACTCGACGAGACCGAGTCCCTGGAGGCGGAACCAGGCAAGGTGGTGATCGACGTTGAGGCGGTCGGTCTGTCCTTCCCCGACGTGCTGCAGTGCCGGGGCGAGTACCAGGTCAGGCCGCCGCTGCCGTTCAGCCCCGGTGGTGAGACGGCGGGGCGGGTCGCCGCGGTGGGCGACGGGGTCACCGAACTCGAGGTCGGTCAGCGAGTTGTGGGCCTCGGCGGCGGGTTGGCCGAGCAGGTGGCGATGTCGGCCGGATCGGTGTTCGCGGTGCCGGACGCCTTGACGACGGCCAAGGCGGCGGCCATCCCGATGAACTACGGCACCACCTGGTTCGCCCTCCACGACCGGGCCCGGATCCAGGCCGGCGAGACGCTGCTGGTGACCGGGGCCTCCGGGGGGACCGGGATGGCGGCCATCCAGTTGGGCAAGGCAGCCGGGGCCCGGGTCATCGCGGTGGCCGGCGGCGAGGAGAAGACGGCGGCGTGCACGGCGCTGGGTGCCGACGAGGTCGTCGACCACCGGGCCGTGGACGACCTCGTGGCCCGGATCCGCGAGCTGACCGATGGGGCCGGGGTGGATGTGGCCTACGACCCGGTCGGGGGCGAGCTGTTCCAGCAGGTGCGGCGCTGCATGGCCTGGGACGGACGCCTATTGGTGATCGGCTTCGTGGCTGGCATCCCGGAGATCGCCACCAACCACGTGCTGCTCAAGAACTATTCGGTGGTCGGGGTGCACTGGGGGGCGTCGCTGGGCCGGGATCCCGGGTCGCTCGGTCGCCAGATGGACGAGGTGTTGGCCCTGGCGGCGACCGGAGCCGTCGATCCGCTGGTGCATCCGTTCAACTTCGATGAGGCCAACCGGGCCCTGCAGGACCTGGCTGACCGCAAGGTCCTGGGGAAGGTCGTGGCCGAACGGGCCTGACCAGCCCATATACGCCAAGCTGCATGAACATGTTGCATTATCATGCAGGATGGCGTATCTTCAAGAGATGACCGACGTCGGCATCATCGGGGCTTCCGGGTTCACCGGGGCGGAGTTGCTGCGGCTGTGCGCCGCCCACCCCGACCTGCACGTCCGGGTGGCCACGGGAGACTCACAGGCCGGCACCTCGGTCGCCGACCTGTACCCCAGCCTGGCCGCCCACTACGGTGACCTGGCCTACGCACCCACCGACCCGGCGGCAGTCGACGGCTGCGACGTGGTGTTCCTGGGTCTGCCCCACGGTGCCTCCCAAGCCCTGGTCCCCGAACTCCGGGGTTCAGTAGGCCACATCATCGACCTCGGTGCCGACTACCGGCTGCGGGACGCCAGCCTGTACCCGGCCTGGTACGGCGAAGCCCACGCCAATCCGGAGCTGTTGGCCGAAGCCGCCTATGGCCTGCCCGAGCTGTTCCGGGAGCCGCTGCACGGTGCCACCCTCGTGGCCGCACCGGGCTGTTATCCGACCGCCGCATCGCTGGCGCTGGCACCGTTCGTCCGGGCCGGGCTGGTCGATCCGGCCGGCATGGTGGTCGATGCGGCCAGCGGGGTGTCGGGGGCTGGACGGGGCCCCAAGGCCAACACCACGTTCTGTGCCGTCGACGAGGACTACACGGCCTACGGGCTGGTCGGTCACCGGCACACCCCGGAGATCGAGCAGGTGGTGGCCGCGGCGGCCGACGGTTCGACGATCGCCGACGTCAGCGTCCTGTTCACCCCCCATCTGGCGCCCATGAACCGGGGCATCCTGGCGACCTGTTACGCCCGGCTGGCCGGCGACCTGGACTCGCCGGGTGCCCTGGGCTTGTTGGCCGCGCACTATGCCGACGAGCCCTTCATCGTCGTCGACGAACGGTCACCGTCGACCAAGGCCACCTTGGGGTCCAACGCCGCCCACCTGACCGCCCGGGTCGATTCCCGGACCGGGCTGGTGGTGGTCATCTGCGCCATCGACAACCTGGTCAAGGGGGCGTCGGGCCAGGCCATGCAGTGCGCCAACCTGGCTCTCGGACTGCCTGAGACCACCGGCCTGTCCACGATCGGGCTGACCCCGTGAGCGTCACCGGCGTCCCGGGCTTCGAAGCCGCCGGCACGGCCTGCGGCATCAAGCCGTCGGGGGCCGACGACCTGGCGCTCATCGCCACCGCCGACCGGACCCCGGTCACTGCGGCCGGGGTGTTCACCTCCAACAAGATGACCGCCCCGCCGGTCCTGCTCTGCCGGGAGCACCTGGCCTCCACCGGAGGCCGGGCCGCTGCCGTCGTGCTCAACAGCGGCAACGCCAACGCGGCCACCGGTGCCGACGGCCTGGCCGATGCCCGGACCATGGCCGAGCTCACGGCGGCCGAGTTGGGCTGCCGGCCCGACGAGGTGTTGGTGTGCTCGACAGGCTGGATCGGCTACCCGCTGCCGATGGAGGCCATCGCCGGCGGCATACCCGTCGTCGCCGCCGCCCTCGACGCCGACGGTGGCCCGGCGGCCGCCACGGCCATGATGACCACCGACACGGTGACCAAGACCACCGTGGTGAGGGGAGAGGGATTCAGCGTCGGCGGAGTGGCCAAGGGGGCCGCCATGTTGGAACCCAACATGGCCACCATGTTGGCCGTGTTGACCACCGACGCCGAGGTGGACCCCGACGACGCCACCGCCCTGTTGCAGCGGGCCGTGGCCCGTTCGTTCAACTGCCTGACCGTGGACGGAGCCGAGTCCACCAACGACACGGTGCTGCTGCTGGCCTCGGGGGCCGCCGGCCCGACCGACCCCGGCGCCCTCGGTGACGCCCTGGCCGAGGCCTGCGCTTCGCTGGCCGTGCAGATGGCCGACGATGCCGAGGGCTCGACCAAGACGGTGTTCCTCACCGTGACCGGTGCCGCTGACGACGACGAGGCCCATACAGGCGCGCGGGACACCGCGAACTGCCAACTGGTCAAGTGCTCCTGGTACGGCGAAGACCCGTACTGGGGCCGGATCGCGGCCGAGATGGGCGCGGCCGGCATCGCCTTCGACCCCGACACGATCACCATCTCGTACGGCGGCCAGGCCGTCTACGCGGCCGGCCGGGCGCAACCCGTCGACGACGACGCCCTGCGGGCCCACATGGCCGGACGGCGGCTGGATCTCGACGTCGACCTGGGTCAGGGTCCGGGCACGGCCCGGATCGTCACGACCGATCTCAGCCACGCCTACATCGACGAGAACATGCGGACCTCGTGAGGGAATGAGGAGCTCGCCATGACCACCGGCAACGACGATCAGTTCTCCCCGGAGCGGCGGGCCTCGGTGCTCGTCGAGACCCTGCCGTACATCCAGCAGTTCCGGGGTTCGGTCATCGTGGTCAAGTTCGGCGGAAACGCCATGGTCGACGACACCCTGGCCGCCCAGTTCGCCGAGGACGTGGTGCTCATGCATTCGGTGGGCATCCGGCCGGTGATCGTCCACGGCGGTGGCCCTCAGATCGGCGCCCTGCTGGACCGGTTGGGCCTCAAGAGCGAGTTCCGGGACGGCCTTCGGGTCACCGACGCCGACACCCTCGACGTGGCCCGGATGGTCCTGGTCGGCAAGGTCAACCGTGACATCGTGTCCGGCATCAACGTGCACGGTCCGCTGTCCGTCGGCCTGTCCGGTGAGGACGCGGGGCTCATCGTGGCCACGGCCCGGAACCCCGCGCTGGGCTTCGTCGGCGACGTCGAGGCCGTCAACCCGGCCATCATCCACCGGCTCCTCGCCGAGGACCTGATCCCGGTGGTGTCGACCATCGGTGCCGACGTTTCCGGCCAGGCCTACAACATCAACGCCGACACGGTGGCTGCCGCCCTGGCCGGTGCCCTCGACGCCAAACGGATCCTGTACCTCACCGACGTCGAGGGGCTCCGGGCCGACGTCGACGATCCGACCACCCACATCTCCCGGCTCGACGTCGACACCCTCGAGGGCCTGATCCACGACGGCACCGTCAGCGGCGGCATGATCCCCAAGGCCCAGGCCTGCCTGGACGCCGTGTCGGCCGGGGTCGGTTCGGCCCACATGGTTGACGGACGGGTGCCCCACGTGGTGCTGCTCGAGCTGTTCACCGACGCCGGCATCGGCACCATGGTGTTCCCGGTAGGTGGCGGCCCCGAGGCCGAGGTGCACGCGTGAGTCCGTCGCGGCCCCTCATGGGCAACTACGGCGTGCCGCCGGTGACATTCGTCAGCGGACGGGGTACCGAGCTGTTCGATGCCGACGGCCGGCGGTATCTCGACTTCCTGTGCGGCCTGGCCGTCACCAGCCTCGGTCACGCCCACCCGCGGGTGGCCGAGGCCCTGGCGGTCCAGGCGTCGACCCTGCTGCACGTATCGAACCTGTTCGAGACCGAGCCCCATCTCGAGGTGGCGTCGCGGCTCGACGAGCTGATCCGGACCGGTACCGGCGACCCCACGCCCGGCAAGGTGCTGTTCCAGAACTCGGGTGCCGAAGCCAACGAGGCGGCCATCAAACTGGCCCGTAAGCACCAGGGTCGGGGCCGGCACGGGGTGCTGGCCGCCTTTCGGTCGTTCCACGGCCGGACCCTGGCCACCCTGGCCGCCACCGGCCAGCCCGAGAAGCACGAGCCGTTCCAACCGCTGCCCGAGGGGTTCCGACACGCAGCCTGGAACGATCTGGCGGCCTTCGAGTCGGCGTTGGATCCCACCGTCGGTGCCATCCTGCTCGAACCGCTCCAGGGCGAGGGCGGGGTCAACCCGGCTGACACGGCATTCCTGCAGGGCGTCCGGCAGCTGTGCGACGAGCGGGGGATCCTGCTCATCATGGACGAGATCCAGACCGGCCTGGGGCGGACCGGCCGGTGGTTCGGCCACCACCACGCCCCGGTGCGGGCCGACATCGTCACTGTGGCCAAGGCCCTCGGCAACGGCGTTCCCATCGGAGCGGTCTGGGCCACCGACGACGTGGCCGCGGCCTTCAAGCCGGGCGATCACGGTTCGACGTTCGGCGGCCAGCCGTTGGCCGCATCGGCGGCCCGGGAGGTCCTGCGGGTCATGACCGAGATCGACGCTCCGGCGCTGGCCAGCCAGCGGGGAGCCGAGCTGACCGACCTCCTCGCAGCGCTGCCGGGCGTGTCCGGCGTCCGGGGCTGGGGTCTGCTGCTCGGGGCCGAACTGACCGCCGAAGCACTGACCGATCGGACCGCGGCCGATGTGGCCCGGGCGTGCCTGGACGCCGGCCTGGTCGTCAACGGGGTGACCCCGACGACGCTGCGGCTGGCCCCGCCGATCACGGTGACCCCGGACGAACTCGTCGAAGGAGTCGACGTGCTGGCCGGTGTCCTGGCCGGGGACCGGGAGACGGAGGCATCATGAGACACGTCCTGGAGATCGACGACCTGCACGCCGACGAGCTGGCTCGGGTGCTGGCCCTGGCCGCCGATCCGGCCCCGCCCCAGGTGCTGGCCGGCCTCGGGATGGCCCTCGTGTTCGAGAAGCCGTCGGCCAGAACACGCAACTCGATGGAGATGGCCGTCGTGCAGTTGGGCGGCCACCCCATGTACATCCAGGGGTCCGAGGTGGGCATGGACACCAGGGAGTCAGTGGAGGACGTGACCCGCACCCTGGCCTGCTACCACGCGGCCATCGGCGCCCGGGTGTTCGACCATGGCACCGTCGAGCGCATGGCCGCCCAGGATCTGGTGCCGGTGGTCAACATGCTGTCCGACGCCGGCCACCCCCTGCAGGCCCTGGCCGACGTGCTGACCCTCACCGACGAGTTGGGCGATCTGACCGGCCGGTCCATCGCCTACGTGGGCGATGGCAACAACGTGTTCCGGTCGCTGGCCCTGGCCGCCGGGATGTTGGGCATGGAGGTCCGGTTCGCCGGGCCGCCCGGCTACCGGCTGCCCGACGTCGACGCCGACCGGCTCCGGGCCGCGGGCGTCACCTGGACGGAGCACGACCGGGCCGACGACGCCGTCGAGGGTGTGGACGCCGTGTACACCGACGTGTGGACGTCGATGGGACAGGAGTCCGAATCGGCACAACGGCTGATCGACTTCGAGGGTTTCCGGATCGACGAGCGGTTGATGGCCGCCGCAGGGGACCAGGCGCTGTTCCTGCACTGCCTGCCGGCCCATCGGGGCGAAGAGGTGACCGACGCCGTTGTCGACGGGCCGGCCAGCAGGGTGTGGCCCCAGGCCGCCAACCGGATGCACGCCGCCCGGGGCCTGCTGGCCTGGCTGCTCGGCGAGGCCCGGCACGAAGGAGGGAAACCATGAGCAAGGCTCAGAGGCAACATCGCATCACCAGGCTCCTGGAGGACGTGGCGGTGTCCAGCCAGGTCCAGCTGGTCGACCTGCTGGCCGACGAGGGCATCTCGGCGACCCAGGCGACGGTGTCGCGGGACCTCGACGACCTCGGGGCAGTGAAGGTCCGACTGCCCGGTGGTGAGAGCGTCTACGCCATCCCCGAGCATCCAGCCGACCGGGCCGTGCCCGAGGAACATCTTCGGCGGGTCATGGGGGAGTGGGTGGTCGACGTGGTGCCATCGGGCAACATCGTCGTGCTGCGCACCCCGCCCGGGTCGGCCCACGTGGTGGCGTCGGCCCTCGACCGGACCGGCCCCAGCGGGGTGGTCGGCACGGTCGCCGGCGACGACACCCTGTTCGTGGTGGTCGCCAGCGACACGACCGGGACCAAGGTGGCCGGTAGCCTGCGGGCCCTCGCCGGGCTCTGAACCCGCGAATCCGACCCAGCGACGAGAACGACGAGACGAGACGAGACGATGACTGACAACGGGATCGACAAGGTGGTGCTGGCCTACTCAGGCGGCCTCGACACCTCCATCATCCTGCGGTGGCTGGAGGAGACCTACGGGTGCCAGGTCGTGACGTTCACCGCCGACCTGGGGCAGGGCGAGGAGCTCGAGCCGGCTCGGGCCAAGGCGCAGGCCATGGGGGTCGAGGAGATCTACATCGAGGATCTGCGGGAGGAGTTCGTCCGGGACTACGTGTACCCCATGTTCCGGGCCAACGCCCTCTACGAGGGCGAGTACCTGCTCGGCACCTCGATCGCCCGGCCGCTGATCGCCAAGCGGCTGGTCGAGATCGCCGCCGAGACCGGCGCCGACGCGGTCAGCCACGGCGCCACCGGCAAGGGCAACGACCAGGTGCGCTTCGAACTGGGCGCCTACGCCCTGAACCCGGACATCCGGGTCATCGCCCCGTGGCGGGAGTGGGACCTCGGGTCTCGGCAGAGCCTGCTCGACTACGCCGAACGGCACGGCATCCCCGTCGAGATGAAGCGGGGCACCAAGTCGCCGTACTCGATGGACGCCAACCTGCTCCACATCTCCTACGAGGGCGGACCGTTGGAGGATCCGTGGAACGAGCCGGCCTCCGAGATGTGGCGGTGGACGGTCAGCCCCGAACAGGCACCCAATGAGGCCACCTACCTGGAGCTCACCTACGAGCGGGGCGACGTGGTGGCCATCGACGGGCGGCCCATGACGCCGGCCCAGGTGCTCACCGAGCTGAACCGGGTCGGCGGCGCGAACGGCGTGGGCCGCACCGACATCGTCGAGAACCGGTACGTGGGTATGAAGTCACGGGGTGCCTACGAGACCCCGGGCGGCACCATATTGTTGAAGGCCCACCGGGCCATCGAGTCCATCACCCTCGACGGCGGCGTGGCCCACCTCAAGGACGAGCTGATGCCCCGGTACGCCGAGATCATCTACAACGGCTTCTGGTTCAGCCCCGAACGGGAGATGCTCCAGACGGCCATCGACCACAGCCAGGTCTGGGTCAACGGCACCGTGCGGGTGCGGCTCTACAAGGGCAACGTCGAGATCGTCGGCCGGGCGTCGGACGACACGCTGTTCGACGAGGCCATCGCCACGTTCGAAGAGGACGAAGGGGCCTACGACCAGGCCGACGCCGAGGGCTTCATCAAGCTCAACGCCCTGCGGTTGCGGACCGTGTCGCGGCGGGCCGCCCGGCGGGCCGGTGGGAACACCGGCGGGAACTAGGAGCGATCATGGCGACGCTCTGGCACGGACGTTTCGACGGCGGTCCCGCCGAGGCCCTCCAGGCCCTCAACGACAGCCTGCCGTTCGACCGGCGCATGTTCCGGGAGGACGTGGCCGGTTCGCGGGCCCACGTCCGCATGCTGGCCCAGGTCGGGTTGATGGGCGCGGCCGACGCCGACGAGGTACTGGCCGCCCTCGACACCGTCGAGTCCGAGCTGGCCGACGGGTCGTTCGCCTTCCAGGTCAGCGACGAGGACATCCACACCGCGGTCGAGCGGCGGGTCACCGAGTTGGCCGGCGACGCAGGAGCCCGGCTCCACACCGGGCGGAGCCGCAACGACCAGGTGGCCACCGACCTGCGGCTGTGGGTCAAGCGGGAGATGGCCGACCTGGCCGCCGTGGTCGGCGCACTCCAGGCCACCCTGGCCGGCCGGGCCGCCGAGGCCGGTTCGGCCCACCTGCCGGGCTACACCCATCTCCAACAGGCCCAGCCGGTGCTGCTGGCCCACCACCTGCTCGCCCATGGATGGGCCCTGGCCCGTGACGTCGACCGGCTGCTGGCCGCGGCCGACCGGGCCGACGTGTCGCCGCTGGGAGCCGGCGCCCTGGCCGGTTCGTCGCTGCCCCTCGATCCTGACGCCGTGGCCGCCGACCTGGGGTTCGGCGGCCGGTTCGAGAACTCCCTGGACGCCGTGTCCGACCGGGACTTCGTGGCCGAGGCCCTGTTCGCCAATGCCCTGCTGGGCGTGCACCTGTCGCGGATCGGCGAGGAGCTGATCCTGTGGTCCAGCGACGAGTTCGGGTTCGTGGGCCTCGACGACGCCTTCTCGACGGGGTCGTCGATGCTGCCCCAGAAGAAGAACCCCGACATCGCCGAGTTGGCCCGGGGCAAGGCCGGCCGGCTGATCGGCGGCCTCACTGGCCTGCTGACGACCCTGAAGGGCCTTCCGCTGGCTTACAACAAGGACCTGCAGGAGGACAAGGAGCCGTTGTTCGACGCCTGTGACACGGTGCGGCTCACCGTGTTGGCCCTCGACGGCATGATCGCCTCCCTGGTGTTCCGGACCGATCGCATGGCCGAGGCCGCCGACAGCCCGTATGCGGCCGCCGTCGACCTGGCCGAGTTCCTGGTGGCCCGGGGCATGCCGTTCCGGGAGGCCCACGGGGTGGTCGGTGGTCATGTGCGGGCCGCTCTGGCCGGCGACGGTGCCCTGGCCGACCTGGTGGCCGCCGACGACCGTCTCGGGCCCGAGGCGGCCGCCCTGCTGGCTCCCGGGATGGCCGTGACCCGCCGGACGACCCCGGGCGGTGCCGGACCGGAGCCGGTGGCCGATCAACTCGAGCGGTTCACCCGGCGGCTGGCCGACCAACAGGCTCGGATCGACGGGTGACCCGGCGGGCTTCGATCCGGGTCCGCTACGGCGAGGTCGACCAGCAGGGTGTGGTGTTCAACGCCCACTATCTCGCCTACGTCGACGACGTGTTCGATACCTGGCTGCGCGAGCTGGACGCCGACTTCGAGGCGCTGGGCTGGGAGATCATGCTCAAGACGGCCTCGATGGAATGGCACGGGTCGGCCGGGGTGTACGACACCCTGGACGTCGCCGCCGACGTGGTCCGCTGGGGAACCACGTCGTTCGACACCCGCTTCGAGTTCACGGTGGGGGCTCGTCCGGTGTTGACTGCCACCGTGACCTACGTGGGTGTCACGCCGGGCGACCACACGCCGATCCCGCCGCCGCCCGCCGTCCGAGCCCACCTCGGGGGATGACCGACCCGCTCGACCGGGCGAGGGGCCACGTGGCCGCCGGGCCGGCCGGCGAGGCCCGGGACCGCATCCTGGCGCTGCTCGACGGGCACCCTGACGCCCTGTTCCGCACGTGCCGGCCCGGTCACATCACCGGTTCGGCGCTCGTCGTCGATGCAGGAGAGCGGCGGATCCTGGTGTTGTTCCACACCAAATTGCAGCGGTGGCTCCAGCCGGGTGGGCACGCCGACGGTGACGGCGATCTGGCCCGGGTGGCTCTGCGGGAGGCCACCGAGGAGACGGGCATCGCCGGCCTGCGGGTCGTCGGATCGGCCGTCGACCTCGACATCCACGTGGTTGACCCACCGGCCGAGGACGCCCACGAGCACCACGACGTCCGGTTCCTGGTGGTGGCGCCGCCGGGAGCGGTGGCCGTCGGCAACCACGAGTCCGAAGCGCTTCGCTGGGTGGCCCGGTCCGAGTTGGAGGCCCTGGGGGTCGACGACGGGTTGCTGCGGCTGGCCGACCGGGCCCTGGCCCGCCTGGACGATCTGTCGGGTCCGGTCTAGAAGTCGCCGGGGTCCAGGCACGAACGCATGTCGTTGACCCGGGCGAAGCCGTTCTGGCGTTCGAGGTGGGACCCGCCGCTCGGCAGGGCGGTCAGCAGGGGTTCGATGTCGCCTTCGGCCCGTAGCCGGTCGGTGTGCCGGCGCCGGTCGTCGAGATAGACCTGCCAGTCCTCGAGCCAGGCCGTGATCAGGGAGCGGTCGTCGCCGTTGCCGCCTTCGATGAGCCCGAGGTCGGCGACGAGGGCGTCCAACTCATCGGTGGCCCGGTCGAGCAGGTCGGCGCGGGCAGCCGGGTCGGTGGCCGTCGTCGACGACGGGAGGGCGTCGACGACCGCCGCGGTGGCAGCGCAACGGGCTTCGGCCGCTGTGGCCCACACGCGGTCGTCGAGTCGGTCGGGGTTGCCCGAGGGGGCCAGGAAGAAGGCGTAGAACCACATGGCGGCCATGGCGCCCACCAGCAGGGCCAGGCCGATGCGGGGGAGTGGGTTGGGGCGCTCGAGGCTCATGCGTCGGGCTCTGGTTCCGGCTCGGGTTCCGGCTCGGGTTCCGGCTCGGGTTCCGGGGTGATCTGGACGGTCACCGTTGAGCCAACCGCCACCTCAGTGCCGGCTTCGGGGTCCTGAGCCCAGACCACACCGCCGGGGGCGTCCGGGGCGTCGGGGTTCGCGGTGATCTCGGCGACCACGACCAGGCCATCGGCCTCGAGGAGCGTGCGTGCCGCGCCTTCGTCGAGGCCGGAGAGGTCGGGGAGGGGAACCGGCGGAGGCGCCACGGCCACCTCGAGCACCATGTTCCCGCCCTCGGCCATCGTGGAACCCACTGCGGGGGACTGACCGATGACCGTTTCCGGCTCGTGGTCCAGGGTCTCGATCTCGAATGACGCCATGACCGTGATGCCGGTACCCGAGGCTTCGAGCGCTTCGACGGCCTCCTCGAGGGTCATGCCGATCAACTCCGGCGTGTTGACGATGACGTCAGGGGCCTCGGTGGTGGTGGGGGCCCGCGAGGGCGGCGGTTCCTGGAAGTCGACGACCTCGAGGTCGTCGTGGGCGGCCTCCATCACGTCGTGCCAGATGAGCGCCGGGTAGGTGCCGCCGAACACCTTGCGGTCCAGCAGCGGTGGCACCATCGGGATCTGCCCTTCGGGGTAGCCGACCCACACCGAGGTCGTGCGCTGGGGGGTGAAGCCGACGAACACCGCGTCGGCGTAGTTCTGCGTGGTCCCCGTCTTTCCGGCGGCCGGCCGGCCGAAGTCGGCCCGATGTCCGGTGCCGTAGTCGATGACCCCTCGAAGGATCCAGGTCAGTTGGTCGGCCAGGGACGCCTGGAGGACCCGGGTCTGTTCCCGCTCCCATGACCAGACGGTGGTGCCGTCGGAGCGGCTGATGCGGGTCACGTAGGCCGGCGGGATGTGGATACCCCGGTTGGCGAACGTGCTGTACGCCGAGGCCATGTCGAGCATCGTCGTGTCCGAGGTGCCGAGGATGTTCGAATAGACCTGCTCCACGGGGGTCTGGACGCCGAGACGTCGGGCCATGTCGACGAGGCGTTGCGGGCCCATCTCCATGCTGAGCTGGGCGAACACCGTGTTGTAGGACCCCCAGGTGGCCCGCACGAGGGTGACGTCCTCGGGCTCGGGGATCTCGCCGTCGGGTCCCGGGTCGGGGAGCCGGTAGCCAGTGGCACCGCCGCTGACCGACCAGTTGGCGAAGTCGCCGACCCCGCCGGGGATCGCGAATTCGATCTCGTTGGGGGCTGGATAGACCGAGGTGGCGCTCCAGCCGGCTTCGATGGCGGCGGCCAGGCCGATGGGCTTCATCGACGATCCGACCTGGCGGCCGTTGCCGACGGCCAGGTTCACCTTGGCGTCCTCGTCGTCGTCGACGTCGGCGAAGAAGTCACGGCCGCCGACCATGGCCAGGACATGGCCGGTCTGGGGATCCATGACCACGACCGACGCGTCGGGAAGGCCGTGGCCGGCGGGCAGATGGGTCTCGACGGCCGCCTCGGCTGCGGCCTGGAGTTCGAGGTCGATGGTGGTCTCGATGCGCAGGCCGCCCTCGAACAGCAGGGCCTCGCGCTCGGCCCGGGTGGCGCCCAGGTCCCGGTTCTCGAGGAACCAGCGTCGCACCTCCTCGACGAAGTGACCGGCCGGATATTTGGTGTCCAGCCGGGCCGAGTACTCCTCGAGCACCGGCGGCGTGTCCTTGGCCTCCTGGTACTCGTCTTCGGTGATGAACTCGTTGGCCAGCATGCGGTCGAGGACCATGTGGCTGCGGCGCAGGCTGTCGGAGTAGTTGCGGAGCGGGTTGTAGAAGCTGGGCCGCTGGATGATGCCTGCCAGCATGGCCGCCTCGGCCACGGAGAGCTCGCCGACCCCCTTGTTGAAGTAGCTGCGGGCCGCGGCCTCGATGCCGTAGGCGCCGTGCCCGAAGTAGATGGTGTTGAGGTACTCGAGGAGGATGAAGTCCTTGGAGTACTGGCCTTCGAGGCGCATCGAGTACCAGATCTCCTCGAGCTTCCGGCTGGCGGTGCGCTCGGTGTTCTCGATGATCGCCAACTTCACGTACTGCTGGGTGATGGTGGATGCGCCCTGGCTGATGCCGCCGGCCTCGAGGTTGGTGCGGGCGGCCCGGATGATGCCCCGCAGGTCGATGCCGTCGTGGGAGTAGAAGCGCTCGTCCTCGATGGCGATCACTGCATTGCGGACCATCTCGGGGATGACGTCGATGTCGCGGATCACGGACCGGTTCTCGGGGGCGACCAGCGACGTGATGACCGTGCCGTCGCTCGACACGACCACCGATGTCTCGGCCTGTTCCGGGATGGTGATCTCGAACTCCTGGGACTCGTAGCGGTAGCAGGCGGTCGCGGCCAGCGCGCAGACGAGGGCGACGGCGCCGACGCGCCGTGACGAACGGGGGATCACCACCCGGACAGTCTGGCCCGGCCGCTGGCTGATCCGGCGGCACCAACGCCTCATACCCGTGACCGCGGGGACCGTTCCCGGAATCGCACCTCGTGCGGATATCTGGGGTGATCGGGTCAAAAGGTTGGACCTGGGGCGCGCCAGCGGCCATCGTGAGGGGGTGAACGGCCCCGCCATCCTCGACGACCTCGCCCGCCGGGGCCTGATCCACGACAGCACCGACCCCGACGCACTGGCTGCACGGCTGGCCGAGGGCCCGATCAGCGTGTACTGCGGTTTCGATCCGACCGCCGACAGCCTCCACATCGGCCACCTGGTGCCGTTGCTGCTGTTGCGCCGTTTCCAGGATGCCGGTCATCGGCCGATCGCCCTGGCCGGCGGGGCCACCGGCATGGTCGGCGATCCCAGCGGGCGATCCGAGGAGCGCAACCTGCTCGACGACGCGGCGTTGGCCCACAACGTCGCTGCGGTGGCCGACCAACTCCGGGCCTTTCTCCGCTTCGACGGTGACGGATCCGCGGTGTTGGTCGACAACCGCGAATGGACCGCCGGGGTCGGGGTGCTCGAGTTCCTCCGGGACGTTGGCAAACACGTCACCATCGGCACCATGCTGGCCAAGGAGTCGGTCCGCAGCCGTTTGGCTGGTGACCAGGGACTGTCGTTCACCGAGTTCAGCTACATGCTGCTCCAGGCCAACGACTTCGCCGAGCTCCACGAGCGACACGGTTGCCAGCTCCAGGTCGGCGGCTCCGACCAGTGGGGCAACATCACGGCCGGCATCGACCTCATCCGTCGCCGGCTGGGAGCACCGGCCCATGGACTCACCGTGCCGCTGGTGACCCGATCCGACGGCGCCAAGTTCGGCAAGACGGCGAATGGCACCGTGTGGCTGGATCCGGCCCGCACCCTTCCGTACGAGCTCCACCAGTACTTCATGAACGTCGACGACCGTGACGTCGAACGGTTCCTGCTGCAGCTCACCCTGCTGCCGGTCGCCGACATCGAGGCCGTGATGGCTGAGCACGCTGCCGGCCCCGAGGCCCGGGTTGCCCAGCGCCGGCTGGCCGACGAGGTGTGCACGTTGGTCCACGGTGCCGACGAGACCGGGCGGGCCGTGCTGGCTGCCCGGGGCCTGTTCGGATCCGAGCCACCCACCGGCGATGTGCTCGAGGCGCTGCGGGGCATCGTGCCCGAGACCGAGGTGGCGGCCGCCGACCTGGCCGGCGACGAATCACTGGTCGATGCCCTCGTGGCCAGCGGCCTGTGCTCTTCGCGTGGCGACGCCCGGCGGACGATCGCCGGCGGGGGCGTGGCCGTCAATGGGCATCGCCAGGGCCCGGAGGCGGTCCGGTTGTCCGATGATGCGATCGTCGACGGTCGGTTCGTGTTGCTCCAGAAGGGCAAGCGGTCGCGGCATCTCCTCGTGGTGTCGTAGGACACGCTGCCGGGACACAAAAAGCCCGGGGTGCGGGTTGGGGGCGTCAGGGGGTACCGCTAGCGTTGCGGGGCGCACGAGCGCTTGACCGATCGGTCGAGGCGTCCTAGCGTTGTGAGCCGCTCACTGGCAGGTCCGATTTCGGATCGAATCGGTGCATGCGCTCATGGGCACCACCTTTTCCCTTCGGGGTTCTGCGTGCCAGGCGACCCTCCGGTCGCCGTGTGCTCCTTGAAAACGGAACAGAGGACGAAAAAGCCAGTGCGGGCTGACCACCGACGATCGCGAGTCGTCATTGGTCAGACCCTGAACAATTCAATGCACTGACGGACAGCGGTGACCGACACTGTCGGTCGCCTTTGACCTGATGCCTGGTCGGACGGGATTGGTGTCCCGATCGACCGAAAACTCGCGTCGGTGTGACCTTCGGGTCGCACCGCACCACTGACTTCGACGGCTTCGACCGCTTCGGCGGCCGGCGCTCGAGATTTCGACGGAGAGTTTGATCCTGGCTCAGGACGAACGCTGGCGGCGGGCC
>CAZPGL010000003.1:0-115338 GCA_964586175.1 uncultured Microthrixaceae bacterium | reverse complement strand
TCCACCAGCTGCAGGCCCATCTCGACCCCGTACGAGTCGGACTCATCCAGGATGAGTTTGACATCTCGCTTGAGGGTCTTGGTTTCGGGATCCAGGGCACCGGGGTCAGCCGGGTCCGGGATCTGCTTGACACAGACGACGACGTTCATAGCGGCACAGTCTGCCGTCCGATGGGGCAATGCCAACCACTCCTGCCCGCTGGTTCACGGCTGGTCGTCGGTCACAGGTCCGGCTGGACCGACCGGACCGACAGGCCTCAGCGCAGGGCTTCGAGTTCGACCGCGATGACCGGCAGATCGAAGGTGAACACGTGGCGGGACGTCTTGGGCGGGAACAGCCCGCCGGCCGCCGCCATGTCCAGCACGTCGACCTTGGCCACCCGGTCCCGGCCACAGCCCGGCCACACGTCGACGGCGATGCGTTCGTCAGCCAGGTAGTCCACAGCCAGGACCGGCACCCGGCGCAGGCCCAGCCGGCGGGCCGCCGCCGTCTTGTGGTGGCCGTCGAGGATGGTGCCGGAGGCGTCGTCGACGATGATCGGCTTGTAGAAACCCCGGCGTTCCATCTTGTCGACCCTGGTGGCCAACCGCTCGTCGATGGTCTCCTCGTGGCCGACGAGCGTGTCGATGTCCCGCAGGGTGACCACCAGCCCCGGCCCGACCGGTTTGCCGATCTGTTCGCCCACCTGCTGCTCCATGCGACGACCCTAGGCGGCGCCACCGGCTGCATGCCGCGTCCGCCGCTACCCTCGCTGGCGATGAAGGTGTTGTTGGTGGTGAACCCGTCGGCCTCGTCGGTCACGGCCCGGACCCGGATCGTGATCCAGAAGGCCCTGTCGGCCGACCACCGGCTGGAGGTCGCCGCCACCAGCCGGCGGGGCCACGCCACCCGTCTCGCCCAGAGCGCCGCCAACGATGGGTTCGACGTCGTCGTCGTGCTGGGCGGCGACGGCACCCTCAATGAGGCGGCCAACGGGTTGGCCGGTTCCGACACCGCCCTGGCCGCCCTCCCCGGCGGATCCACCAACGTGTTCGCCCGCACCATCGGGCTGCCCGACGATCCGGTCGAGGCCACCGGCGCGCTGCTCGACGCCATCGAGGCCGGTGCCATCCACCGCATCGGCCTGGGTGCCGTCAACGACCGGTACTTCCTGTTCCACGCTGGTATCGGTTTCGACGCCGCGGTGGTCGAACAGGTCGAGCGGCGGGGCGGCATGCTCAAACGGTTCGCCGGGCATCCGCTGTTCGTGGCGGCCACCGTCGACACCTGGCTCCGGCACTACGACCGACGCCGGCCCTCGTTCCACGTCGCCACCGGTACCGATGACGACGACCGACCCGGGGTCGACGGCATGTTCACCGTCTGCCTCAACACCGACCCCTACACCTACCTCGGGACCCGGGGCATCTCGCTGGCCCCAGAGACCACCCTCGACACGCCGTTGGCCCTGGTGACGTTCCGGTCGCTGTCGCCGGTCCGGCTGGCCCCGGTGTTCGCCGCGGCGCTCGGCATGGGACGGGGCTCGGTGGCCGACAGCCCGGTCATCGACCACCGCAGCGACGTCGACGAGGCCGTCGTCAACGCGTACCGACCGGTGCCCTACCAGGTCGACGGCGACCACCTCGGAGAGGCCGAGGCGTTCACCCTCCGCCACGAGCCGGGAGCCCTCGATCTGGTGATGCCGCTGGGCTCGGCGCCTAACTGACCGCGCCGTCCACCACCGACCGGGCCACCGAGGGCGTGTTGGTGATGATGCCGTCCACGCCCCACCGGGCCAGGTCGGCCATGCGCTCCGGGTCGTCGACCGTCCAGGCGACGACCCGCAGACCTCGGGCCCGGGCGTCAGCCACCAGGGCCTCGTCGATCAACTCGTCGAGCGGGTTGACCACCCCGTGGCCGTGGGCCACCACCCGGTCCAGGACCAGGTGGGTGCCGAGGCGTTCGACGACCAGCCAGCCGGTCGGCAGGCCGGGGTCGATGGCCCGCACCCGGTCGACGGCGCCGATGTCGAACGACGACACCAGCACCATCTCGGGCGGCCGGTAGGCGGCGGCCAGGCCCACCACCGCCTCGACGACCAGGTCGACGTCGTCGCGGTCAGGTTCGCCGGGCAGGCTCTTGATCTCGATGTTGACGCCCAGCCCGTCGGCGGCCTCAAAGGCCTCGGCCAGGCTCGGGATGTGGCCGGGCAGCTCGTCGGCCGGCAGTTCCCGGACGAGGCGACCGTCGGCCAGGTGCGCATCGTGGTGGACGACGAGCACGCCGTCGCCGCTGCGTCGCACGTCCAACTCGACCCAGTCGGCGCCCTGCTCACGGGCCCCGTGGAACGCCTCGACGGTGTTCTCGGGGTGGTCGGCCGACGCCCCCCGGTGGGCGATGACGAGCGGGCGGTCCGGAACGGGCACGGCGGTGAACCTAGCCGCGGGACCGGGCCGGCGATTCCCGCCGAGCGTTCATGCGACCGGTTCCTGGGCGTCGTCCCACGGTCCGACCAGCCGCTTGGCCGGTATGCGGACCTCGGCGACCGTGCCCGGACCGCCGCTGACCGGGCGCAGGCTGATGGCGCCGCCCAGTTCGGCGGCGACCAGGGTGCGCACGATGGTGAGGCCCAGGCCGCTGGCGTCCTCCAGCCAGAAATCGTCGGGCAGGCCCACCCCGTCGTCGGTGACCCGGGCGACCAGAGCGTCGGTGCGGCGCTCCAACTCGATGCGGACCCGGCCCGGGGTGCCGTCGGACGGGACCGCCTCGCCGGTGTAGGCGTGGTCGACGGCGTTCTGGAGCAGCTCGGTGAGCACCACGGCCAGGGTGGTCGTGATCTGGGCGGGGAGCACGCCGGCCTCGCCCTCCACGGTGAATTCGAGGGGCCGCTCGGGTGACGACACGCTCTCCTCGACGACCCGGACGAGGGGCCGGACGATGTCGGTGAACGCCACGTCGTCGTCAGGGCTCTGGGCGAGGGTCTCGTGGACCACCGAGATGGCCCCGATGCGGCGCACCGACTCGTCGAGGGCGGCCCTGGCCTCGTCGGACTTGAGGCGTCGACCCTGGAGCCGCAGCAGCGACGAGATTGTCTGCAGGTTGTTCTTCACCCGGTGGTGGATCTCACGGATGGTGGCGTCCTTGGAGACCAGCTGCCGGTCGCGGCGCCGCAGGTCGGTGACGTCGCGGACCAGCACGATGGCGCCGGTCACCGATCGCCCGTCGAGCAACGGCAGACAGTGCGACACCACCCCCACCTCGACACCCCGGTCGAGCTCGTCGATGACCGCCGACCGCCGGGCGAAGGCCTGACGCAGCATGGACGAACCGAGGCCGGTGTCGTCCAGGCGGGCGCCGATCACCCCGCGGTGCATGCCCAGCCGGTGCAGCACCGACACGGCGTTGGGCGAGGCGAACTCGATGCGGCCCTCGGCGTCGACGAGCAGCAGGCCGTCGCCGACCCGTGGGGTGCGGTGGCGGAGCCGCTCCTCCTCGCGGTACGGGAACTCCTCGCGGTCGATCATCGCCGCGAACTGGTCAAACACCTTCAGGTAGGTGCGTTCCTGCTCGCTGCTCGGGCGGTCGACGGGGCGTAGCCGCTCGCGGGCCAAAACGGCGATGGTGTGGCCGTCGAGGCGGATCGGCACCGACAGCACGCCGATGTCGCGGTCGACGCCGACGTGGACGGTGCCGTCGACGATGCGGCCCTCGTCGAGGCATTCGGCGATCAGCGGCCGGCGGCGGGGCTCGAAGACCTGCCCGACCAGGTCGGCCCGGTACAAGGTGGTACCGGTGGTGGGCCGGACATGGCCCAGCAGCACCATCGAGGCGTCGGGGAGTGGCACCGCTGGGGCGTAGAGCAGCAGGTCGGCGAACGACAGGTCGGACAGCAGGCCCCACGAACTGGTGAGGTCCTGGAGCCGGGCGACCTCATCGGCGGTGAGGCCGGTGTGGTCGCGGCAGAGTTCCGCCAACGTGGCCATGCCCGGAGCCTAGGGGCGTCGCCGTCGGTGCCCGACGGCCGGCGGGTGGGCCGGTTGGGCCGGGTACAGGCTCAGCTGAAACCGACGGGGCTGGCCGACGAGCCGGCACCGATGTCGACGTAGGCGACCTTGTCGGCCGGCACCCCGACCTGGCGGCCCTTGACGTCGGTCAGCCACAGCACGGCGCCGTCGCCACCCAACGCCGCTTCGACGTCGGCCCGCACCGCGTCGGCGTCGGTGCCGTCGGCCAGTTCGACGGTGATCTCCTTGGGGGTGTTGGTCACGCCGATGCGCACGTCCACGGTGGTGGTCTCGATTCTGTGGTTGGAGGTTCTGGGCCGCTGCGGCGAACCTAGCCGAGCAGCTTGAGCTCAGGATGGCCGCGCTTGGTGGGCTTCATCTCGTCGTCGACGACCCGGGCCAGCTCGGCGAACACCGCTCCGACCTCGGTGGTCGGATCGGCGGCCACCGGCTTGCCGGTGTCGGCGCCGTGGCGCAGGGCAGGCACCAGGGGCACCTGGCCGACGAGGGGCACGTCGAGCTGTTCGGCCAGGGCCCGGCCGCCGCCGGCGCCGAACAACTCGTATCGGGTGCCGTCGTCGCCGGTGAACCACGACATGTTCTCGATAACGCCCTTGACGCCGATGCGCACCTTCTCGGCCATGTAGGCGGCCCGCTGGGCCACCTTCTGGGCCGCGGCCTGCGGGGTGGTGACCACGAACATCTCGGCCGACGGCAGAAACCCGGCCAGCGAGATCGAGATGTCGCCCGTGCCCGGCGGCAGGTCGACGAGCAGGTAGTCGGGCTCGTCCCAGTAGACGTCGGTGAGGAACTGCTCGAGGGCCTTGTGGAGCATGGGGCCCCGCCAGATGACCGGCTGGTCCTCCTCGGCGAAGAAGCCCATGGAGATGCAGCGCACGCCGTGGGCCTCGGGCGGGATGAGCATGTCGTCGATGACGGTGGGCGGCTGGTCGACCCCGAGCATCCGGGGGATGGAGAAGCCCCACACGTCGGCATCGACGACGGCCACGTCCCGGCCCCGGTGGCCGAGGGCCACGGCCAGGTTGGCGGTGACCGACGACTTGCCGACCCCGCCCTTGCCGGAGGCGATGAGGAGGACCCGGGTCGGGCTGCCCGGCCGGCCGAACGGCACCTCACGGCCCTCGGAGTGCCCGTAGGTGGGGTTGGTGCCCGCGGTGGCCGACGGATCGCCGTGGACCATGGTGCGCACCGCCTCGCGCTGCTCGTCGCTCATGACGCCGAACTCGACGGCTACCGAGTCCACCCCGTCGAGCGGTTGGACGGCGGCGCTGACCGATCCCTGGATCTCGTTCTTGAGCGGGCACCCGGGCACGGTGAGGGCGATCTGGACGGTGACCGAGCCACCGTCGATGGTGACGTCGCCGACCATGCCGAGGTCGACGATGCTGCGTCGCAGCTCAGGGTCCTGGACGGGGCGGAGGGCGTCAATGACCTGGGGTTCGGTTACCGGCAACGTAGGCGCTTTCGTCGGGGGCGACCGGGTCCCGGTGACGGGAATGCCCGGCCGCGGAGGCGGAAGGATCGGTTCGGTAGGCTAACCGGCGTGGATGGGGCAGCCCTCACGCCTACCGAGTTCGCCTCGGCGGTCACGGCCATCACCGGGGCCTTCGGCGACCCGACGCGCCGCGACATCTACCTGTACGCCCGCGAGCACGAGCACGGGGTGACGGCGGCCGACACCGCCGAGCGCTTCGATCTGCACCCCAACGTGGCCCGCCACCACCTCGACAAGCTGGCCGCCGGCGGGTACCTCGAGGTGGCCGTCGAGCGGGCGGCCGGTGCCACCGCCGGACGACCCTCCAAGCACTACCGGGTCGATGATCTCGGCACTCCGCTGGAGTTGCCCATCCGGCAGGACACCGTGCTGGTCAGCCTGCTGGGCCGGGCCCTGGCCCTGCTACCCGCCGATCAGGCCGAGCAGATGGCCGAGGAGGTCGGTATCGAGGTGGGCCGGTCCATGGCCGAGTCGATCGGCCCCGACGAAGTGCAACGGTCGTTCCGATCGGCGCTGCACGTCGTGGCCGACGCCCTGACCGCCCACGGGTTCGCCGCCCGGGCCGAGCGCATCGGCGGATCGGGCGAAGCCGGCTCGCTGCGCATCGTGTCGGAACACTGCCCGTTCGGCGGCGCCCCCATCGAGCATCCGGTGATCTGCGCGGTCGACCGGGGCCTGGTCAAAGGCATGCTGGCCGCCCTGTACGGCGAGACCACCGCCGACCTGTCGTCTTCGCTGCCGATGGGCGACGAGGTGTGCATCACCGACGTCACCGCCTGACGGTCCGCCTCGACACCCGCTCTCCCTGACACCGTGTCCCGCCGCTACCTCGACCACGCCTCGACTTCGCCGACCCGCCCGGAGGCCATGGCCGCCCTGGTCGCCGCCGTCGAGACCTGGGGCGACCCGGGGCGCATCCACGCCGAGGGGATGACGGCCCGCCACGCCGTGGAGGTGGCCCGCCAGCAGGTGGCCGACCTGGCTGGGGCCCGCAGCCGGGAGGTGGTGTTCACCAGCGGGGCCACCGAGGCCATCGCCATGGCGTGCCACGGGGCGGCCCGCCGGGACCACCGCACCCACAGCGTGGTGCCGGCCGTGGAGCACTCGGCGGTACGCCGCTGCGCCGAACGGGAGGGGCCGGTCACCGTGGTCGGTGTGGACCGGCGGGGCCGGATCGACCCCGGTGAGGTGCTGGCCGCGGTCACCGACGAGACGGCCGCCGTCCACCTGCAGTGGGGCAACCACGAGGTGGGCACGGTGCACGACCTCGACCCGGTGGTCGCCGCCTGCCGGGAGCGCGACGTACTGGTCCACGTGGACGCCGCCCAGGCGTTCGGCCGGGTGGCCGTCGACTTCGGCGCCCTGGGGGCCGACCTGATGTCGGTGAGCGGCCACAAGTTCGGAGGCCCGGTCGGCACCGGCGCCCTGCTGGTCCGCCGGGGACTACGCCTCGACCCGCTGCTGCTGGGCGGCGACCAGGAGCGGGCCCGGAGGGCCGGGCTGGAGAACACCCCGGCCCTGGCCGGCCTCGGCGCGGCCTGTGCGGCCCTCAACGGCGATGCCCGGGCGGCCGAGGAGGCCGAGGCCCGGCGGCGCACCGACCGGCTGGCGGCCGGCCTGGCCGCCATGGACGGCGTCGAGGTCTACGGCGACCCCGACCACCGCCTTCCCCACCTGGTGTGTGCCGGGCTGGCCGACATCGAGCCCCAGGCCGTGCTGCTGGGCCTCGACCGGATCGGAATCGCCGCCCACTCGGGCAGCGCCTGCGCTTCCGAGGGCCTGGAGCCGTCACCGGTGCTCGAGGCCATGGGCGTCGACGCCCACCGGTCGCTGCGCCTGTCGCTGGGCTGGTCGACGACCGACGGCGACATCGACGCCGTCCTCGACGCCCTGCCCGGGATCCTGGCCGACCTGCGGGCCCTGCGCTGATGGCGGCGGCCCTGTACCTGGTCCGCCACGCCTCGGCCGGCGACCGTTTCCGCTGGTGGGGCGACGACGTCGACCGTCCCCTCGACGACCGGGGCCGGGTCCAGGCCCAGGCCCTGGCCGACGGCCTGGCCGGCGCCGGGATCACCCGGGTGCTGTCGAGCCGGGCCGTGCGCTGCCAGCAGACGGTGGGGCCGCTGGCCGCCCGGTTGGGCCTGGAGGTCGAGGTCGACCCGGCGCTGTTCGAGGGCGGCCACGTCGACGCAACCACCCTGGTCCGGTCGCTTGCCGGCTCCGGCGGTCCGGATGGCGTCGTGCTGTGCAGCCACGGCGACGTCATCCCCGAGGTGGTGCGCGACCTGTTCATGGACGGCATGCGCATCACGGGCGGGCGCAACTGCGCCAAGGGCTCGGTGTGGGCCCTGTCAGCCGCCGTGGACGGGATCACCCACGGCCACTACCACCCCACCCCGGGCCGCCTGGCCGGCTAGCCCGAAGCGTCGACCAACAGCCCGTCGGCGACGAGGAGTTCGGCCAGGCCCGGCGGGGCGTCGGGCACCTGGGCGAACGCCGCGGCGTCGGCCCGGGCCCCGTCCTCGTCGGCCAGCAGGCCGTAGCGCACCAGGGCCCGGTAGCCCAGGGCGTACGGATGGTCCGGGTCGACGGCCAGCGCCTCGTCGAGCGCCTCCACACCGAGGGCCACCAACTGGGTTTCCCGGGTCAGGGCCAGCATCCAGCCCCGCTCAGCCAACAGCGACACCGCCGCGGGGTCGGCGGCCAGACCCGAGTCGACCAACTCGAGCGCAGCCAGCAGATCGCCCTGGCTGGCCAGGCCGGCGGCCACCCGCTCCCGCAGCCGGCTGGCGGCGAGCAGATCGCCGACGATGGGTGCGGCCTCCAGGCCGTCGAGCGCCGTCAAGTCCTCGGCGGCCCCAGCCAGGTCCCCGTCGGCGTTGCGTTGCGACGCCCGGAACACCCGCACGTCGGGATACCTCGGATCGAGGGCCACTGCGGCGTCCAGATCGGGCCGGGCCGCGTCGGCGTCGCCCAGCCGCCACGACGCCCAGCCCCGGTAGGCCAGAGCCTCGACGTTGGACGGGGCGATGGCCAGCACCTCGGTGTAGAGGGCGACCGCCTCGGCCGGCGGTGCCGTGCCGGCCTCGATGAGCAGGGTGCGGGTCGAGGACCGGATGTCGCCGGTCGCCGTGTCGCCGCCGCCCCGACTCCCCGACAGCTGGGCGACCAGCACGCCGGCCAGCACGGCGACCACCACCACCCCGGTCAGCACCACGGGCCGCGACCACCGGCCGGTTCCGGCCCTCCGATCTCCCTGCCAGCGCCCCACGGCGACGGCCAGTGCGGCGACGGCAACCACCCCGACCACCACCGGCAGCACCCACACCAGGCCGGCAATCCCCGACCCCCGCGGCGTGTAGTCGATGTCCTCGCCGAACCGGGCCACCAACGATGTACGCACCTCGTCATCGGTGGCCCCGGCATCCACCATGCGGGCCAACTCGGCCCGGATGGTCCGGGCCACCGGCACATCGGATTCGGCCACCGACTGGCCGGCACACACCGGGCAGGCGAAGTCCTCGGCCAGCCGCTGAACCCGGTCGGCGTTGGTCAGCGCCGGCCGCTCGGCCGTCTCAGCGACGACGAGGGCAGCGACCACGACCAGCGCCAGGGCCAGCCAGTGGACAAGACGGGGGTTCACGAGCCGCGGGCCTCAGCCAGCAGGCGCTCGAGGTCGTCGTGGACGACGCCACCGATGACCTTGGCCGCCACGTGCCCCGACGGGGCGACCAGATAGGACTCGGGCACGGCGATCACGCCCCAGTCCACGGCGACGGTGCCGGTGTCAGCAGCCAGCACCGGCCAGCCGCCTCCGTTTTCCCGGAAGAACGCCTCTACGGCATCGGCCGAATCGTCGAAGGCCACGCTGACCAGGCGCACATCGTCGGCGTCGGCGTGGGCCTTGGCGAAGGCCACCATCTCCGGGTGCTCCCGGATGCACGGCACGCACGTCGTCGAGAAGAAGTTGACCAGCACCCAACGGCCCCGCTGGCCATCGAGGTCGTAGCCGTCGCCGTCGATGGTCGTGCCCACCATCGGCGGTGCCGGCTGGCCGACCAGATGGGTGGTGAACCGGTCCTGGCCGGCGTCCCGGGTGGCCAGCACCCCGACCAGCACGGCGACCACCAGCCCGGCGGCCAAAGCGGCCACGCGCACCGGACGGGGCCGGGTCATGGGGACACCTCAGCCGGCTCGTCCCGGGGGACGTCGGCCCGGCGGCGGCGCCCGGGCACCGCGGCCAGCAGGGTGCCGACGGCCATCACCCCGCCGCCCACCCAGATCCACCACACCATCGGCTGCACGGTGACCCGCACCACCGTGGCGTCGCCGGGCTCCTCGGGCACTCGCAGCACCGACAGCTGGACGTCGTCCCACCACGTCGAGCGGGTCGACGGGGTGCCGATGGTCTGACCGCCGAACGGGAACACGCTGATCGCCGGGGTGTACACCCGCCCGTCGACGGCGACCCGCACAACCACCTCGGACTTCTCCGGGTGCTCAACTTCGGCCAGCCCCTCGAACACCAGGTCGTGGCCGGCGATGGTCGCCGTGTCACCCACCTCGGCGAACCGGAACTCGGCTTGACGCACATACGACGACGACACGGCGAAGGCAACGGCGACGATCGCCACCCCGACGTGCACGACCATGCCGCCGCTGGACCGTCCGGTGACCCCACGCCACCCCCGGGCCCGTACCGCAGCGGCCAGTGGGCGCGCGGCCCCGCCCACCGCGAAGCCGGCCAGGCCGACGGCCAACGCCGTGGCCCACCCCCGGGCCCCGAGCGCCACGCCGACCACCAGCGCCGTGGCCCCGCCCACCGACGGCCACCACAGCCGTCGGGACAACACCTCGCCGCCGGCCCGCCCCCACGGCAGGGCCGGAGCCACCGCCATCAGGAACAGCAACAGGAAGCCGATGGGCATGGTCATGCGTTCGAAGTAAGGGTTGCCCACGGCGATGCGGTCGCCGTTCGCCGCCTCGACGAGCAGCGGGAACACCGTGCCCAGCAGCACCACGAAGGCGAACCCGGCGAACAGCAGGTTGTTGGCGAGGAACGCCCCGGTGCGCGACACCGGCGAGTCGATGCTGCCCTCAGCACGCAGGGCGTCGCCCCGCCACGCCACCAGGCCCACCGTGGTGGCCACAACCACCGCGAAGAAGGCCAGCAGCATCGGCCCGATGCCCGACTCGGTGAAGGCGTGCACCGACTCGAGCACCCCGGACCGGGTGATGAACGTGCCGAGGATGGTGAGGGCGAACGTGGCGCACAGCAGCGACAGGTTCCAGACCCGCAGCATCCCCCGCCGCTCCTGGACCATCACCGAATGCAGGTAGGCGGTGCCGGTCAGCCACGGCAGCAACGAGGCGTTCTCGACCGGGTCCCACGCCCAGTAGCCGCCCCAGCCCAGCACCTCGTACGACCACCAGGCGCCGAGCAGGATGCCGACGGTCAGACACCCCCAGGCGACCAGGGTCCAACGGCGCGTCTCGAGCAGCCAGCCCTCGCCGAGCCGGCCGGTGACCAGAGCGGCCACCGCGAAGGCGAACGGCACCGTGAACCCGACGTACCCGAGGTACAGCACCGGCGGGTGGAACGCCATGAGCACGTGGTTCTGGAGCAGCGGGTTGGGGCCCGGTCCGTCGTAGCCGGCCCACGGGTCGAAGGTGGCGAACGGGTGGGCCGGTCCGGCCAGCAGCAGGAAGAAGAAGGCGCACACGGCTAGTAGCACCAGTAGGGCCCACGCCACCATGCGGTCGGTCAGCCGGTTGCGGAACCGCCACGTCACCAGCACCACGTAGCCGACGAGGATCAGCACCCACAGCAGGATCGATCCCTCGAGGGCCGACCACAGGGTGGCCACGTTGAACAGGGCCGGGGTGCGGTGGCTGCCGTGTTCGGCCACGAACGACACCGTGAAGTCGCGGGTGATGAGGGCCCGCTCCATCATCACCACCTGGCCGACGGCGGCCACAGCCAGGGCGGCCACGTACCACCGCACCCGGATCAGGTGGGACGGGGAACGGGTGGCCAGGCCCCGCACCAGGCTGAACGCCCCGAGCAGCGAGGCGGCCAGGCCGAGGGCGACGAACCCCGACCCGAGGGTGGCGTTCACGCCGGGGTCACCCGGGGAGCCCGCAGCCGTCGACGTCGGCGGTGCGACTCTCGTCGGTGCGGTAGTCGTTGTCGTGCTTGACGACCATGTGGTCGGTGCGTAGATGCCAGCCGTCGGCGGCCGGTGCGGTCAGCCCGTCGAGTTCCGCGGCGTCGCCGACGGACCACACCCCCTGGAGCACCACCGGGACGCCGGGCTGGAACAGTTCGGCCGGGTCGCCCACGTGGACCACGTCGGCGAACACGCCACCGGAGCACAGGGTGAACACCACGGCCGTCTCGCCGTCGACCACCGTCTCGACGAGGCCGGGCAGCGGGGTGCCGACGACCCGGAAGCGGTTGTCTCCGAGATCGTCGCGCTGGTCGACGGCCGCGTCGACCTCGTGGAAGACCAGGGTGGCGTCGCCGAGGGTGACGACGAGGACCGCGACGATGGCCGCGGCGACCAGCAGGGTGACCAGCATCGGGCCCCTGCGTCGCGCCGGCCGGTCGGGCCGACTGGGGACCGGGGTGAGGTCGTCAGCCACGGTCGCCGTCCGGCGGGGTCAGCCAACGCCGGTCGGCGGACGGCACCCGGCCACTCAGCGCCCGGCCCCGGCGTACCACCGACACCGCGTAGCCGGCCAACACACCCAGGGCGATGCCCCAACCGGCCAGGAGGTAGCCCAGATGGGTCACGGGCCCTCCCCCACGGCGGCGTCGACGTCACCGTCGTCGATGCCGGCCCGTCGCTCGGCCACCGCGGCGGCCACCTCGTGGTCGGCCGCCGCCTGCTCCAGCCACCCCACCCGGAAACGGTGCAGGAGCAGCCAACAGAACAGGGCACCGAACACCACGAAACCGAACATCAGGGTGAACAGGGTGAGGTCCTCGATCTTGAGTTCCCCCAGGGTGGATTTCTGGTGGAGGGTGCGGTTCTCCCACCATTCGACCGACCGGTTCACGAGCGGCAGGTCGAGCACGGCGACGATCGCCACGATGGCCGCCCGGCGGGCCTGGACCCTCGGGTCGGCGACGGTGCGTCGCAGGGCCAGGTAGCCGGCGAACATGAGAAACAGCACCAGCGTGGTCATGAGACGCACGTCGCCCCACTCCCACCAGGTGTTCCACACCGGCCGACCCCAGATCGAGCCGGTGACCAGCACCAGGCCGCACACCACGGTGCCGACCTCAGCCGCCGCGTGGGCGGTGACGTCCCACCACGGGGTTCGCTTGATGAGGTAGCCGGCTGACGCCACGGCGGCCAGCCCGAAGGCCAGATACATGGTGACGGCCAGCGGCACGTGCACGTAGATCAACCGCACAGCGTCGAACTGGCCGATCTCCTCGCCGGTGGTCGGGTGGAGGCGCACGTCGGGGTCGGTGGCGCCGAAAGCCAGGGCCAGCAGGGCGGCCAGGCCGGCCAGGACGGCCACGCCCAGGACACGCGAGCCACGGGACCCGGTGGTGGCCGGGACGACGGGGCTCGGGGCGGGGGCGGGGGCGTTCATGGCGGCGTCGTTCAGTCCTCGACCAGCACCCCGTGGGCCAGACTCCCGGCCACGGCGGCCACCACGGCGAACACGGCCAGCAGGCCCGTCCAGGCCCAGCCGTCCACCGCAGCGGCCCCCAGGGCGTCGTCGTAGGCCCGGGTGGCGCCGATCAGCACCGGCGCCAGCACCGGGAGCAGCAGGATCGGCAGGAGGGTCTCCCGCGCTCCGAGCCCCGAGGCCAGCGCGCCGTAGAGGGTACCGGTGGCGGCCACGGCGACCGCGGCGGCCAGCCCGGCGACCGCCCACAGCAACGGGTCCTCGACGGCCGCGTCATAGAAGACGACCACGCCGACGGTCAGCAGGGCCTGGAGCACGACCAGCTGCACGAACACCGCGGCGGCCTTGCCGGCGAACACCGCCGGCGGGGCCATGCCGGAGAGCCGCAGCCACGAGCCGGCGTCGTTGGCGCTCTCCATGCGGGCCGAGTGCTGCACGGCCAGTAGGGCGCACAACAGCACGGCCACCCAGAACAGGCCGGGGGCGAACAGCTGGAGGGTGCGGCGATCGGCGTCGAGGGCGAACCCGAACAAGACCAGCACCAGCAGGGCGAACGGCACGATCTGGTTGGTGACGACACGGGACCGGGCCTCGATACGCAGGTCCTTGGCCGCGACCAGCCGGGCGTCGGTGAGGAACTCGCCGACCGCGCTCACCGGGCACCCCCGTCGCCGGTGTCCCGGGCGATGGTGCCGCCGGCGACGGTGACGACCCTCGGCGACAGCGACCGCACCCGGTCGAGCTCGTGGGAGGCGACGATCACCGTGGCCCCAGCGGCCACCGCGTCGCCGATCAGGCCGTCGACCAGGTTTCGGCCGGCCTGGTCGAGCCCGGCGTGGGGCTCGTCAAGCAGCCACAGGTCGGGGCGGCGCACGGCCAGGGCGGCCAGCGAGGTGCGGCGCCGCTGGCCGGCCGACAGCCGCGACACGGCCAGGCCGAGGACCCGCTCCTCGATACCGAGGCGGTCGAGGGCCGCGGCCACCCGGTCGTCGGCCTCACTGGCACCGAGCCCGGAGGCCCGGGCCCAGAAGCGGACGTTGTCGGCCACCGTCAGGTCCTCGTACAGCCCGGTGGCGTGGCCGAGTAGGGCCACCCGGCGGCGCACCGAGCGCCGTTCGACGGTGAGGTCGTGGCCGAGCACCATCGCCGAACCGGATTCGGGGCGGACCAGCCCGGCGCACAACCGCAGCAAAGTGGTCTTGCCGGCCCCGTTGGGCCCTTGGAGCAGCACCGTCTCGCCGGCGTCGACGGTGAGGTCGACGCCGGCGAGGGCGGGGAATCGACCCAGCAGGGCCACGACGTCGCGGAGTTCGACCACCGGCACGGCCGCCACGGTACAAGCGGGGGACGCCTACCCTGACGCCGTGACCCGACGCCTGTCGCCCGTCCCGGCCCTGGCCGGAATCCTCGTCGCCGTGCTCGCGGCGTGCGGAAGCGGTGATTCCGTCGCCGTGCCCCGACCGACGGGCACGGCGCCGACGACCACCGCCGTCGAGACCCTGCCGTCGCTGGCAGACGAGGTGGCCCCCGACTGGTTCGGTGAGCCGGTGAACCTGCACGACCTGACGGCCGGCGACTGCTTCAACCGGTACGCCTGGTCGAACGGCGAGCGGCTCATCGAGTTGGACACCAAGGTGCCGTGCGACGTCCCCCACCAGAACGAGATCTACCTGCACGTCCAGCACCCGGCCCGCACCGGAGCGCCATGGCCGGGCGACGAGGAGATGGCGGCGTTCGCGGTGAGCCAGTGCTACGACGCGTTCGAGGACTTCGTCGGTGTCATCTACGAGGTGTCCGAGTTGGAGTTGGGCTACCTCACCCCAAACCGGGCCAACTTCGAGCACGAGAAGGCCCAGTTCCGCGGCGTGCACTGCTACGTGTACGACCAGGACGGCGAGGACCTGTTCGGCTCCGCCCACGGCTCCCTCCGCTGACCGAGTGACCGGGAGCCTGTCCCCCTATCACCTGGGGGGTCGGCGGGCGGCCAGCAGCAGGGCCAGGCCGGACCAGGATTGCGGGATCGCTCCCCCACCCACACCGGAATCGGGGTGCCAGTACTCGGCCAGGCCCGACGTCCGGGCGCCGGCGACGGTGGCCGCGGCCAGGCGGTCGGCGGCCGGCGGGTCGAACCGGTCGACGGCCAGCACCAGCAGGTAGGCCAACTGCGGCCACACCGGGCCACGCCAGTACGCCGACGGGTCGAACACCGCCTCGGCCCGGTGCACCCCGGCCGGACCGAACGGGCCACCGAAGGCCGCCGGGTCGACGAGTTGGTCGATCACCCGGGCCGCCCGGTCCTCCGACGGCGTAACGAGCAACGGCAACAGGGCGTCGGCGGTGCGCCACCGCCCCGACCCGCCGGCCGCAGGGCCGTCATCGGCCCAGGTGCCCAGCTCCTCATCCCACCGGTTGTCGAGGGCCAGGATCAGCTCCTCGGCGTCGGCAGCCAGACGGTCGTCGCCGGTCACCGACGCCAGTTCCCGGGCGTTGAAGCCGACGAGGGCGTTGAAGCCGACCGACCCCGCGGCGAACTCCGGGTTGTCCAACGGGTCGCCGTCGAGGCTGGAGCGCACCGTGGTGACCAGCCGGTTCTTCTCGACCCGCCAGCGCTCCACATCGAACCCGCCTGGGCACAGGTCGTCCCACCGGGGGCTGTCGTCGGCCCCCGACTCCCACGGATGGCACAGCGGCACCAGCCCCGACAGAAGACGCGGCCGGTCCTCGAGCAGGAAGCGCAGCCCGGCCCCCGCGGCCGCCACCACCCCGTCGTCCGGTCGATGGCCGGCCCGCACCAGCTCGGCCACCGCGTGGCCATACATGGGCGGTTGGGTGATCGACGATCCGTCGGACCGCCCCCACAGGTCGGCGTGGAAGCCGGGGCCGCGGACGTAGTTCATGTGGGGCACGAACCCCGACGGCGCCTGGGGTCCGAACATCGACGCCAGCTCGGCGTGGGCCCGACCCACCCGTCCCGACGCCGCCCAGATGAGGGCATGGAAACACGAGTCCCACAACCACTGCCACGGATAGACATCGCTGTTGGGCGCCGTGTATCCATCTGACACCCAGTGGTCGTCCATCATGGAGGCAACCAGGTCGGCCAGGCCGACCGCACCATCCTCCGTGTCGCCCGGGAGGGCCATGCCCCGCTGCTCCATCGTCTCGTTCCGGTTCGGACCCACCGACGGGGTCTCGGTGGTCGCACGGTACTGGGCCCACGCCCTGGCCGGCCTGGGGTTCGACGTGGCCTGGGTGGCCGGCGCCTTCGAGCACGGCTGGGACGCCCCGGGGGCGACCACCGCCGTGCCGGGCCTCGGCATCGGCGACGAACACCCGCCCAACCCGGCGGCCCTGGAATCGGCCCTCGACGGTTCCGACCTGGTGGTCGTCGAGAACCTGCTGTCCATCCCGCTGAACCTGCCGGCGTCGAGGGCCGTGGGCGCCGTGCTGGCCGGGCGACCGGCGATCCTCCACCACCACGACCCGCCGTGGCAGCGGGAACGCTTCGCCCACGTCACCGAACTCCCGGCCGACGACCCGGCTTGGCGCCACGTCACCATCAACGAGCTGACCCGCCGCCAGATGGCCGAGCGGGGCGTCGACGCCGTCACCATCTACAACGGCTTCGACCCCTCCCCACCGGCCGGCGACCGTACCGCCACCCGAGCCCGCCTCGGCATCGACGATGACACCCTGCTCGTCGCCCACCCGGTGCGGGCCATCCCCCGCAAGGGCGTGGCCCGGGCCATCGAGGTCGCGGCGGCCCTCGGCGGCACCTACTGGCTGCTCGGCCCGGCCGAGGACGGCTATGGACCGACCCTGGCCGCCGAGTTGGCCTCCGCCCCCTGTCCGGTCATCCACGCCCCCGCCGACCGGCGGGCCGACATCTACGCCGCCTCGGACCTCATCGCCTTTCCGTCCACCTGGGAGGGGTTCGGCAACCCGCCGGTCGAAGCGGCGCTCCACCGCCGCCCGGTGTTCGTCGGCGACTACCCGGTCGCCGACGAACTGCGGGGCCTCGGGTTCCGGTGGTTCCACACCGACGACGTGGCCGCCATGGCCGAACGGCTGTCCGACGGCCCCGACGGCAGCCTCGGTGCCCTGCTCGAACACAACCGCTCGGTGGCCGTGCGGGAACTGTCGGTGGACCGCATGGTGCGGCGTTTGGAGAACCTGATCGTCGAGGCAGGCTGGCGGCCATGAACGACGACCCCGTCCTGGCCCGCCGGGCCCGCCTGGGCCGGCTGGCCACATTCGGCCAGCGCCTCGGCTACCTGTGTTACGGCGTGGCCATCGTCGTGTTCGTCGCCGGCCTGGCCGGCACGTTCAGCGCCGCGGTGGCCACCACCCTCGTCGCCCTGCTGGTGGTCGGGTCGGTGGTGCTGGCCCCGTCGATCGTGCTCCATCACGCCGTCGAGGCCGCCGACGACGAGGACGCCGGTCGCCGCAACCGCCACGCCCGCTGATCGGAAACGCCCGTCGATCAACGGCGCCCGATGGCGGGCCGGACCGCCACCCTGGCTACGTTCGCCGCTATGACCGATGTCACAACCGCCACCCGGCTGCCGGCCGCCGAGCGCCGGCGCCAGCTGTTGGACACGGCGCTGACCGTTTTCGCCCGGCAGGGGTACCACGAAACGTCGATGAACGCTCTCGCCGCCGAAGCGGGCATCACCAAGCCGGTGCTGTATCAGCACTTCGCCTCCAAGCGGCAGTTGTTCATCGAGCTGTTGGCCGAGGTCGGCGAGAACCTGCTGGCCGCGGTGGCCAACTCGGCCACCCCGGGCGCCCATCCCCGCCAGCGGGTCGAGGCCGGCTTCTGCGCCTACTTCCGGTTCTTCGACGACCATCCCGACGCCTTCTCGGTGCTCTACGGCCCGGCCCTTGGCCAGGACGCCGAGTTCCGCAAGGGCGCCCAGCGGGTCCAGGAGGACTTCGCCGCCGTGGTGGCCCGGCTCATCAACGCCGCCGACGACGACGACGCCGTGGTCATGGCCTGGGGCGTCAACGGGCTGTCCGAAGGCATGATCCGCCACTGGATGCACGACGGCCGACGCCGCTCGGCCAGCGAGATGGCCGCCCTCACCACCCGCTTGGCCTGGGGCGGCCTCGAACGCCTGGTCTGAAGGCGCTCCGCCCGGTCAGTCGAGGGGGCCGGGCTCCGTGGGGGCGATGTCGATCGGGGTTTCCGGCAGGTCCCCGGTGGCCACCGCGGGCAGGAACTCGCGCAGACGGGCCGGCAGCACCGGCACGTCGGTGGCCAACAGCTCGTCGACCTCCCACCAGCGGGCGCCCATGAACGCCGCCGCCTCGAGGGCCTCGAGGTGCCTGGGCCGGTACTCCCCGCCGTCGCACCACGCCACGTGGATCTTCTCGTCGCTGTCGAAGTGATAGCCGCCAAAGGTGAACTGCACGTGCTGGGTCCAGATGACCGGCCCCATCTCGGCGACGATGCCGGTCTCCTCGTAGAGCTCGCGGGCCGCGGCGGCCGCCGAGTCCTCACCCCAGCCGATACCACCGCCGGGGATCTCCCACCAGGCCGGCTTGAACGGGTCGATCGGGTCCTCGGCGTTTACGAGGAACACCCGGGCGTCCCGGTCGAGCAGCACCACCCGGGCCGCCGGTCGCTTCAGGAACACCGGTGCAGCCCCTCAGGCGCAGCCGGCGCAGCGGCCCAGCATGTCGAACCGGTGGGCGTCGACCACGAACCCCCGCTGGACGGCCGTGGCGACCAGGTCATCGATGCCGGCCTCGAACTCGTCGGGCACGTCGAAGTCCTCGATACGCCCGCACACCGTGCACACCAGATGGTGGTGGTGGCCGGTCAGCGACTCGTGCAGCTCGAAGCGGGCGTGGTCGTCGCCGGCGGTGACCCGGCGCACCACCCCGGCGTCGACCAACTCGCCCAGGTTCCGGTAGGCCGAACTCTGGGCCAACTCACGGCCGCCGTCGGCGGTGAGGATCTCGGGCAGGGTGACCGGGCGCCCGGCGTCGGCCAGGGCCTCGACGACGGCGTGGCGGGAACGGCTGTAGCGCATGCGGGCCGCCCGCAGCCGACGCCCCACGGTGACGTGAAGCTCTTCGCGGTCGGCATGAGGGGCGTGGGGGTGTCCCGGGTCGTGGACCATGGGAGTGCAGCCTAGACGGTCGGCACTTACCGGGAATCGTTGGGAATGGGCGCGGCGGGTCGTCAGTCGGCCACGATGCCCGACGGGTCCCGCCACATGAGGGCGTTGCGGCGGCAGCGGCACACCAGGTCGCCCCGCTGGTTGAAGGCCCGGTGCTCGAAGGTGACGATGCCGCACTCGGGCCTGGACCGGGAGTCGCGCACCCCGGCCACCTCGGTCTCGAACCGGAGGGTGTCGCCGATGAACACCGGCGCCGGGAACACCGTCTCCTCGAAGCCCAGGTTGGCCACCGTCGTGCCGAGCGTCGTGTCGGCCACGCTCACCCCGACAACCAGGCCGAGGGTGAACAGGCTGTTGACCAGCCGCTGCCCGAACTCGGTGCCGGCGGCGAACTCGGCGTCGAGGTGCAGGGGCTGCGGGTTGTGGGTCATCGTGCAGAAGGCCAGGTTGTCGGCCTCGGTGACGGTGCGGGTCAGGGCGTGGCGGACCACGAGGCCTTCGGGCAGTTCCTCGAACCACCGGCCCCGCGGTTCGATCGGCTCGACCGCATCAGGAGCATCGCTCATGCCCCCAGTGTGGCCCATCGGCCGCTGGCTACGCTCCTCGGCGATGTCCACGTCCGCCGACCAGCCGCTGTGGACCCCGTCGCCCGACCGGGCCGGGGCCAGCCGGATGACCGCGTTCCGCGCCCGGTTCGGCCCCGACGACGGCACGGACCTGCACACCTGGTCGGTGACCGACCCGGGCGGCTTCTGGCAGGCCGTGTGGGACGACGCCGAGGTGGTCGGCGACCGGGGCGAGGGCCCGGCGTTCACCACCGGCGCCCACCTCACCGACGCCCGGTTCTTCCCCGACGCCACCCTCAACTACGCCGAGAACCTGCTCCGCCGGCGGGGCGACGACCCGGCCATGATGTTCCGCGGCGAGGACGGCACGGCCCGCGAGCTGTCGTGGGACGACCTGCACGCCCTCGTGTCCCGACTCCAGGCCGCGCTGGTCGCCGACGGCGTCGAACCTGGCGACCGGGTGGCGGCCTGGCTGCCCAACCTGCCCGAGACGTACGCCGTCATGCTGGCCGCGGCGTCGATCGGCGCTGTGTTCTCCTCGGTATCACCCGACTTCGGCCCCCAGGGGGTGCTGGACCGCTTCGGCCAGATCGAACCGGTGGTGCTCGTCACCACCGACGGCTACTACTACGGCGGGAAGCGCCACGACGTGACCGACAAGGTGGCCGAGGTGGCCGCCGCCCTGCCGACCGTCCGCCGGGTCGTGGTCGTCCCCGACGGCCACGGCGGGCCCGCCGCCCAGTCCCCCGACGGCACGACGCCACTCGCCGACTGGCTGGCCCCCCACCCGACCGGCGAGCCCTCGTTCACCCGCCTGCCGTTCGACCACCCGCTGTACATCCTGTACTCGTCGGGCACCACCGGCGCCCCCAAGTGCATCGTCCACCGGGCCGGCGGGCTACTGCTCAAGCACCACGTCGAGTACCGCCTGCACTGCGACGTGCGCCCCGGCAACCGGGTCTTCTACTTCACGACGGCCGGCTGGATGATGTGGAACTGGCTGGCCGCCGGCCTGGCCGCCGGCGCCACCCTGGTGCTCTACGACGGCTCGCCGTTCCACCCCGACGGCACCCGGCTCTTCGACCTGGTCGACGAGGTCGGCGTCTCCCTCATGGGCGTGTCGGCCAAGTTCATCGACTCGGTCGCCAAGGCCGGGCTGCGACCCGCCGACAGCCACGACCTGTCGACCCTGCGCACCGTGTGTTCGACCGGGAGCCCGCTGACCCATGAGGGCTTCGCCCACGTGTACGCCGACTGGAAGGCCGACCTCCACTTGGCGTCCATCTCCGGGGGTACCGACCTGTGCGGCTGCCTGGTCGGCGGCGACCCGACGGCCCCGGTGTACGCCGGACAGATCCAGGGGCCGGTGCTGGGCCAGGCCATGGCCGTCGTCGACGACGACGGCGAGCCGTGCCCGCCGGGAGTCCAGGGCGAACTGGTGTGCGGTGCCCCGTTCCCGTCGATGCCCCTGGGGTTCTGGAACGACCCTGGCGACGAGCGCTACCACACCGCCTACTTCGAGCGGTTCGAGGGCCTGTGGCACCAAGGCGACTTTGCCGAACACACCCCGGAGGGGGGCTTCATCATCCACGGGCGCTCCGACGCCACCCTCAACCCGGGCGGGGTGCGCATCGGCACCGCCGAGATCTACCGGCGGGTCGAGGCCTTCGACGAGATCACCGAGTCCCTGGTCATCGGCCAGTCGTGGGACGGCGACACCCGGGTGGTGCTGTTCGTGGTTCCGGCGGCGGGTGTCGATCTGGACGACGACCTGCGGGGCCGGCTGCGTTCGGCCATCCGCACCGGCGCCTCACCCCGCCACGTACCGGCGGTGATCCTCGCCGTGCCCGACCTGCCCCGCACCCGCTCGGGCAAGCTGGTCGAGCTGGCGGTGCGCAACGTGGTGCATGGCCGCCCGGTCACCAATGTGGAGGCCCTGGCCAACCCCGAGGCCCTCACCCACGTCGCCGACCGCCCCGAACTGGGCTGAGTCCGCCGGGCCCTCAGGCCACGAAATCCGACAGGGCCACCCCGGCCACCTGGAGGTGGGACAGCTCGTTCATCGACACGACGCTGCGCTGCCCCGACGACGCCGCCATCACTCGGGCCACCGACGTGTAGTGGGCCTCGTAGAACAACGGGTCGGCGATCCCCAGCAGGTGGGCCAGGTAGGCGGCCACCACCCCGCCGTGGCACCCCACGAGGACACGCTGGCCGGGATGGCCGCCGATGATGCGGTCCATCCCGCCCACGACCTGGCGGGTGAACCCCTCCGGGTCGGGGATGTCGCCGGCGATCATCGCCTCCCACCGGCCGTCGCCGGCCGCCTTGATCTCCTCGATCGGCGTGTACTCGGTCTCGCCCTCGTCATACTCGTTGATCCCCGGTTCGATCACCAGGTCGACGCCCAGCCGGGAGGCCGTCGGGGCCACGGTCTGGATGGCCCGCTGCTTGGGCCCGGCGTACACGGCGTGGATCGGTCCGGCGGCCGGGCCGTCGACGAGCCAGTCGGCCAGCGCCTCGGCCTGGCGGCGGCCCAGCGGCGACAGCACCGGATCGGCCTCGACGCCGGTGGCGCGGTTGTCGACCTTGACCGGAAGTCCGTGGCGGACGAGCAGCAGTTCCATGACGGCCGGACGCTAGCGGGCGACACCCCGACCACTACCGTCGGCCCCATGAAGATCGACGGCGGCCTCGGCGCCGCGGACCCCAGCGCAGACAACGGCGGTATCCACAAGATCGGGGCCGCCGCCCAGCGCCTCGAAGCGGCCGGCTACGCCGGGGCGTGGACCGCCGAGACCAGCCACGACCCGTTCCTGCCCCACATGGTGGCCGCCGAACACACCGAGCGCATCGAGCTCGGCACGTCCATCGCCGTGGCTTTCGCCCGCAACCCGATGCTGCTGGCCAACCTGGCCCACGACCTGCAGCGTTACAGCGGCGGCCGATTCATCCTGGGGCTCGGCACCCAGATCAAGCCCCACATCACCAAGCGCTTCTCGATGGAGTGGTCGCATCCGGCGGCCCGCATGCGGGAGATGATCTCGGCCATCCGGGCCATCTGGGACACCTGGAACAACGGCACCAAGCTGTCGTTCCGCGGCGACTTCTACACCCACACCCTGATGACCCCGTTCTTCGACCCCGGCCCCAACCCCGAGGGCCCGCCCAAGGTGTTCATCGCCGCCGTCGGACCCCTCATGAGCGAGGTGGCCGGCGAGGTCTGCGACGGCCTCATCTGCCACGGATTCTCCACCGAGACCTACCTGCGGGAGGTCACCCTGCCGGCCGTCGAACGGGGGCTGGCCACGTCGGGTCGCACTCTCGACGACTTCGAGATCGTCGGCCCCGGGTTCGTGGTCACCGGCAGCGACGAGGCGTCGATGGCCCGCTCGGCGGCCGCTACCCGCCAGCAGATCGCCTTCTACGGCTCCACCCCCGCCTACCGCCCGGTGCTCGACATCCATGGCTGGGGCGACCTGCAGACCGAGTTGAACGCCATGTCCAAGAAGGGCGAGTGGGTGGCCATGGCCGACCTCATCGACGACGACATCCTCGGCGCGTTCGCCGTGGTCGGCGAACCCGACACCATCGCCTCGGGGATCGAGCAGCGCTACGGCGACTGTGTCGACCGCATGAGCTTCTACGCGGTCGGCGCCGACGGCGGCCCCGAGTTCTGGGCCCCCATCGTCGCGGAGCTGGCCGGCTGACCCGGGCGAACTCCGCCGCTGCGGGCCGTCCCGGCGGTTAGGTTGCACCCATGAGCGACGCCGCCCCCTTCGACTACACGGAGCTGCTCCCCCTCGACGTCGACCCCTACGCGACCACCGCGTTCCGCACCCTCACCACCGACGGCGTGCGCACCGTCGAGGGCCCCGGCGGGCGCACCTTCCTCGAGGTCGATGACGAGGCCATCCGCCTGCTGACCGCCACCGCCATGCGCGACATCAGCCACCTGCTGCGCACCGACCATCTGGCCCAGGTGGCGGCCATCCTCGACGACCCGGAGGCCTCGGACAACGACCGCTTCGTCGCCACCGAACTGCTCCAGAACGCCTGCATCGCCGCCGGTGGTGTGCTGCCGTCCTGCCAGGACACCGGCACCGCGGTGGTCAGCGCCAAGAAGGGCCAGCAGGTGCTCACCGCCGGCGACGACCGGCGGGCCGTGTCCGAGGGCGTGTACGACACCTACCGGACTTCCAACCTGCGCTACTCGCAACTGGCCCCGCTCGACATGTTCACCGAGCGCAACACCGGCAACAACCTGCCGGCCCAGATCGAGATCGAGGCCGTCCCCGGCGACGCCTACAAGTTCCTGTTCATGGCCAAGGGCGGCGGCTCGGCCAACAAGAGCTTCCTCTTCCAGGAGACCAAGGCGCTCCTCAACCCCGAGGGCCTGGCCCGCTTCCTCGACGAGAAGCTCCGGTCCCTGGGCACCGCGGCCTGCCCGCCGTACCACCTGGCCGTGGTCATCGGCGGCACGTCGGCCGAGCACACCCTGAAGACGGCCAAGTACGCCTCGGCCCACTACCTCGACGGCCTGCCCTCCGAAGGCAGCCCCTCGGGCCACGCCTACCGCGACCTCGATTGGGAGCAGCGCATCCTCGAGCTGACCCGGGGCTTCGGCATCGGCGCCCAGTTCGGCGGCAAGTACTTCTGCCACGACGTCCGGGTGGTGCGCCTGCCCCGCCACGGCGCCTCCAACCCGGTCGGCATCGCCGTGTCCTGCTCGGCCGACCGGCAGGCCCTGGGCAAGATCACCGCCGACGGGGTTTTCCTGGAGCAGCTCGAGGAAGACCCGGCCCGCTTCCTGCCCGACGTCGTTGGCGACGACCTGCCCGGCGACGTCGTCGCCATCGACCTCGACCAGCCCATGGACGCCATCCGGGCCGAGCTGACGAAGCATCCGGTCAAGACCCGGCTGTCGCTCACCGGCACCCTCGTCGTGGCCCGCGACATCGCCCACGCCCGAATCGCCGAGCTGCTCGACGCCGGCGATCCCATACCGGGCTACCTGCGTGACCACCCCGTGTACTACGCCGGGCCGGCCAAGACCCCCGAGGGGTACGCCTCGGGCTCGTTCGGCCCCACCACGGCGGGCCGCATGGACGCCTACGTCGACCGCTTCCAGGCCGCCGGCGGCAGCCTCGTCATGCTGGCCAAGGGCAACCGGTCGGCCCAGGTCACCGAGGCCTGCGCCCGCCACGGTGGCTTCTACCTGGGCTCCATCGGCGGCCCGGCGGCCCGGCTGGCCAAGGACTCCATCCGCAAGGTCGAGGTACTCGAGTACCCCGAGCTGGGCATGGAGGCCGTGTGGCGCATCGAGGTCGAGGACTTCCCGGCCTTCATCGTCGTCGACGACAAGGGCGGCGACTTCTTCGCCGAGGTCACCACCCCGGTCGCCCTGCGCTGACGATCCCCCTCCGGCGGTGGTCAGCCCGCCACCAGCACCTCGGGGCTCCCGCCGGGGGGTGGCACCAACACGACCCGTTCGGGTGCGAGCGGTGAGGCCATCACCGCCTCGGCGATCCGGTGAGCGGGCTCACGGCGATCGTCCTCCACTTTGGTGAGGGCCACCACGAACCGGGCAGTAAGCGGCACCGCCCGCCGGCCACCGTCCGGGTGCACGACGAGGTCGGCCACCATGGCCGGGGTCAGGACGTCGCCGGAATCCACGCCCAGCACCTCGGCCACCAACTCGGGGCGGTGGGCGACGTCGGCGATGCGACCGCCCACGGCGTCCATGCCGGTGCAGGCCACCACCACGGTCGCCGCCAACGGGATCACCGGCTCGTAGGGTGCCGGGGCCTTGACCGGCCGCTGCCGGGAACCGTCGGCCTCGACGAGGACCCAACCCGAGCGGCCGGCGAAGCAGGCGTCCAACTCGGCGGGCGCCCGGCCGGTGACCCGGTGGCCATCCACGTCCCCGACCCAGCGCACCATGCCGTCGGCGGGCATCGGCTCATCGCCGGCGACAGTGGGCAGCCCGCCGGTCTGCGCGACACCCATTTTCGTGGACGTCGTGACCACCGCGGGGAGTCCCCGAGACACGGCCTCTTCGGCCAGGCCGAACACCATCGTCGTCTTGCCGCCACCGCCGACCACGGACACCATCTCGTAGGCACCGAGCGCCAGGGCTCCGGCCAGCCCGGTCACGGCTCGCGGGGATCGACGAGCACGAGGCCGGCCAATCCCGGCTCGATCCGACAGGCCGCGTCGAAGGCCACCGTCTCGAGGAACGCCCGGGGCATCACGCACTCCCGGCACGCCGCGCCGTCGAGCACCAGGCGCAGGGTGACGACGCCGTCGGCCTCGCCCACCACCTCGACCCGACCACCGTCGGCGGCGATCAGATCGTCGACGACGGCCATCACGGCCTCGGCCAAGGACATGGCGGGGATCCTGCCCGTCAGACGCAGCGGTTGACCAGCCGGCCCACACCCGGGATGTGCGACTCGACCAGCTGACCGACCTGCAGGCAACGGCCCTGCGGGTGGCCCACCCCGGCCGGAGTACCGGTGAAGACGAGATCGCCGGGCAACAGCGTGCACACCTTCGACAGGTAGGCGACCAACTCGGTGACCCCGACGATCATCAGGCCGGTATGGCTGTCCTGGCGGAGCTCGCCGTCGACCCAGCAGTGCAGGTCCAGGTCGTCTTGATGGTCCACCAGGTCGACCGACACCACCGCCGGACCGACGGGACCGAACGTCGGATGGCTCTTGCCGAGGCTGAACTGCGGCGGGCTGGACGCCAGTTGCAGGGCCCGATCGGAGACGTCCTGGCCAACACAGACACCGGCCAGCGCACCCCACACCTCATCGGGGTCGAGGTCGCGGCACTCTCGGCCGACCACGGCGACCAGCTCGATCTCATAGTCGGTCTCGTCGCCGACGACGGCCACGTCGGCTCCCGGACCGGCCAGACACGTGGGGAACTTGGTGAAGATGACCGGGATGGCCGGTGCCTCGCGGCCCATCTCGTCGACGTGGGCCACGTAGTTCATGCCGATGCCGAACACCTGCCGGGGTCGGGGCACCGCGGGCCCCAGGTCGGCCAGGCCGACCTCGCCGTCGGCATCGCCCGACGGCACCCCGTCGGCGCCGGTCAGGGCGTCGAGGGCCGCACCGTCGGCCACCGCGTCCATCGAGTCGACCAGGCGGCCGTCGGTGAGGCGTCCCAGGTCCCAGAACCGCGCCCGGTCGCCGTCGGTGAGGCCGGCGTCGAGGAGGACGGCCCGCCCGTCGGTCCGGGTGGCAAGTCGAAAGGCCATGGCCGAAAGTCTGGCGGCGGCGGCCTCGAAAACGACTGTGGGTGACAACTCAGGCGCGACGCGCGAAGATCGTTGGGCGCACCTCGGTGTGCGCCGTCGACAATCGAGGAGGACACTTGGTCAAGCCACATGCCGTCTGTGATGTCGAGTTGCTGGTCCACGGGGAGGTGCCCGAAGGTGACCGGGATCTCGCCCTGACCAAGATCCGGGCCCTCTGCGAGTTGGGCCACGAGCCGGTCCTGGCGGCGGTGGTGAAGTTGAAACTCCGCGGCAAGGCCACGCTCGAGTTGCCGGCCATCGCCGAGGCGTCCCTCGACCTGAACGGCACACCGGTCCGGGCCCACGCCGTCGGCCACTCCCTGACCGAGGCCATCGACCTACTCGACGACAAGCTCAGCCGAAGGCTGCGCCGCCGCCGCAAGCGGTTCGAGGATCGACGCCGCAACCCCGAACCCGAGACCCGGGGCCATCAGCCCGGCTACTCCACCATCGCCGCCGAAGACCGCGTCGTGGTCCGTCACAAGAGCCTGGCCATGCGCCCCATGAGCCTCGAAGAGGCCGCCGACGAGATGGACCAGCTGGACCACGGCTTCTTCCTGTTCCTCGACGCCGACCACGATCTCGACCGGGTCGTGTACCGCAACGGCGACGGCAACCTCCACGTGGCGCCGTCCATCGGCTCCGAAGCCCTCCCTGGCGACACCCGGCCGCCCATCCATCCCGGCCGCCTGGTGCTCAACCATCTCCCACTGATCGATGCCGAGGCGTTGCTCGACGAGGGTGACGAGCCGTTCGTGTTCTTCTCCGAGGACGACGGCGGGCGCGGCCAGGTGCTGTACCGGCGCTACGACGGCCACTACGGCCTGATAACCCCGGCCGTCTGACGGCGCCGCCTCAGATGCCGGCCAGCCAGCCGGCGAGGGCCCGACCGATGGCGTCGGCCGAGTCCTCCTGCACGAAGTGGCGGCCCGGCACCGTCACCTCGGTCTGGTCGGGCCATCCCCGGCAGAACTCCCGCTGGGCGCCGACGAGAATGGCCCCCGGCTCGGCGTTCACGAACAGCTTGGGGATCGGGGCCGTGCCCAGGAAGTCGGCGTAGGCGGCGGCGACGGCCGTCACGTCGACCGGCTCGCCGCCGATGGGGATCTGGCGGGGCCACGTCAGCGTGGGACGACGGCCCTCCCCCGGTTCGATGAACGGCCGGCGGTACTCGTCGTGCTCCTCGGTGGTGAGATCGCGGGTGATGGCGCTGGGCAGCACCGCCTCGACGAACAGGTTCTTGTCGAGGACCATCTCCTCGCCGGCCGGCGAGCGGAAGCCCTGGAATATGCCCCGGGCGTTCTCCGGCCACTCGTCCCAGCCGGACAGCGGTCGCACGATGGCCTCCATGTAGCAGATGCCCCGCACCGCGTCGGGATGCCGGCGGGCCCAGTCGAACCCCAGCGCCGACCCCCAGTCGTGGACCACCAGGGTCACCCGTTCGGCCACCCCGAGCGCCTCGAGCAGACCATCGAGGTAGCGGCGGTGCTCGACGAACGTGTACGAATCGGGTCCGGGGTCATCGAGCTTGTCCGAGTCGCCCTGGCCGATGAGGTCGGGGGCGATGCAGCGGCCCAGGTCGGCCACGTGTGGGATGACGTTCCGCCACAGGTACGACGACGTCGGGTTGCCGTGGAGGAACACGATCGGGTCGCCGGCACCGGTCTCGACGTACGCCATCGACTTCCCGTCGACCTCGACGTACCGCTTCTGGTCCTGCCATGTGCCCATGTGCTTCCCCTCACGATGCTGCGGTGAGGGTAGGTCCGGTGTCGTGCCGGCGAGGAGCCGGGCTCAGGTGTCGTCGGGGCCGGTGCGCATCGGCACGACGATCGGCCCCGACGGGTCGTCGATGACCCGGACCCGGGCGCCGTAGTGGCGGGCCACCGCCTCGCCGGTCAGCACCTCGGCCGCCGTGCCCGACGCCGCGACGCGTCCGGCGTCGAGCATGACCAGCCGGTCGGCGTACTGGCCGGCCAGGGTCAGGTCGTGCATGGTCGCCAGCACGGTCAGGCCCCGGTCGGTCCGCAGCCGGTCGACCAGCTCGAGCATGTCCTGCTGATGACCGACGTCGAGGGCCGTCGTCGGCTCGTCGAGCAGCAACACGGGCGACTCCTGGGCCAACGCCCGGGCGACCACCACCCTCTGGCGCTCCCCTCCCGAGAGGGTGTCCACCGTCCGGTCGGCCAGACCGCCGGCGTCGAGATCGACCAGGGCAGCGGTCGCCGCCGCCACGTCGGCGTCGCCCTCAGCGGCGAAGAACCCGACGTGGGCCGTCCGGCCCAACAGCACGTAGTCGATCACCCGCATGCCCGGCGGAATCACCGGCTCCTGGGGCACCACGGCGACCAGTCGGGCCACCTGCCGGCGGGTCGCCGCCTCGACACGAAGATCGTCGACCAGGACCTCGCCCCGGGCGGCCAACAGTCCGGCCACGGCCCGCAGCAGGGTGCTCTTGCCGGCGCCGTTGGGTCCGACCACGGTCACCCAGCCACCGGGCGCCACCTCCAGGTCGACGCCTCGCAGCACCTCGACCGGCCCAAAGGCAACCTCGACACCGCGGCACACGATGCCGGTCACCGGGACCGCCTCGCCGTGCGCAGCACCAGCACGAAGAACGGCGCCCCGAGGAAGGCGGTGACGACTCCGATGGGGATCTCGGCCGGCTCGAGGGCCAGGCGGGCCACCAGGTCGGCGGCCACGAGGAACGCCCCGCCGAACAGCACGGTGAGGGGCAGGATCACCCGGTAGCTGGCGCCGAACAGCAGACGGATGGTGTGGGGCACGATGATGCCCACGAAGCCGATCAGCCCGCTGACCGCCACCGCGGCCGCCGTCCCCAGAGAAGCTGCCAGCACCGCCACCAGGCGCACCCGGCGCACGTCCAACCCCAGCGAGCCGGCCTCCTCGTCCCCCACCCCGAGGGCGTCCATGCGCCGGCGCAGGGCCAGGATGACCAGCAGGCACACCCCGGTGTACGGGGCGACCAGGCCCACCTCGGCCCACCCGGCGGTGCGCAGCTGGCCGAGGACGAAGAAGTACACCTGCCGGATCGTCTCCGAGTCGCGCTGCTGGACGAAGGTCTGGACCGCGGTGAAGAAGCTGGCCACGGCGACCCCGGCCAGCACCAGGCTGGTCACCGGATCGAGCCGGCCGCCGGTGGCGCCCACCAGGTAGGTGAGGGTCACGGCCAGCAGGGCACCGGCGAAGGCGGCCATCGGCACGGCGTCGAACACGCCGGTGCCGTCGCCGAGGCCGGCCACGATCGCCACCGTGGCCCCGAAGCCGGCGCCGGCGGCCACCCCGAGCAGGTACGGGTCGGCCAGCGGGTTGCGGAACACCCCTTGGTACGCCCCGCCGGCGGTGGCCAGCATGGCGCCGACGAGCAGCCCCAGGACGACCCGGGGCAGGCGGATCTCCCAGACGATGGCCCGCTGGCGCTCGCCGAGGCCCGACTCGGTATCGACGAACGGCAGGCGGTCGGCCAGCTCGGTGAGGACGTCGCCGACACCGAGGCTGGCCGGGCCCAGCACCAACCCGGCCAGGCCGGCCACGACCACCGCACCGATCCCGGTGGCCACCCACCAGGGCCGCAACCCGGCCGGCCGGAACCGGCCCGCTCGCTCCGGCTCGTGGGTGGTGGCGGTCACGGGTGGCCGGCGGCGTCCTCGACCGCGGCCCGGACCGTGGCGAGGAAGTCGACGACGCGCGGGCCCCAGCGGCCGGCGGTCTCGTCGAGGGCCACGACGCGGCCATCGGTGACCGCGCTCAGCGAATCCCAGCCCGGCCGGAGGGCCAGCGTCTCGGCTGATTCGCCCCAGGCGGCGTCGGCCAGGAAGATGATGTCGGGGTCGGCGTCGATTATGTACTCGGGTGACAGCTGCGGGTACCCCCAACCGTCCTCGTCGGCCGGGTCGGCGATGTTCTCGAGGCCGAGCAGGGCGTAGAGCTGGCCGACGAAGGTGGTCGACGTGGCGGTGTAGAGCGTGCTGTCGACCTCGTGGAAGTAGGTGAGGCCGGTACCGACTGCGCCGTCAGCGAGCTCGGCCAGCCCGTCGGCGATGGCCGCGTTCACCTCGGCGGCTTCGGCGGCATGGCCGGTGAGCTCACCCAGCTCGGTGATCTGGGCGTAGCTGTCGTCCAGCGAGTGCGCCGTCCCCTGCAGGACGGTGGTGATGCCCAGGGCATCGAGGCCGGCGACCAGGTCGCCCGGGTCGTAGGAGATGACCACCAGGTCGGGGTCGTACTCGGCGATGGCTTCGACGTTGGGGGTGAACCCGGACAGGGCGGTCATCGGAGCGTCGGCCGGATACGTCGACTGGTCGTCGACGGCCACGACCTGTCCGCCGGCGCCGATGGCGAACAGGATCTCGGTGGCCGTCGGCGACAGCGACACGATGGCCGACGGTGCCTCGGGTTCCGCTTCGGTCGTGGCGACCGGGGCCGCGGTGGTCTCCCCCGAAAGGGCGCTGCCGTTCGATGTGCTGCTGGATCCGCATGCCGCGGCGAGAAGCACGAAGGTGAGGCCGACCGCGGGCAACAGGCGGGCCGGTGGGCGGGTCATCTGTTTCTCCTGTCTGTCGGGGAAACGGCGCAGACAGGAGCCCTGCCCGACGACCGCTCTTCCTCGAGAGCCGTTGTCGAACCCTGCGGCCGGTCGGCCTGGCTCGCCCGGAACACCGGGCACACAGTTGCGGGACAGCGCCGGAATCGCACCGGCTTCGCCTCGCCACAGGGCGCGGTCAGGCTAGCGGCGCCCGACTGGTGCGCGTCCCGCCCGGTGTTCCAGCCTGGAGAGGTGAAGGTGATCGGGCTGTGTGGTGGCATCGGGGCAGGCAAGTCGACGGTGGCCGGGCTGCTGGCCGGGCACGGGGCCCACGTCATCGACGTCGACGCCGTCGGCCGCGAGGTGCTCACCGACCCGGCGGTCCTCGCTGAGGTGGCCGACACGTTTGGTGATGGCGTTCTCGACGCGGCCGGCGACGTCGACCGGGCCGCCCTGGCCGCCGAGGTGTTCGGCGGGGGCCGGCTGACCGAGCTGGAGGCCATCAGCCATCCGGCCATCAACCGGCGCCTGGAGGCGACGCTGACCGACCTGGCGACCCGCCCCGGCCCGCCGGCCGTCGTGGTGCTGGACATGGCGGTGCTCGTCGAGAGCCGGCTGGGCCGTTTGCCCGGCGGGCGGGGCTACACCGAGGTCGTCGTCGTCGAAGCCGATCCCGAAGTGCGCCTGGCCCGTCTCGCCGACCGGGGCGTGTCGGCCGACGACGCCCGGGCCCGCATGGCCGCCCAGGCCACCGACGCCGAACGCCTCGCCGTGGCCGACCACGTCGTCACCAACGACGGCGACCTGGCGTCCCTCGAGACCCAGGTGGCGACTCTCTGGCGATCGCTGTCCAGACCGTGATCGGGGGACTGTCCCCCTGTCACGGTCTGGTCACCAGCGGAGGGCCCGACGGGCCGCCTCGGTGTACTCGGAGCGGCTGATCAGCAGGCCGGCCACCACCGGACGGGCCTTGTTGAACTCCAGCGGGCGGCCGTCGACGCCGCTGACGTCCAGCCCGGCGGCCTCGGCCACCCCGGCAGGGGCACAGGCGTCCCACTCGTAGAGACCACTCGGGTGCACGTACACGTCGGCGAACCCCCCAACGACCGCCATGGCCTTCACCCCCGCCGAGCCGCACGACCGCACCACGCCGCCGATGGCCCGGGCCACCTCCTCGGCCTCACCCCACTGGCTGCGGCTCGTGATGACGATCGGACGGTCCCGGGGCACCGGGCGACGGGTCGGCGACTGGGCAGTGCCGTAGAGCCGGTTCTCGGCCGGCAGGGCCACCGCGGCGGCGACCGGGCGGCCGCCGACCACCAGGGCCACGTGCACCGCCCACTCCACGCTTCCCGGTCGGCCGAAATCCTGGGTGCCGTCCAGCGGGTCGACGATCCATGTGCGTTCCGCCGCCAGGCGACGCCGGTCGTCGGTCCCCTCCTCGGACAGCACGGCGTCCCCGGGTCGAAGTTCGGCCAGCCGTTCGACCAACAACTCGTGGGCGGCACGGTCACCGAGGTCCTGGATCTGGTAGCCGGACCGGCGCTCGTCGAACCCCCGGGCCCGCACCTCGACCAGTAACTCGCCGGCCTCCCGGGCCAGTTGCCCGGCGATCTCATGGTCGTCCATCGGCCAGCGACCCTAACCGGAGGCCGCCACCCCGCACGGAGTGGCCCGACCCCTCGGGTAGCGTGGCCCCAGCCCCACCGACAGACACCGCGACCCCGGGGCCCAGTCATGCCGTACGGACGTATCACCGGTTGGGCCAGCCATCTGCCCGAACGGCGCCTGACCAACGAGGAACTGTCGACGATGGTCGACACCTCCGACGAATGGATCCGCGATCGCACCGGCATCGGCGCCCGACACGTCGACGGCACGGTCACCGGCATGTCCACCGAAGCGGGCAAAGCGGCCATGGCCATGGCCGGTGTCGCCGCCGACGACATCGACCTGCTGCTCCTCGCCACCTGCACGTCCGACCAGCAGTTCCCGGCCAGCGCCTCGGTCATCCAGCACAACCTGGGCCTCACCTGTGGCGCCATCGACATGAACGCCGCCTGCTCCGGTTTCGTTTACGGCCTCGTCACCGCCATGCAGTTCATCGACGGCGGCGTCGAACGCGTCCTGCTCATCGGCAGCGACGCCCTGTCGGGCATCACCGACTGGGACGACCGGGGCACCTGCGTGCTGTTCGGCGACGGCGCCGGTGCCGTGGTCATCGAACGCACCGCCGACCAGCCCACCCTGCTCGGCTGGAACCTCATGTCCGACGGCGCGGCGGCCGGCATCCTCTACTGCGACCACGGCGACAAGATCGTCATGTACGGCCAGGAGGTCTTCCGGCGGGCCGTGCTGGCCATGGAGGCCGCGGCCAACGCCGCCATGGACCAGGCCGGCATCACCGCCGACGACCTCGCCCTCGTCGTGCCCCATCAGGCCAACGTGCGCATCATCGACGCCGCCTTCAAGCGCATGGGCATCCCCCGCGACAAGGCGGCCATGGTGCTCGAACGCACCGGCAACACGTCGGCAGCCTCCATCCCCCTCGCCCTCGTCGACGCCATCGACCACGGCCGGGTCGACGCCGGCGACCTGGTGCTGATGGTCGGCTTCGGTGCCGGCATGTCGTCGGCGGCCGCGGTAGTCCGCTGGGACCCACCGGTCGCCTGACCGGGCCTCCCGCCAGCGCCCGCACCCGTGCTCACCGCCTCCGGGCTCTCCCGGTCCTTCGGCCCCCGGACCCTGTTCACCGACGTCGCCCTCCAGTTGGGACCCGGCCGCCGTGTGGCCCTCGTCGGCGGCAACGGCACCGGCAAGACCACCCTGCTCGAGGTGCTCGTCGGCATGCAGGTCCCCGACCGGGGCGAGGTGCACCGCCCCAAGGAGTTGCGCATCGGCTACCTCCCCCAGGAGCTGCCGGTCGAGACCGGGCGGTCGGTGTTCCAACAGGTGATGCTGGGTGCCGAGCAGGTAACCGGGCTGGCCGGCGAGATCGAATCGCTCGGCCATCGGTTGGCCGAAGCCACCGGCGACGAACAGGATCGGCTACTCCAGGCCTACGGCGACGCCCAGTCCCGCTTCGAACAGCTCGGGGGGTACGCCGTCGAAGCCGACGCCCACCGCATCCTCTCCGGACTGGGCTTCGACCCGGCCGACCACGACCGCCCCATGGGCGAGATGTCAGGCGGATGGAGGATGCGGGTCGCCCTGGCCCGCCTCCTGCTCTCCGACCCCGACCTGCTGGTCATGGACGAGCCCACCAACCACCTTGACATCGACTCGGTGGCCTGGCTCGAACAGCAGCTGGCCGGCTGGCACGGCGGCCTGCTGTTCGTCAGCCACGACCGCGACTTCATCGACGGGGTGGCCAACCGCATCCTGGAACTCGCCGGCACGAAGGTCACCGAGTACGTGGGCGGGTTCGCCGACTTCGTCATCGCCCGCGAGGAGCACCTGGCCGCCCAACGGGCCGCCGCGGCCCAACAGTCCCGGCAGGTCGCCCAGACCGAACGCTTCATCGAGCGGTTCCGGTACAAGGCCACCAAGGCCCGGCAGGTCCAGAGCCGGGTCAAGGCCCTGGAGAAGCTGGACCGCATCGTCATCGAGGAACGGGACGACCCGGCGGCCCGCTTCGGGTTCCCGGCTCCCCGTCGATCCTCCCGGCTCGTCGCCGAGTTCGACGGGGTCACCGCCGGCTACGACGGCCAGGTGGTCCTCGACGACGTGTCGTTCGCCGTGGAGCGGGGCCACACCATCGGCCTGGTCGGCCCCAACGGCGCCGGCAAGACCACCCTGGTCAAGATGCTGACCGGCGGGCTCGCCCCACTGGCCGGCCGGGTCACCCTCGGCACCAACGTGGACATGTCCAGCTTCGACCAGCTGCAGGCCGAGGTGCTCGACGAGCGCCGCACCGTCCTCGAGGAGTTCAAGACCGTCCCGGGAGTCGAGGCCGGCGGCCGCAACCTCCGGACCTACCTGGCGTCGTTCGGGTTCCGCGGCGATGCCGTCGACCGCCGGGTCGGTGACCTGTCGGGCGGCGAACAGACCCGCCTGGCCCTGGCCAAGACGCTGGCCGTGCCGGTCAACCTGCTGATCCTGGACGAGCCGACCAACCACCTGGACCTACCGAGTTGCGACGTCCTCGAGGATGCCCTGGCCGCCTATCCGGGCACCGTCGTGCTCATCACCCACGACCGGCACCTGCTGCGATCCGTGGCCGACGCCCTCGTCGAGGTGCGCGACGGCACCGCCCGCTGGTACGAGGGCGTGCCCGACCGGGTGCTGTACCCCACCCAGCAGGGCTCCCCCGAACCGACGCAGCATCGACCACCCACCGCGGCCAAGCCGGCGCCCAAGCCCAAGAAGGGACGCCAGCGCGACCCGCAGCTCGCCGACCAACGCCGACTGGCCAAGGTGGAGCGGGCCTGGGAGGCCGCCGAAGCCACCGTCGCCGAGACTCAGGCCGTGCTGGCCGACCCCGACCTGTACCTCGACCCAGACGCGGCGCGCGCCGCGGTGGCCGCCCATGACGCGGCCAAGGACGAAGCGGCCCGCCTCATGGGCGAATGGGAGTACCTGGCCGCCCGACTCGACGGCTGAGCCGGGCTCCGGGCCGGGCACGGCACACCACTACGGTCGGAGACGTGCGCATCCTGGTGACCAACGACGACGGCATCGACTCGGTGGGGCTGCACGTGCTGGCCCGGGCCGTCGCCGAGCATGGTGACGTCACCGTCGTCGCCCCCGACCGCGAGTACTCGGGTGCCGGAGCTTCGCTGGGTGCCGTCCACCTCACCCGGCCCGAGGTCCACGACGCCCGCGTCGACGGCATCGACCGGGCCTGGTCGGTGAGCGGCCCTCCCGGGCTGTGCGTCGTCTACTCGCGGCTCGGGCTGTTCGGCGAGCCCTTCGACCTGGTCGTCGCCGGCATCAACCCGGGTATCAACGTGGGTCGTGCCGTCTACCACTCGGGCACCGTGGGCGCCGCCATCACCGCCCGCAACGGCGGCCTCACCGGCATTGCGGTCAGCCAGGCCGTCACCGGCTGGGGGGTCGAGGGGCAGGGCGCCGAGGACGTGCTCGACAACCAGCACTGGTCTGCGGCCGGCGAGGTGGCCGGTGCCGTCGTCGCCGCCATCGCCACCGATCCACCCAGCGAACCGGCGGTGCTCAACGTCAACGTCCCCAACCGCCCGGTGGCCGAGATGACCGGCTGGTCGCACACCGCCATCGGCAACCTCCCACCCCGCACCCTGTCGGCGGCGACCCTCGAACCCAAGTCGGGCCATGCCGGCTCGTACCGGGTGGCGGTGTCGTGGGGCGAAGCGGCGCAGCTCCCCTCCGACACCGACGGTGGTGCTGTGATGGACGGCCGGGTCAGCCTGACGTGGTTGGGCGCAATCCCGGCCGACGCTCCCCCGGCCGACGATCCGGCCGCAGCAGCCCTCGACGCCCTGCTGGCCTGAGCAACGGCGCGAGACTGGATCCATGGCGCCGGAATCCGACACCGTGGTGATCGGCTCCGGACCGGCCGGGCTCGCCGACGCCGTCCGGGCGACCACGTGACCCCGCCGGTCACCAGACCCGACGAGGCCGTCTGGTACGTGGCCTACGGGTCGAACCTGTTCGGTGACCGCATGCTGGCCTACCTGCTGGGGGCGGGCGACGACTCGCCGTTCGGCCGCCACCGTGGGGCCGCCGACCCCACCCATCCCCGAGACGACCGCCGGGTCACCGTGCCGCACCCGGTGCGGTTCGGGGGCCATTCCCGACGTTGGGGCGGCGGGGTCGCCTGGTGCCCGCACGAAGCGCTGTCCGACGGCACCGAACCGCCCATCGGGCGGGCGTGGCGGGTCACCCGCAGCCAGCTGGCCGACATCGTGGCCCAGGAGAACGGTCGGGCCACCGACGAGGTGACCCTCCCCGACCACTTCCCGAAGGTCGGCGACGCGGTGGTCACCAACCCGGGACCGATCGACCTGCTCATCACCCTGCCGCCCATCGACGGCGTCGGCGCGGTGACCCTCGGCTCGACGGACCCGCCGCCTCCAGGCCCACCCAGCCCCGCCTATCGGGCGATCCTGGCCGCCGGCCTAGCCGAGATGGGGTGTACGGCGGCCGAGATCACCCGCAGCCTGGCCGCCCTGGACCGGTCGGAACCGGTCACACCGTGATCAGACCCCCGTTGGGGGAGATCCACTGGCCGGTGATGAACGAACTGTCGTCGGAGGCCAGGAACAGCGCTGTGGTGGCGATCTCGTCGGCGGTGCCCTTCCGGCGCAACGGGGTCATCATCACCATCGGTGCCAGCATGGCCTCGTCGACGCCGGCGGTCATCGGGGTATCGATCACCCCGGGGGCGATGGCATTGATCCGGATCCCCATGCCGCCCAGCTCGCGGGCCGCCGACTTGGTGAACCCGAGGATGGCGCCCTTCGCGGTGGCGTAGTGCACCGGCCCCCATCCGGCGACGCCGGCGATGCTCGACATGGTGATGACGGCGCCGCCCGCACCCATCACCTTGACCGCCTCCCGGGTACAGGTGAACGTGCCGGCGGCGTGGATCGCCAGCATCCTGGAGAACACGTCGGTGGGCATCATGGTGATCTGTGGCCCCTCACCGGCCAGCATGCGGTCAAAGCCGTCGCCGGGCAGCTTGTCGACGCCGGCGTTGTTGACCATCACGTCGACCCGGCCCAGACGGTCGGCGATGACCGCGAAAGCATCGACCATCGCCGCCTCGTCGGACACGTCGCCGCCCACCGCCAGGTGGTCGCCGTCACCGAGCAGGCCGATGGTCTCGCCAGCGGCGTCGACGTTGAGGTCCTGGGCCACCACGGTGGCGCCTTCGGCCGCGAATCGTTCGGCGATGGCCCGGCCCAGCCCGGAGCCGGCACCGGTGATGCAGGTCACCCGTCCATCGAGTCTGCCCGTCATGTCGAAGCCCTTCCCGGGGTGGTCGTTTCGGCGACGAACCTAGACGCCGGGCGGCGGCACCGGCTCAGCCGGGATGACAGGCGCAGTGACCGCCACAGCCACCGCCGGTCGGCGGCGGCACCGGAGCCGTCGATGGCCCGCCCACCGCGGCGAACACCGACAGCATGCGTCGGGCACCGGGGTGGCCGGCCGGGCAGGTCGCCGGCTCGGACGACTCAGCCATGGGCCGGCGCACCTCGAACACCTCGTCGCATTCACCACAGCGGTAGTCGTAGAGCGGCATGGCCCGACTCTACCGGTGGGTGGAGGCGCCTAGGGTTGCCCGATGGCCGCCGACCGCTACGAGACCCCCGACGACGAGGTCGAACTCGAACGTGTCCGGCTGGCCATGCTGGCCGAGTGCCGCGATCCCGACACGTTCACCGCCCTCACCGCGGCAGGCGTGACCACCGGGGCCCGGGTGCTAGAAGCCGGGGCGGGTGCCGGAACGGTGACCGCGTGGCTGGCCGAACGGGTGGGCCCGACCGGGCATGTGCTGTCCACCGACATCGACCTGCGGTTCCACCTCGACATGCCGGCACACGTGGAGATGCGTCAGCACGACGTCGAACGGGAACCGCTGCCCGTCGACGCCTTCGACGTGGTCCACGCCCGGGCCCTGCTCCAACACCTGCCCGGACGGGAGACGGTGCTGGAGAAGTTGGTCCGGGCCCTGCGCCCCGGGGGCCGGCTGGTGATCGAGGACGCGGTGTTCGCCGGGTTCGCCGACCAGGACCTCGACGAGCCCTACCGCACCGTGCACCGCCTGATCGCCGGCGCGGTCGGCAACGAGTGGCACGACCCCGACTTCGGCCTCCAGCTCGTCGACCGGTTCCGGCGACTGGGCCTAACCGACATCACGGTGGATGGCGGCATGTGGGCCATGCGCCCCGGAGAACCGGCGGGCGAATGGTGGTTCCTCGCCCTCGAGCGGGCCATACCCAGGCTGGTCGGTGCCGGTTTGATCACCAATGACGACGGTGCGACCGCACTGGCCCAGGTCCGCGCTCCGGGCTTCGTGATGCTCAGCCCCGGCCACGTCGCCGTCACCGGCACCCGTCCCGCGGTCTGAGTCCGAAAGGGCGCGCGGGCACCCGTCCAGCGGGCACACTGTCCCTTGAGCCCCGTCCCCGATGAACTGGTCCGACATGAACGTCGTCATCATCCATCAGAGCCGCACCGGCAACACCCGGCGGGCCGCCGAGTTGTTGGGCGGTGCCGTCAAGGCCACCGGTGCCACGGTGTCCGTGCGACCGGTCACCAACATCGATTTCAAGGAACTCGCCGATGCCGACCTGGTGTTGGTCGGCACGTGGGTCGACGGGCTCATCCTGTTCGGCCACCGGCCCGGTGACTCCGGCAAGGTGCGCAGCATCCCGAAGCTCTGGAACAAGCGGGTCGCCGCGTTCATGACCCACGCCGTCAACCCCGGCAACGCCGCCGACAAGCTGGCCGCCTTGCTCGAATCGCACGGTGCCGAGGTGGTCGCCGCCCGGTCACTGAACCGCCGCCGGCTCGAACTCGAGGCCCCGGCCTTCGCCGACGAGGTGCTGGCCGCCGCCCGGGTCTGACTGTCAGACCCTTCTGGTCCGACGACCCATCAGGACGCTGTCGGCGGTGAACACGACCACGGCCACCCAGATGGCCGAGTAGCCGACCAACCGGCCACCGTCGAACGGTTCGTCGTAGACCAGCGTGCCGAGCAGGAAGTTGATGGTCGGGGCCAGGTACTGCAGCACCCCGAGCACGGTCAGGGTCACCCGGCGGGCCGCCCCGGCGAAGAACAGCAGCGGCGTCAGCGACATCAACCCGGTGCCGACCAGCAGCACGTTGTCGAGCGGCACCCCGGGGCCCATCACCCCGTGCCCGTCGGCGGCCCGCACCGCGACGAACACCAGGGCCGGACCGGACAGCAGCAGCACCTCGGTGGCGAGCGAATCGACGGCGGGCAGGTCGGCGGTCTTCTTGACCAGACCGTAGATCCCGAACGTCGCCGCCAACACCAGGGCGACCACCGGCACCGTCCCGACTTCGAAGGTCAGCCAGGCCACCCCGGCCGCGGCCAACCCGACCGACGTCCACTGCATCGGACGCAACCGCTCGCCCAGCACGATGACGCCGAGGAAGACGCTGACCAGGGGGACCATGAAGTAGCCGAGGCTGGCCTGGAGCACGTGGTCGTTGTAGATGGCCCACACCCAGGTCGACCAGTTGATCAGCATCATCGCCGCGGCGATCACCTGCAGCCGGAGCAACCGCGGGTCGCTGAACACGTCGACCAACCGACCCCACGTCCCCCGCACCACGTGGTAGAGCGCCATGAGCGCCGCCGTCCAGAGAATGCGGTAACCCATCGTGTCGTGGGCCGACAGGTGGTCGAGTTCCTTCCAGAAGACCGGCGACAGCCCCCACAGGGCGTAGGCGCCGATGCCGTAGACGAGCCCCCGCTGCATCGGCGCAGTCTCGTCGTGACGGAGCCGGGATGCGAACCGGTTCCCGACCGGGCGCGTGCGACCGGGGGCGACCTACGATCGCCGCGCTGATGTTCTCCCACCTTCTCGTCCCCGTTGCCAGCGACACCGACGCCAACGTGCTTCCGGCCGCCGCCGCACTGGCCCGGGCGTTCGACGCCACGGTCGTCGTGATCGGACCCGGCGATGTGCTCGACGGCGCCGACCTGGCGTCGGTGTTCGCCCCCGACGTGGCCCAGGTGCGATCCGATGGCGACCTGGCCCACGGCCTCGGGCGAATCGGGTCCTCGGTCCCCAACCCCCTCGTGGTGTGTTCCGGGGCCCTCCACCGGACCATCACCGACACGTGGTCCGGCGACGTGCTGGTGTTCGGCCCCGCGTCGTCGCCGGCCGACTTCCGGGTCGGAGGAACCATCATCGTCGACCAGCGCATCTCCTTCGGCGACCAGCCGGTCCGGGCTTCGATCGGCAGTGCGTTGGGTTTCGGGTTCGCCACGGTGGCGGACCTGCACGCCGCCACCCCGGACCATCGGGGTCAGATCGTGGTCCCCGAGCGCACCGACGATTCGATGGTGGCGACCCTCGTCGACCGTTGGGCCGGACCGGTGTTCCTCCTCACGGAGTCGCCGTCAGGCGATTGACCGCCTCGGCGCTTCGATCGGCCGGGTGACCACTGCGGCCAGGGTGAGCATCACGATGCCCATTCCCGCCATCTGGAGACCGCCGAGGCTCTCGTCAACCAGCCACCACGCGTAGAGCGGCGCCACCACGGTGAACAGGAGGTTGATGATCCCCATCGCCGACAGCGTCACGTGGGCGTGGGCGTAGTTGGTCAGCCAATGCCCCGTGCCGGGAATGGCCGCCATGAGGACGACCGGCCACCAGTCGCCGCCCGTCGGCACCGTCACCCCGCCGTCGGACAGGAAGGCGACGGGGACGACGATCCACAGCGCCGACACGGTCAGGCCGCACTGGTAGGTCAGCGAATCCAGCTCGGTTCGGGCCCGTTTCGACACCACGTAGTAGGCGCAGAACAACAGCATGGCGAACACGGCGTACAGGTCGCCTTGCCGGGTGGCGACCCCGTCGGCACGCGAGGCGTACACCGACAACACCACACCGCCGACGGCCAGCGCCGACCAGGCGTACAGGGAACGTCGGGGCCGCTCCCCGAACAGCGGCCCGGCCACCCCAAGCAGGATCGCCGGCTGCAGTGAGCCGATCACCACGGCGTTCGCTGCGGTCGTGCGCCGCATCGCGTGGAAGAAGAACACCAGGTTGGCCCCAAAAACGAGGCCGCCAACCGCGGATCCTCGCAGTTCGGCCCAGCCGAGACGCCGCTTGGCGAGCCGCATGGCCGTCCAGTACCCACACACGGCGACCACCAGACGCCACGTCGCCAGGTTCATCGGGGTCAATTCCGAGATCTTCACGATGCTCGGCCCGGCGGCCAGGCACGCCACCGACAGGACCGCCGCCCCCCGCCCGATCATCCGCTGTCGTTCCACGGCAGCCACGCTGTCACGGAACCACCCCCGGCCCCGAATCCGCCCCCCACCGTTGCAGGTCGGGTCGTCAGCGGGCGGCGGTGACCGCTTCGTCCTGGACGGCCTGGAGCGCCTCGGAGAGTTGGATCGTCCAGGCCCGCAGTTCGCTGCGAGGAGCCTTCGGGGCGGGTGGGGCGAGCGGCTCGGCCACCACGATGCGGACCGTCGACCGGCGGGGCAGCTTGGCGCCCGGCGGCATGGCCCGGGTGGTTCCGGCGATCCCCACCGGCACGACCGGTGCACCGGTCTTGGCCGCCAGATAGGCGGTGCCGTCGAACAACTCCGCCACCTGGTCCCCGTCGTGTCGCGTGCCCTCCGGGAACACCAGCAACAGGTTGTCGTCGTGCAGCAGGTCGCGGGCGACGCGCATCGACTCCCGGTCAGCGGTTCCCCGTCGGATCGGAAACGCGCCGAGCGACGCCATCACCCATGCGAGGGGCCGCACGCCGAACAGGCTCTCCTTGGCCAGGGCCCTGAGTCGACGGCGGGTCAGCGGCGACAACAGCAGCGAGTCGAGGTTGGAACGGTGGACCGGCGCCAGGATCACCGGTCCGGCGGCCGGAATGTGCTCGCGGCCCGTCGCCCGGGCCCGCAGGAACGGCCACATGATCGTCCGCACCAAGGTGCGGACCGTCAGATACACGGGAGCCGCAGTCCACGAGGCGTTGGTGCGGTGGGCCCGAGTCTGGAGGTCGGTGGCCACGAGCCGCCTGCAGGCGTCGAGCGGTCAGCGGCGCCCGATGCGGGCGCTCAACACGTCGCGCAGGCTGACCATGCCGAGCAGATCGCCACCGTCGACGATCGGTAGATGCCGGAAGCCGCGGGACAGCATCAGCTCAGCGGCATCCTCGGTCTCGAGACCAGGCGCCCCAGTCTCCGGCTCGGGAGTCATCCACCGCTGCACCGGAGCGGCCCGTAGGTCGGTCTCGTCAGCGGCGGCCCGCAGGACGTCGCGCTCAGTCACGATGCCCACGATCATCCGACCGTGCACGACGACCACCGAACCGAAGCCTCCCCGCACCATGATGCGGGCCGCATCGGACATGGTGGCCTCCTGGGCCAGGGTGACGACCTCGTCGGTCATCACGTCGCTGACGGCGACCATCAACCGACGCCCCCGACCTCGTCGAGCTCGGCGTCGCGCTGCTGCGATGCCGGCCGCTCGAGGTCACGGTTCAGGTGCCGCCACAGGGTGCCGGCCCACACGCTGGCGTGCGGCCACTCACGCCAGAACGACTGGAGCACCAGCGGGTCGAGGTCCTCGGCGGCCTGCCCAGGGGTGACGGCGCGCGCCAGTTCCTCCAGGGCATCGATCGCTTCGAGCAGTCGCTCCGAAGGGTCGGCGGCCATTGGTCTCCCAGTCTCGGACCCCCGGTCGGGGTCAGCACCCCCAAGTCTCCCGCGAATCGCCCTTGTGAGCAAACGCAACGGCGACCGGCCGGTCAGGCGTCCGCGCCGTCCTCCAGGTCGGCATCGAGGAGCCCGAGGCCGGGACGACCGCCGGTCGTGCGCGCCGTCACCGCGACGAGGAGGACGAACAGCGCCGTGTAGGCGAACATCACGATGCGTACCCCGATCAGGTCGCCGAGGATTCCGCCGAGGATCGAGCCCAGCGGGATCCCCGACAGCATGGAGAACAGCCACACCGCCATCACCCGCCCCCGGTACGCCTCATCGATCTGGAGTTGCAGGGCCGTCGACAGGTTGACGCCGTGCAGCATGTGGGCCACCCCCATGATCAGGAAGCCGACCAGCCCCACGATCAACCACGGCGTCGACGCCGCCACGACCATGCCGACGGCGTAGGCGCAGACGGCGAACGCTTCGAGCCGCGACCGGCGGGCCTGCCCACCCCGACCGGAGATGTAGATGCTGGACAGCACGGAACCCAGCCCCATCATCATGGCCAACGCTCCGAGGCCACCACCGCCGGTGTGCAGCACGTCGTCGGCCACGCTGGCCGTCAACGCGAAGGCGAACACGGCCATGAGGGCCGCGACGCTGAACGACAGCCGGATGGCCAAGCGGATCGACGGCCGCCGACGTACATAGGTCACCCCGGCCCGGAACTGGGCGACGAATCCCTCCGAGGAGGCCGGAGGTGTCCACGGCGACCGGACGGTCAACAAGGTGAGCACCCCGACCACGTAGCACCCCACGGTGCCGGCGAAGGCCAGGCCGGGCCCGCTCAAGGCGAGGATCAGCGCGGCGACCATCGGGCCGATCGACCGGCCGGCGGTGAACGAGATCGACACCAGCCGCACCGCGTTCTGCAGCGACGACCGGGGCACCAGGATGGCGGTCAGGCTCTGGGTGGGCGCCCACTGAAATCCGGCGGCCGCACCCGACACCAACTGCAACCCGAGAATCCGCCACGGGGTGAGGGCCTCGCCCAGATACAGCACCAGGAAGACCGTGGTGACGGCGGTCTGTACCGCATAGGCGGCGGCCAGGATGGTCCGGCGGTTGATCCGGTCGGCCAGAGTCCCGGAGATCGGTGTGGTCATCACGGCCGGGATGAGGGCGGCGAACGACACCGCGCCGACCCAGCGGTTGGCGTCGGTCATCTCGTTGACGAGGAACGGTACCGACAGCCCCTGGAGGAACTGGCCGACGTTGGTGATGGTGTTGCCGACGAGGAACCGGGTGAAATTACGGTGCTGCAGGGCGGCGAACGGGCTGGTCGGCGACACCCGCCGCGCAACGCGGTCGAGCCGCCGCCCGGACCCCATGGCCGGGGTCAACCCGACCCGGTGAGGAACAACTGGATCTCGACGATGCCGTGGTCCTCGACCGACACGACGATCGGTGCGCTGGGCGCCTCGATCCCGTAGTCGGCGAACTCGATGTCGAACTGTCCGGTGACGGTGACGATGTCGCCGACCAGTTGGGCGGTCAGGTCGACGGTGACGGGGTTGGTGACACCCTTGACGGTGAGTTCGCCGGCTGCGGTGACCGGCACCTCGCCCCCGTCAGCGGCGCCGTCGACCAGCTCGACCGGCGTGTCGAGGGTGAACACCGCCTCGGGGTGGGTGTCGGTGTCGAGCGCCGACTGGACCCGCCCATCGCGGGACGCGCGGTCGGTGCGCAGCCCCCGCAGGTCGGCGGTGATCGTGACCGCGACCAGGGTCGAGCCATCCAGCTCGGCCTGGCCGGACACGAGCGGGGTGCGACCCACGGCGGTGGTGTGGCCGATGCCCCGACCCAACTCCTCGTCGACCCGGAACCCCACGTAGCTGCTCGTGAAGTCGCTGAACGACCCGATGGAGGTGTCGACGGCCCAGATGCCGTCGACCCCGCCGTCGTCCTCCGTGGTGGTGGGAGCAGCCGTCGTGGCCGGGGCCTCGGTCGTCGTTGGCGCCTCGCTGGTGGTGGGCGCCTCGCTGGTGGTCGGCGGCACGCTGGTCGTGGGCGCCTCGCTGGTGGTCGTCTGGGCGGCGGCTGCGGTGGCCGCGGCCGAAGCGGCGTCGGGGGGCGGCGGCGCGGTGTCCCGCAGCACGAAGTACCAGACCAGGCCGGCGACCACGATCACGGCCCCGGCAGCCACGAGGATCATCCGCTTCCGGTCCATCCCGACGAGAGTACGCCACGCGTCCGGGCCGATACCGGTCCGGACCATTCTCTCTTCTACCCTCCGGCCATGAAGTTCGGCATCTTCTACGAGCACCAGATCCCCAGACCGTGGGAGGACGGCGACGAGCACCGGCTGCTCAAGGACGCCCTCGACCAGGTCGAGCTGGCCGACCGCCTCGGCTTCGACCACGTCTGGGAGGTCGAACACCACTTCCTCGAGGAGTACAGCCACTCGTCGGCCCCTGAGGTGTTCCTGGCTGCGGCCAGCCAGCGCACGTCCCGCATCCGCCTCGGCCACGGCATCGTGCTGCTCCCCGGTGCCTACAACCACACGGCCCGGGTCGTGGAGCGCCTGAACACCCTCGACCTGGTGTCCGACGGCCGGGTCGACTTCGGCACCGGCGAGTCGTCGTCGACCGCCGAGCTGGACGGCTTCGGCATCGACCGGGCCACCAAGCGCGACCAGTGGCTGGACCACATCGAGGCCGCCACCCGCATGATGGTCGAGGAGCCCTTCGCCGGCTGGGAGGGCAAGTGGCTGCAGATGCCGGCCCGCAACGTGGTCCCCAAACCCCACCAGAAGCCCCATCCGCCGCTGTGGGTGGCGTGCAGCCAGCGGGACACCATCCACCTAGCGGCCACCAAGGGCATCGGCGCCCTCACGTTCGCCTTCGTCGAACCGGGCGAAGCCGAACACTGGGTGGGCGACTACTACGACACCATCGCCTCCGATGAGTGTGTGCCGGCCGGGTTCGCCGTGAACGCCAACATCGCCATCGTGCTGCCCATGATGTGCCACGCCGACGAGCAGACGGCCATCGACCGGGGCCTCGACGGGGCCCACTTCTTCGGCTACTCGCTCGGCCACTTCTACGGCTTCGGTACCCACCGGCCGGGCACCACCGACATCTGGTCGGAATTCCAGCAGAACCGCAGCGCCTACGGGTTCGACCGGGACACCGCGGCCCAGACCGGTGGCCAGTTGCGGGCCCGCCTGGCCGGCACGCCGGCCAACGTGGACGGTTCGGGCGACGACCCACAGGAGATGGTCTCCCTCCGTGGGGCCATCGGAACCCCGGACCAGATTCGCACCCTGCTCCGTCGGTACGAGGAGGCCGGCGTCGACCAGGTCATCTTCGTCAGCCAGGCCGGCAACAACCGTCACGAGCACATCTGCGAGTCGATGGAGCTGTTCGCCGCCGAGGTGATGCCCGAGTTCGCCGAACGCGACCCGGCCCACGTGGCCGCCAAGGCCGAACGGCTGGCGTCGGCCGTCGAGGCCGCCCTAGCCCGCCGGGAAGGCCCCCGCACCCCCGACCCCGATTACGCCATCCCGCCGCCTAGCCTGATGCCATGACCCCGATCCGGGAGACCCGGATCCTGGTGCGAGCCGTGCTCTTCGGAGGCCTGGCCGCCCTCGTGGCCGCAGCCTGTGCCTCGCCTGGGATCGACGAGGTGGCGCCGACGACCACCGCGGTGCCGACGACCACCGTCGCGCCGACGACCACCGCGGTGCCGACCACGACGGCCGTGCCGACCACCACCATCGACCCGACGGCGATCCGGGACGCCACCCAACTCGAGGCCTACGTGGCCGTGGCGGCAGCCTTCGACCAGGCCGACGCGGCGTGGCTGCTCCCCGACGAACTCAACCCCCAGGCCGGCGGGGCGCCCGGCTACACCCGGTACGTGTTCCGGGAGACCTCGGCCGGCGTCGTCCCCACCCTCGTCGAGGGCCCTCTGGGCGCCCAGACCCGCTGCCAGGACCCCGACCTGCCCTGCTCGCACGCCGACCTGAGCGCCCTCGTGGCATCCGGTGCCGACATCCCACCGGAGTTGGACCTGACGCCCGACGAGCTGGCCACCCTGGTCGGGGAGCTCGACGACCTGGCCGCCTTCGCCGCCAACTTCGCCGACGTCGACACGGCCTGTACCGCCGGCTTCATCTCCGACGCCATCCAGACCCCCAACATGGGCTCGCACTTCTACCAGCCGGCGTGGCTCAGCGAACCCTTCGACCCGGCCCGGCCCGAGATCCTGATCTACGCCCCGTCCGACGGCTCGCTGCTGCCCAGCCCGCTCGGCCGGTGCACTCCCGACCGTTGGGAGGGCCCCGAGGTCAAGCTGGTCGGCACGGCCTTCATCGTCCCGCCCGAGGTCATCGGCGTCGAACACCCCGAGGGGTTCACCGGCGACCTCGACAACTGGCACGCCCACTTCAACCTGTGCCGAGGCGTGCCCCGGGAGGGCGACGCCTTCATCACCGCCGACGAGTGCCAGGCCGCGGGGGGCACGTGGCGGGACGCCATCGGCTGGATGCTCCACGCCTGGGTCGTGCCCGACCACGACAGCCAACTCGGCGTGTTCTCCATGTGGAACCCCTCCATCGCCCCGGTGGCCGACCTGGCCACCATCTTCGACGACCGCACGGTCGCCGGGTCCGACTTCCCGAAAGGGGCCCGCCAGTCGCTCATCACCAACTTCGCCTTCGACCCGGTGATCCAGGTGGACGCGGGGCAGAGCGTCTACTTCAACAACAGCGACTCGGTGCCCCACACGGTCAGCGCCGGCACGGCCGACGACCCCGACCTGGCGTCGTTCGACTCCGGGTTGATGAACCCCGGCGACAACTACGAGCTCCCCACCGACGAGGCCGGCACGTTCACCCTGTTCTGTGCTCTGCACCCCGATATGACGGCCACGGTGATCGTGGGCTGATTCCCGGTGGTCAACTCCAGCGGCCCGTCAGCAGCCAGGCCCGGCGGCCGCCCAGCTCGAGATGCAGGGTCTCGGTCAGCCCGGGCCGCACCTGACGGGCCAGGACCCGGTCGGCGACCAACAGCCCCAGCCCCCAATCGGCCAGCCGGTCACCCCCGACCGAGCCCAGGGCCGCGTACAGGTTGCGCAGGTCGGCACCGGCCGACACCCGGCCGCCCCACGGCGGGTTGGTGACCAGGTGCCCCGGCCCCCCCACCGGGGCCGCCAGATCGGACAAGGCAGCCACCCGGAACTCGACATGGTCGGCCACCCCGGCCCGTTCGGCGTTGGCTCGGGCGGCCTCGATCGCCCCGGCGTCCCGGTCGGCGGCCACGATCACCGGCAGCTCGACCGGGGGCTCGGCATCGGACGCGGTGACGCTGGCCCACGTGCCCGGTTCGAACCCGGGCCAGTCGTGGAAGGCGAAGGTGCGGCTGCCCCCGGCGGGCCGACCGAGGGCCCGAAGGGCGGCTTCGATGGGGATGGTGCCCGAACCGCACAGCGGGTCGACCAACGGCGTCGCCGGATCCCAGCCGGCAGCGGTCAACAGCCCGGCGGCCACCGACTCGCGCAGCGGGGCCTTGGCCGTCTCGAGCCGCCACCCCCGCTGATGGAGCGGCGCCCCGGACGAGTCGATGCTGACCGTGAACCGGTCGTGATGGCCCCGCACCACGAACAACTGTGACGGCTCGTCAGGCTCTCCGGGGGGCACCGCGTCGAGGAACCGCTGTTCGACCGCCTTGTCGTGCCACAGCTTCGACTGCCGGGTGGTGACCCGGAAGCGTCCGGCCGTGCCCGGGGCCACATGGTCATCCCACGGGATCTCGGCGATGCGCCGCTCCAGGTCGGCGAACGACCTCACGGTGAACCGGGCGATGCGCACCAGCACCCGGGTGGCGCACCGCAGCTCCCGGTTGGCGGCGTAGAGCTGCCGGGTGGTCAGCGACGCCGTCACCCCGCCCTTCTCGGTCCGGGTGTGGCCCACGCCGAGGTCGGCCAGCTCACCGGCCACCAGTGCTTCGAGGCCCGGCGGGCAGACGATCAGGGCGTCGAGGGTGTTGGTGCGTCGTCGGGCCACGCTCCACGATGGCACGAGGGCCACCGCGGATCGCGCTCAGCCGACGAGTCGACGAAGCTGAGCGTCCTGGTCGTCGCTCTGCGGCCCGCAGCCCGGACGGGCCCGGTCCACCTCGGCCAGAGCCTCGGCGAGGGGCAGGCCGTTGGCGACCAGCACCTGGGCGGCGATCACCCCGGTGCGCCCGTAGCCGCCCGCGCAGTGCAACAGGACCGAAAGGCCGTCCTCCAGCCAGTCGGTCACCCGCCAGGCCAGGGCCTCGGCGCGCCGGTCGTCGACGACCCCTTGGTCGGGTACCGGGTCGTGCACGGCCCGGTCGTCGGCGGTCAACCACGCCGAATACTGCGGGAACCGCTGCTCGACCTCGAACGCCTCCATGAGACACACGACGACGTCGAAACCGTACGAACCGACGATCCAGTCGGGGTCGGGGCCGATCAGGTCGACAGCGCAGGCGTGGAGGGCACCAGGGACACGGGGCGGCAGCGGAAACCGGTGGATCCCGCCGGCGGCGTCCAGGTCCGATCCGCTGATCTTCACCGGTTCAGATGCCGAGCGGACCGGTGTGCAGTTCGTCGATGGCCCCCGGATCACCGGATGCCTCGACCACGGCGCATTTCCGACGGCCGTACAGGAACAGAGCCAGCTCGAGTGGCTCGCCCGAAAGTGCTGCCGGCCGGCCCCGGGAACCGACCCGCCGGTGGCGGCCGTCGGGGACGATGAGGGTGAGGGCCACGTCGTCGAGACGTCTCGCCATGAGCCGGGCTCCCCGGGCGAGGATGGGCCAGACGGCGTCCTGGAGGTCGGTGGTATCGGTGCGAGGCACCCAGCCGTCGACGGCCCGCCGCACGTCCTCGTGGTGCACGGCGAACTCGACGGTGTTCATGGGGCCGTCCACTGGCCGCAGGTGGAGCGGGGGGCCGGCGCGTAGACGGGCCACCAGGTCCGGAAACGAGCCGGCCGCCGTCCGCTCGGTGAGGCGTGCCGTACGTTGCGCCAACGGCCCGAACACCACACCGGCGGCGACGTCCGGTCGGCGTTCCCGGAGTACCAGGTGGGCGGCCAGGTGGGCCGTGGACCAGCCGTCACACAGCGTCGGCGCTCCGGGGCCGACCTCGTCCAACAGGTCACAGAGCGCCCGGCGCTCGGCCCGGGCCGATCCGCCGGTCACGGGGCCACGGACGCGTCCGGCACCCACTGGCCGTGGAAACCGTCGGGCACCCGACGCGGCAGATGCACGCGGGCCACCGGATCGGCAGCAAGATCCTCACCGTCGAGCACGACCAGTTCCGCCGGCCCGCCGCCCTCGTCGTTGACGCACACCAGGACCCAGCAGTCGCCCTCGTCGGTCGAACCGACCTTGGGGACCGGCAATGGCTCAGCACCGAACCGTCCCGGCCCGTGGTCGTGGAGAACGGTGTCGCCGGTGTCGACGTCGACCCGGGCGGTGGGGCCCAACCCAAGCCCGCTGGCTGTGAACGCGAACCGGTGACGGCGAATCGCGACCCTCGGGTCGTGAGTCGGAAACTCGTGATGGCCGTCGGCCAGCGGCGTCTCGGTGACCGTGCCCGCGACCGGGTCGACCACCCAGCGGGCCAACGTGGCGGCGCTGTCGCCAATGGGGCCATTGCGGTCGCTGTCGAACATGCGCTCGTACCGGCACACGTCGACCACGACCCGACCGTTGTCGTCGTCGAAGGCGTTGACCGGATGGAACACGTAAGCCAACGGCGCGTCGCACCACACGACATCGTCGCCGGAACCGCCTCGGGGCAGCACCCCGACCCGGGATCCGTGGTCGGGGTTCCAACCGAACGGGAACGGTGACCCACCGATGGCCGCCTCGATGTCGAGGGTGACCGGCAGGTCGTAGACCAGTACCGACGACGGGGTGAGCGACATGTCGTGGATCATCGGCATGCCGTCGACCGGGATGTCGGTCACCGTCGACACCCGCCCGCCGCCGCCGACGACCACATGCTGGACCCGGTCGGGCAGATCGGGGTAGGCGTAGCAAATGCCGTGGAGCTCCCCTGTCGCCGGGTCGTACTTCGGGTGGGCGGTGAACGCCGCCGGCAGGGTGCCGTCGAAGGCGTCGTAACCGACGGTGTCGAGGTCGTAGGTGAGGGTCATCGGCGTCCCCCCGGCCTCGACGAGGGCCCAGGTCTTGCCGGCGAACCCGCCGACCGACGTGTTGGGCCCGAAGTCCCGGCCGCCGAACGACGGACCAGAGGGCGGGTCCTCGCCGAGGGCTTCGGCCACCTTGGTTCCCCGCACCCAGCGATTGCGGTACCACTCTGCCCGGCCGCCCCGCAGTCGCACCCCGTGCACCATGCCGTCGCCGAGGAACCAGTGGTGGGCCGAGGCATCCACCTCGCCCAACGGGTTGGGGCCGTTGCGCAGCCAGCGGCCCTCCAGCTCCTCGGGAATGGTGCCGGTCACCGGCAGGTCGACGGCGGTGATCTCGTCGGGCACCGGGGCCATCGGGCCGGCCAGATACGGGTTGGCGGTGTCGGTCATCGGACGAGCATCCCACAGGCGGGTTCGCCCGGGCCATGGGGCGGCCACGGCGGGCGGCTCGGGCGTCCCGCCGGGGCGCCACCGGCCGGGTCAGCCGGTCACCACAGGAAGTTGGCGGTGACGATCCAGGCGATGAGGTACGGCATGGCGCCGATGGCCAGGCCGACCACCGGGGTGAGCAGGCGGTCCCGCCAACGGGGCACCAGGGCCATCAGCCCGCCGATGGTGACCAGGTTGATCTGCCAGACGATGAGCAGCGGGCTGGTCCGGAAAGCGCCGAGGGCCCCCAGCGCGCTGTCCGCCAGCGGACCGGCGGAACCACTTCCACCGGGGTCACTCCTCGACGAACGTGTGGGCGGCGTCGCCGGTGAGCACCGCCTTGACCACCTTGCCGGTGGCGTTGCGGGGCAACGGCTCGTCCCGGAACTCCACGATCGACGGCACCTTGTAGTAGGCCAGCACCTCGGCGCAGTGGGCGATCAGGTCGTCGGCCGAACAGTCGGCACCGTCGGCGGTGACGACGATGGCCTTGACCTCCTGGCCGAGCACCGGGTGGTCGGCGCCGACCACCGCGGCCTCGACCACCGCGGGGTGGGCTTCGAGCCGCTGCTCGACCTCCACCGGGTAGACGTTCTCGCCGCCCCGCAGGATGAGGTCCCGCATCCGGCTGGCGATGTGCAGGCGGCCGTCCTCCATGCGACCGAAGTCGCCGGTTCGAAGCCACCGGCCGGACAGCAGAGCCTCGGCCGTGGCGCCGGGGTCATTCCAGTACTCGAGCATGACCAGTGGGCTACGCACGCAGATGTCGCCGTGCTCGCCGTCGGGCACCTCGGCGCCGTCCTCGCCGACGATGCGGACTTCGACGGTGGGCAGCGGTGGACCCACGGTGTCGCGGGCCTGGCTGAGCATCGAGTTCGGGGCGTACGACACCAGTCCGCCGCTCTCGGTCAGGCCGTAGCCGGTGGCGAACGTGCCCTCGGTGTGCGGGAAGCGGGCCTCGGTGGCCCGGATCAGTTCGGGGCTGGTGGCCGACCCGCCGATGCCCACCGACCCCACCTGGCCCGGTGGCAGCTCAGTCACCCCCGGCTCGGCCAGCAGCCGCAGGATGTGGGTGGCCGTGCCGTTCCAGGCGGTGATGTTCTCTTCGGTGGTGAGGCGCACCACCAGCGCCGGATCGAACCTCCCCATCGGCCACACGGTGGTGACCCCGCCCATCATCGACGTGATGGTCGACGACTGCAGGCCCGACAGGTGGAACAGCGGGAACACGGCCAGCCGGGCCCCCGTCGCCCCGGCTTCCCGATTGCCCTTGAGCAGCATGTCTCGGGCCCCGAGGAAGAACGAGAGCATGACGAACCCGACCAGGCTGCGGTGGCTGATGATCGCCGCCTTGGGCCGGCCGGTGGTGCCCGACGTGAACTGCACCACCGCCGGATCGTCCTCGTCGACGGCCGCGTCGGGCAGTTCGGCACCCCGGTGGCCGGCGATCATGCCGGCCACATCGTCTTCGATCACGACGAGCGGCACGCCGGGGTCGGCACCGTCCAGGCGGGCCAGGCGCTTCCGGTCGGCGACCAGCAGGTCGGGCTCGGTGAGCTCCAGGCCGTATCGGATCTCGTCGCCGGTCCACCAGCCGTTGAAGCAGACGGTGACCGCCCCCAACGTGGCGCAGGCCCAGAACACCACGATGTACTCGGGGCAGTTGGCGGCCAGCACGGCCACCCGGTCGCCCTTGCCGACGCCCCGTTCGGCCAGGGCGGCGGCCATGGCCGCCACCTGCGCCTCGTGTTCGGTGAAGGTCAGAGCCCGGCGGATAGCGCCGTCGTGGAACACCACATAGTCCTTGTCGGCGTGGGCCCGGCCAGCCATCAGCACCTGGGCCATGGTGCGGGGCCGCTGCACGAACACCGCCATGGGCTCGCCAAGCACCTCCTCGACCGCCGTCTCGAAGAACGAACCCGGCGCGGCCAGCATGGCTGTGGCCTCATCGAAGGTGGGCGGGGTGTCGGGCGTGTCGGTCACGGGAGTCATCCTGCCCGGAATCCGGGGTGGTCGGTCACAGGGTGGCTGATTCAGCCAGTCGGTGTCCCGATAAGCGAGTCGCGCAACGCCCGCTTGACGAACTTGCCGTTGGCGTTGCGGGGCAGGGGTTCGTCGGTGAACCAGACGTGCTCGGGCACCTTGAACGGAGCGATCAGGCCCCGCACGTGGTCCCGGAGCTCTTCGGCGGTGAGCGTCGACCCGGCCGACCGGAGCACGGCCACCCCGACGGCTTCGCCCAGCCGGTCGTCGGGCACGGCGAACACCGCGGCCTCGGCGACCCCGTCGTGCTCGTAGATGGCCGCCTCGACCTCGGCTGAGTACACGTTCTCGCCGCCCCGCAGCACCATGTCCTTGGCCCGGTCGACGAGGAAGAGGAACCCGTCCTCGTCGAGGTAGCCGATGTCGCCGGTGTGGAACCAGCCGTCGGTCAGCACCTCGGCGTTGGCTTCGGGCCGGTTCAGGTAGCCGCGGAACACGTTGCCGCCGCGCACCCACAGCTCGCCCCGCTCGCCGGCGGGCTGGTCGTGGCCGTCCTCCCCGACGATGCGGGCCTCGAGGATCGGCACGATGGGGCCGGCCGATTCCGGCTTGGCGGTGAAGAAGTGAGCCGAGTTCATGGAGATGACACCGTTGACCTCGGTCAGCCCGTAGCCGGTGGAGGGCCGCCCCGCGATGCGGTCCTCGATCTTGTGCACCAGGTCGGGCTGCACGGCCGCCCCGCCGCCACCGAGGTGAACGAGGCTGGAGGTGTCGCGTTCGGTGAAATCGGGGTGGCTGATGAGCTCACGGGCCATGGTCGGCACCCCGGTGAACGAGGTGGGCCGCTCGCGTTCGATCAGCTCGAGGGCCACGCCGGCATCCCAGCGGTGCATCAGGATCAACCGCCCGCCGGTCGCGGTGATCGGATGCAGGCAGCAGTTGCAGCCCGTCACGTGGAACAGGGGCACGGCCAGCACCGAGCCGGGCTCGCCGACCCCAGCGGTCTTGTCGGAACCGGGCGGGGCCTCCCCGGCGGCCACCGCCTTGTCCTGGGCGGCGCCGGCCGTCACCTGCCAGAAGGCCAGGTTCACCAGGTTCGACGCCGCCCCACGGTGGGTGAGCGCCGCTCCCTTCGGGAAGCCGGTGGTGCCCGACGTGTAGAAGATGCAGACGTCGTCGTCGGGATGGATCTCGACGGCCGGGGCCGGATCCAGGTCGGCGGCCATCACGTCGTCCCACGACACCGCATCGCCGGGCAGGTCGCCGCCGTGGCGGGCCACGACCACATGGAGCGGTGCCCCGGCCCGGAGATCGTCCAGCAGCGGGGTCACCCGCTCGAGGCGCTCGGCATCACACACCAGCACCTTGGGGGTGCTGTCACTGAGGCCGAACTCCATCTCCTGGGCGGTCCACCAGGCGTTCATGCCGACCACGGCCGCCCCCACCTTCACGGTGGCCCAGTAGGTGAGCACCCATTCGGGATAGTTGCGCATGGCGATGGCGACCCGATCGCCGTGACCGACGCCCCGGTCGGCCAGGTGGGCGGCCAGGGCGTCGACCGCGGTGTGGGCCTCGGCGTACGTCATCCGTTCGCCCTCGTAGACCAGGTACTCCTTGTCGGCATGGGCGGCGGTGGCCGCCCACACCAGCGCCAGGTCGGGCGGGGTGGCGTCGTAGACCCGGGTGGGAACGCCCCGCACGTCGACCACCGACCAGGCGAACGGTGCCCCGGATGCCGTCATCTCCGCCCAGGCCTCCCGATAGTGCTGATCCACTCGTGCTCCCTGTCGGCGTCGCTGGTCGTGCTCGGCGGACGACCCTAGACGGCGGCCGGGGCGCCCGACTTGCCGGGCGGGCCCGACGGGGGGCACCGTGAACCCCAGCACCGAAACCGGGAGAACCCACATGACCCAGATCGCCTTCGACGACCTCGACGCCCTGCGTGCCGCCTGCGGCGAGGAGTGGAGCGGGTGGGGACCCGAGTTCCACATGACCCAGGACAAGATCAACGGCTTTGCCGAGCTGACCGGCGACCACCAGTGGATTCACGTCGACGTCGAGCGGGCGAACGCCGGGCCGTTCGGTGGCCCCATCGCCCACGGGTTCTTCACCCTCAGCCTGGTGGCGTCGATCAACCGCTCCGACCAGGTCCAGATCACCGGCTACCGCAACGCGGTGAACTACGGAGCCGACGGCCTGCGCTTCCTCGCCCCGGTGCCGGCCGGCTCGACGGTACGGGCCCGCAGCCGCCTCAAGGAGGTGCGGGAACACAAGAAGGGCACCCTGGTCGCCACCCAGGTGGCCATCCACGTCGAGGGCAACGAGGTGCCCTCGGTGCTCTACGACGCCCTGACCCTGTTCCAGGGCTGACCGGGCCCGCGGCCCCGGTGCCGCTCAGTTGTTCTTGATGGTCATGCCGCCGTCGACCATCAGTAGGTGGCCGGTGATGTAGGACGACGCCGGCAGGGCCAGGTGGAGGATGCCGTGGGCCACCTCCTCGGGCTGGGCGTAGCGGCGCACCGGCACCCGGCGGCGGGCGAACCGGGTCTTCATGTCGTCGGGGATCGACGCGGTCAGCGCGGTGTCGATGGGGCCGGGGCCCACCGCGTTCACCGTGATGCCGGTCTCGCCCAACTCGACGGCCAGGGCCCTCGTGAGCCCGACCACGGCGTGCTTGGCCGCCGTATAGGCGGCCATGCCCGCCGAGCCGCCGACCCCCTCGGTGGACGAGATGTTGACGATCCGCCCGGCCGGTGCGTCACGCAGATGGGGCAGGGCAGCGCGGATGGTGCGGGTGTGGGCGGTGACCATGACGTCGAGGGCGAGGTCCCAGGCCGTGTCGTGGGCCTCGTCGTCGATGGGGGTGCCGGCCGCCATGCCGGCGTTGTTGACCAGCACGTCGAGGCGGCCGCCCCACGCCGCCACCTCGGCGGTCACCCGCTCGACGGCCGCGGCGTCGGTGACGTCGAGTTGCCACGCCCGGGCCGCACCGCCGACGGTGTCGATCTCGGCGGCCACCGCCACTGCGTGGGCGGCGTCGCGGTCGGTGACGGCCACCCGGGCTCCCTCGTCGGCGAACAGATGGGCGGTGGCTCGGCCGATACCCGAGCCGGCGCCGGTGATGAGGACCACCGCGTCGGCCACCGAGCGGCTCAACGCGGTCAGGCGGTCGGTCTGCTGCTGCATCGGCCCAGTCTCGCGCCGCTGGTTTGCCGCCTGCCCGGTCGGGCGCAGAAGATGGGGTATGGCCCGGCCGCGTGACATCGGGGTCGTCGACCTGATGATCGGCTTCCCTTACGAGGACAAGCGGGCCACCTTCGAGTACCTGCGCCGCAACCTCAAGGACGAGGAGTCCCGGGGATTCCAATTCCCGGCCCAGTACATGTTCGGCGAAACCCCGGACGCCGCCGACGGCGAAGATCCGGTGGCTGTCACGTTCGCCGCCATGGACCGGCACGGGGTGGCCATCGGTCTGTTCGGGTTGGGCGAACGGTCGATCGAGGCCGCGGCCCGTCATCCGGGGCGGGTGTACCACGCCGTGGAGGTCGACCCCACCGACGTCATGGGTGCGGTCCGTCGTCTGCGGGAAGCCCATGCCGAGCACGACATCCGGGCCGCTTCGGTGTTCCCCAGTGGCCTGATGCCCCAGATCGGCATCGCCGAGGCGGCCATGTACCCGGTGTACGCCACGTGCGTCGAACTGGACGTCGCCTGCATCGTCAACGCCGGGATCGCCGGGCCCCGGTTCCCGAGCGGCGTCCAGCACGTCGAGCACCTCGACCGGGTCTGCTACGACTTCCCCGACCTGCGCCTCGTGATGCGCCATGGTGCGGAACCGTGGGAGGCGCTGGCCGTCAAGCTGATGCTCAAGTGGCCGAACCTCCACTACATGCCGTCGGCGTTCGCCCCGAGGTACTACCCGCAGGCCGTCATCGACTACGCCAACACCCGGGGCGCCGACAAGATCATCTATGCCGGCTACTACCCGATGGGCCTGACCCTCGACCGCATCATGGCCGAACTCGACGACCTGCCCCTGGCCGACCACGTGTGGCCCCGGTTCCTGCGCGACAACGCGGTGCGGGTGTTCCGCCTCGGCGGGCATGATGAAGCGGACCGAGGAGTCGCCTGACATGCCCTACCCCACCGACATCGGCGTGATCGACACGATGATGGGCTCGCGTGCCGGACCCAACGCCAAGCTGAACTACGCCAACCTCACCGGCATCAAGGACGCCGACTCGAAAGGCATGAACTTCCCGGCCCAGTACATGTTCAAGGACGTGCCGTTCTCCGACCAGGCCCGCGGGGGCGGGAGCGACACCGGCGAACCGGCCGAACCACCGCAGGGGGCCGAGCTGCTGTTGCCGTTCATGGACCGCAACAACGTGGCCATGGCCATGGTCGGTATCGGCGATGGCAAGTCCGAGGCCCGGTCAATGGTCGAGGAGCACCCCGACCGGTTCATCCCGTCGCACGAGCCCGACCCGAACGACGTCATGGGGTCGGTGCGCACCATCCGGCGCCTGCACGCCGAGTCGGGGCTGAAGGCGGTCACCGCCTTCCCGTGCGGCCGCAACCCGCAGGTCCCGATCGACGACCCGAAGATGTACGCCATCTACGCCGTGTGCTGCGAGCTGGGCCTCCCCGTGTTCTGCTGTGCAGGCATCCCCGGCCCGCGGGTGCCGTTCGCCCCACAACACGTCGAGCTCATCGACCGGGTGATGTACGACTTCCCGGAGTTGACGTTCGTGACCCGGCATGGCTGCGAGCCATGGGAGGACCTGATCGTCAAGTTGATGATCAAGTGGCCCAACCTGCACTACTCGACGTCGGCCTTCGCTCCCAAGTACTACCCGAAGGCCATCATCGACTACGCCAACACCCGGGGCGCCGACAAGATCATCTATGCCGGCTACTTCCCGATGGGCCTGTCGCTGGACCGCATCTTCGCCGAGATGGTCGACGTGCCGTTCAACGACGACGTGTGGCCGAAGTTTCTGCGGGACAACGCGGCCCGGGTGCTCGGCCTCGACGTGTAGGCGGGTCGGGATGGACCCCTCCGACGCACCACCGGGTCCGACGCCGATCCCGCGTTGGGCGGTGGCCGAGCGGGCCCGCATGGAGGTCACGGTGGTCGGGCGGTTCGGCATCCACCAGCCGTGGACCGAGGGGGTGGGTCGGCTCCAGGTATGCATCGACCCCGGCCCGACGTTCGGGCACGGGGGTCACGTGACGACGGCGCTGGCCCTCCACGAGTTGGACCGCCTGATCGGCGGGGCCGCCTCGATACTGGACGTGGGGTGCGGTTCCGGGGTGCTGGCGGTGTGCGCGGCCAGGGCCGGTGCGTCGTCGGTGACGGCGGTCGACGTCGATCCCGATGCCGTGGCCTGGACCTTGTTCAACGCCGCGGCCAACGACGTGACGGTGGAGGCCTCGACGACCCCGGTTGCCGACGTGCCCGGCACGTTCGACCTGGTGCTGGCCAACCTGTTGCCGGCGGTCCACGAGCAGGTCCACGAGGCGGTCCTGGCCCGGGTGGGCGGCCGTCTCGTGGTGAGCGGCGTCCCGACGGGGCGGTCGGCCGAGGTGGCCGGCTGGTACGCCCCGCTCACCGTCGACCACGAGATCACCTTCGAGGACTGGACGGCCCTCACCCTCATCCGCTGAACCTGCAGCGGGGGGACAGGCCCCATCCTGCAGGTCGGGGCGGAGGGGCGCGAAATATCGGCAGAACCTGCAGCGGGGGGACAGGCCCCATCCTGCAGGTCGGCTCAGGGTGCGCGGGAACGCCCGGGTCAGGAGCGGGGGCCGACGGTGCCGGCGGCGCGCAGGGCGGCGATGCGCTCGGCGTCGTAACCCAGGCCGGCGAGCACGTCGTCGGTCTGCTCGCCGATCTCCGGTGCCATCGTCGGCGTCGGCGGCAGTTCGCCCCCGAGGTAAACCGGCAGGGGAAGCTGTTCGGCTCCGACGGCGTCGATGCCGTAGAACGGCATGCGGCTCTGGAACTGCGGGTCGTCGGCGACCGTCTTGGGGGTGTTGACCGGAGCGATCGGCGTGTTGAACTCGTCCGCGAAGGCCAGCCACTCGGCACACGTCTTCGAAGCGAAAATGGCTTTGAGCTCGACCTGCATCTCGGTGTTGTGACGGGCGTGGTCGGCGTACTTCGACCCAGGCCACCGCTCGAACAGTTCCATGCGGTCGACGCCCTCGCAGAAGTTGCGCCAGAAGGCCTGCTCGGACGCCATGAACAGCACGTGGCCGTCAACTGCCTCGTAGATCTGGTACCGGACGCCCTCCCACATGCCGGCCAGGCCAGGGGCCCGACGCTCGTAGTCGTCAGCGGCGTTGCCGGTCACCACGTCCTCAGGGCGCTCGTAGGCCCGGTACGTTTCGATGCGGTACCAGTCCATGTATGCGGCAGCGTCGGACTGGGCAACCTCGAGGGTCGAACCCTCGCCAGATTCGCGGGCCGCGATCACGGCGGCCAGGATGCCCAGGGCGGCGACCATCGGCCCGACGTTGATGCCGACATTGGGGAGCACGGGAATGCGGGTGAAGCCGTCGTCGTCGACGATGGGATCGACGAGCCCGGCCCACGTGTCGTAGGCGATGCCATGGCTGGGCATGTCCTTGTACGGGCCGGTGGCGCCGTAACCGGACAGGGTGCAGAACACGATCTTCGGGTTGATGGCCTTCAGGTCGTCGTATCCGAGACCCAGCTTGTCGAGTGACCCGGGGCGCATCGCCTCCACGACCACGTCGGCGCCTCGTACCAGATCCTCGTAGATGGCCTTGCCATCAGGGTCCTTCAAGTCGATGGCGATGCTGCGCTTACCTCGGTGGGTGTGGAGGTGCAGCAGCGACGTGCCCTCGACGATGGGCCAGGTCATCTGCCGGATGTAGTCGCCGGCCGGTGGCTCGACCTTGATGACGTCAGCGCCCAGGTCGGCCAGGAAGGTGGCCACCTGCCCCGGCCCCAACAGGGAGCTTTCGATGACGGTGAGCCCGGCCAGAGGAGTGTTCGCTGCCATGCCCATGATTCTGACGGACCGTCAGGTCAAGTTCCAACCTTGGGCCCGGTGATCGTGGTCACGGCCTTCGTAGGCTCGCCGCCATGACCTCGCCGATGGGGATGCTCCACTCGATGTCCTTCCAGGGCAGCCCGCCTGCCCGCCTCGGCGCCGACACCCGACGGCGGGTGTGGGGATTCGCCCGCCCCTACCGCTCCCGGATCGCCGGATTCCTCGTCACGGTCGTCCTGTCCTCACTGCTCGGTGTGGTGCCGCCCCTGTTGTTCCGCGAGATCATCGACGACGCCATCCCGGCCGGCGACCGGGGCCGGCTGACCGTGCTCGGCCTCCTCATCGTCGGGGCTGCCCTGGCCGGGGCCGTGTTGTCCTTCGCCGAGCGGTTTTGGTCGTCGAGCATCGGCGAGGGCCTCATCTTCGATCTACGGGTCGCCCTGTTCGACCACGTGCAGCGGCTACCGCTCTCGTTCTTCACCCGCACCCAGACCGGAGCCCTGGTCAGTCGGCTCAACAACGACGTCATCGGCGCCCAGCGGGCCCTCACCGGCACCCTCGGCACCGTCGTCTCCAACGCCATCACCGCGGCCACCACCCTCATCACGCTGTTCATCCTCGAGTGGCGCATCACATTGCTGGCCCTCGTGCTGCTCCCCTTGTTCGTGCTGCCGGCCCGGAGGGTGGGACGCATGGTCGCCGACATCACCCGCGAGGGCATGAACCTCAACGCCTCGATGAATGCCACCATGACCGAGCGATTCAACGTGGCCGGCGCCCAGCTGGCCAAGTTGTTCGGGCGCCCCGACGAGGAACGGGACGGCTTCGCCGTTCGTGCTGACCGGGTCCGCGACATCGGGATCCGCAACGCCCTCTACAGCCGCACGTTCATCATCGCCCTGACGCTGCTTGGCGCCCTCGGCACCGCCGGCGTCTACTGGCTCGGTGGGTCGCTGGCCATCGACGGCGCCATCACCATCGGCACCCTGGCCTCCATGGGTGTGCTGGTCGCCCAACTGTTCGGCCCTCTCGCCCAGCTCACCAACGCCAGGGTGGACCTGATGTCGGCGTTCGTGTCCTTCGAGCGGGTGTTCGAGGTACTCGACGCCCCCAACCCGGTGGCCGACGCCCCCGATGCCGTCGACCCCCGCAGCCTGGAGTTGGCCGGCCGCCTCCGATTCGACCACGTGTCCTTCCGGTACCCCATGGCATCCGAGACCTCGGTGGCGTCGCTTGAGACCGACCCGCATCGCGCTGGCGGTGACGTTGACGAAGAAGCGCTGGTTCTCCACGACATCGACCTGGTCGTCGAACCCGGCCAACTGGTCGCCGTCGTCGGCCCATCGGGCGCCGGCAAGAGCACGCTGGTGTCGCTCATCCCCCGCCTCTACGACGTCACCGACGGGGCGGTCTCCATCGACGGGCACGACCTACGCACCCTCACCCAGGACGGCCTGCGGGCCGGGATCGGCGTGGTCAGCCAGGATCCGCACCTGTTCCACGAGTCGGTCGGCGCCAACCTGCGGTACGCCCGGCCCGGCGCCACCGACACCGAGCTCGACGACGCCTGCCGGGCCGCCCGCATCCTGGACGTGATCCGGGCCCTGCCCGACGGCTACGACACCGTCGTCGGCGAACGGGGCTACCGGCTCTCCGGCGGTGAGAAACAGCGCCTGGCCATCGCCCGGCTGCTGTTGAAGGACCCGCAGATCGTGATCCTGGATGAGGCCACCAGCCACCTCGACACCGAGAACGAGGCCTTGGTCCAGGAGGCGCTGGTCGGGGCGCTGGCCGGTCGAACGTCAGTCGTGATCGCCCACCGGTTGTCCACCGTGGTCGTCGCCGACGAGATCGTGGTGCTCGACGGCGGACGGATCGTTGAGCGGGGGCGGCACCAGGCTCTCCGCGACGCCGGAGGCCTGTACGCCGACCTGTGGAGGACCCTGGTGCGTGAGAACCCCATCGACTCCTCCGGCCCGAACGGGCATACATCGTCGGCCACCGGTTAGCGTCAGGGCTCCATCGACTTGGAGCCGCCATGTCCGCGAACGAGTCCTCGATCGTCATCCTCGCCGGCGCCCGCACCCCCATCGGCCGTCTCCAGGGCGACCTGTCGGGGTTGTCGGCCACCGACCTGGGCGCCCACGCGGTAGCGGCCGCCATCGAGCGTTCGAACCTCACCCCCGGCGACGTCGACTTCGCCTACCTCGGCAACGTGGTCGCCGCCGGCACCGGACAGGTCCCGGCCCGCCGGGCCGCCGCCGATGCCGGGGTCCCGTTGACCGTGCCGTCCACCCTGCTCAACCGGGCCTGCCTGTCCGGCATGCACGCCATCCATCTGGCCGGCCAGATGATCCGGCTGGGCGAAGCCGACACCGTCGTCGCCGGCGGCATGGAATCGATGACCAACGCCCCCTACCTGCTCACCAAGGCCCGAGGCGGCTATCGCATCGGCGACGGCACCCTCGTCGACTCGATGATGGCCGATGGCCTGACCTGCACGCTCGAAGGGTGCGCCATGGGCGAAGCCACCGAGCGCTTCGCCGCCGAGCTGGGTCTGGCCCGTGAACCCCAGGACGCCTTCGCCTTGCAGTCCCACGAACGGGCCGCTCGAGCCACCAAGGACGGGTTGCTGGCCGACGAGATCGTTCCAGTGGCGATTCCGCAGCGGCGAGGCGACCCGGTGGTCGTCGCCGACGACGAGGGCATCCGGCCCGACATCGACGCCGCGTCGCTGTCCCGACTACCGGCGGCGTTCGCCCCGGACGGCAACCTGACCGCCGGCAACGCCTCGCAGATCTCCGACGGCGCCGCCGCGGTGGTTGTCACGACCCTGGATCGGGCCGAAGCGCTCGGCGTCGAGCCCCTGGCCCGGATCGTGTCCCACGGCCAGGTCGCCGGGCCCGACACCAGCCTTCTGCACCAGCCCAGCAACGCCGTCGACCGAGCCCTCGAGCGTGCCGGGCTCACCGTCGGCGACCTCGACCTGCTGGAGATCAACGAGGCGTTCGCCGCGGTCGCCCTGGCGTCGATGGCCGCCCTCGGCGTGCCCGACGACATCGTGAACGTCAACGGAGGAGCTATCGCCCTCGGGCACCCCATCGGCATGTCCGGCACCCGGGTGGCCCTCACCCTCGCCCACGAGCTTCGCCGTCGGGGCGGCGGCATGGGTGCCGCGGCCCTCTGTGGTGGCGGCGGCCAGGGAGAGGCCCTCGTGCTCGAGGTCGTCGCCTGATGGCCGATGGTCCGGTCGTCGCCACGACCGGCGGCGACATCCAAGGCCGGGAGCGCCGCGGCGTCCAGATCTTCGCCGGCATTCCGTACGCCGCGCCGCCGGTTGGCGCCCGGCGCTTCGCCCCACCGGAACCCGTCCAACCGTGGACCGGCGTGCGCGACGGCCGCCGCTTCGGCCCGGCCGCCCCGCAACTCCCGGGCGAAGGCCTCACCAACCAGGTTCCGGTGCGATGGGATGAGGATTGCCTGACCTGCAACGTGGTCACCCCGGCCGCCGACGATGGGGCCCGGCCGGTGTACGTGTGGATCCACGGCGGCGCCTACCTCCACGGCCAGGGCGCCACCCCCTGGTACGACGGTACGTCGTTCGCCCTCGGCGGAGACATCGTCGTCGTCACCGTCAACTACCGGCTGGGCGCCCTCGGGTTCTGCCGACTCGGCCCCCACTTCCCGGGCGACGACGGTATGGCCACCGCCGGCCTCCACGGCACCATGGATCAGATCGCCGCCCTGCGCTGGGTGCAGGACAACATCGCGGCGTTCGGCGGCGACCCGAACCGCGTCACCATCGGCGGCGAGTCCGCCGGGGCGTTCAGCGTCGCCAACCTGCTGGTGTCGCCGACCACCAGCGGACTGTTCCACCGGGCCATCGCCCAGAGCGGAGCAGCCCACCACGTCAACGACCCGACAGACGGTGAGACGGCCGCCGGAGCCCTCCTGGCGGAGCTGAGCCAACCGTCGGCCGACGAACTACGGGCCGTTCCGGCGATCGAGATCCTCCACGCCCAACAACGGGTCATCGCCGCCTACCAGCACGGCGACCGCCGCGGCACCGACCCCTTCTACCCGGTGTGGGGCGGCGAGATCCTGCCTCGACCGCCGCTGGAGTTGATGGCCGCGGGTGCCGGTGCCGACGTCCCGGTGCTGACCGGCACCAACGAGGACGAGGTGGCCCTGTGGGGGGTCACCGGCCTCGACGAGGACCGCATGCGCCGGTACGTGGCCCGGCTCACCGACGACCCCGACGGCATGATCGACGTCTACCGGCGGCGCCTGGCCGAAGCGCCCGCCGGCTGGGTGGCGTGCGCCATCGGCACCGACCACGTGTTCCGGGTACCGGCCGTCCGCATGGCCGACGCCCGCCACGCCCACGGTGCCACCACCTTCATGTACCGCTTCTCGTGGGACTCCCGGGCCTTCGACGGCATGTTCGGCGCCGCCCACGCCCTCGAGATCCCGTTCACGTTCAACACCCTCGACCGGGCCGGCACCGACGTGTTCCTCGGCCCCGGCGACCGCCCCGACGGGCTGGCCCGCACCATCCACGACGCCTGGACGGCGTTCATCGTCGACGGTGAGCCGGCCACACCCACGCTGGGCCAGTGGCCGGCCTACACCCCCGACACCCGGGCCGTCATGGACCTCGACGACGACTGTCGGCTGCTCCACGACCCTCAACCCGACGAGTTGGCCCTTTGGGAAGGTGTGCGATGAGCCCGAAACGCGTGCTGGTGCTGGGCGGCACCCAGTTCAACGGCCTGGCCCTCGTCCACGAACTGGTCCGGGTCGGCCACGACGTCACCATCGTCAACCGGGGTCAGACCGAAGCACCGCTGCCCGGTGGTCTGCACCGCCTGTACGCCGACCGCACCGACCATGACCAGATGCGTGACGTCCTCGGCGGCCTCGAGTTCGACGTCGTGTACGACATGTGCGCCTACCACCCTGACGACGTGCGCCTGATGCTGGACATTTTCAACGGGCAGTGCGGCCAGTACGTGTTCGCCAGCTCCACCGTCGTGTACGCGGCGGCCGACCTGGTGCCCATCGTCGAAACCCACCCACACGAGCGGGGCGGAGCCCAGATCGAATACGGCGGCAACAAGCTGTTGTGCGAAGACCTGCTGTGGGAGGCCCACACCGACCGGGGTTTCCCGGCGACCGTCGTGTACTTCTCGATGGTGTACGGACCCCGCAACATCATCCCGGACCGCGAGCAGCGCATGTTCGCCCGCCTGGAGACTGGCCGACCGGTGCTGGTACCCGGCGACGGCACCACGCTCGGCCAGGTCGGCCACGTCGACGACCAGGCCCGGGCTCTCGAAGCACTGATGCACGCGCCGATCGCCGTCGGCCGGGCCTACAACCTCACCGGTGCCGGCTATTTCTCCGACGTGGGATACGTGCAGACCACCGCTGACGCGCTCGGCCTCGACGCCGACATCCGGTTCATTCCCCACGACACGATGGATGCTCTGTGGGACGGCGACATCGAGATCGCGTCGGCCACCCCGGGCGGCGGCCAGTCGCGGGCCAACATCGACATCCGCACCACCGAGGAGGCGCGCCGCCGACAGCAGGCGGTGCGTCACCGGTTCCGGTTCGCGTCGGTGGTTCCCCGCCTCGCCCCCAACATCCACCGTTGGAACCGCAGCGTGGTGTTCGGCATCGACCGGTTGAAGGCCGACACCGGCTGGGCCCCGCGGCACGACCTGGCGTCGATGGTCGCCCAGACCCATGAATGGCACGTCGCCACCGGTGGCCGGGAATACGACTGGTCCTACGAGGACACCCTGCTCGACCTGCTGGACTGACCGGCCGGTTTGATGGGCTCAGCCGCCGTCCAGCCCCGACCCCCGCACGTCGAACACCTCGCGTAGACGGTCGCCGGCCTGGTTCAACGCCATCACGGTCAGGAACATGGCTCCGATCGGGAAAAAGGCCACCCACGGTGCGTCGCGCAGCGTGCGGGTCTGGGCCCCGGTGAGAATGAGCTTGCCCCACGTCACCCCCTTCTCGACCGACAGGCCGAGGAACGCCAGCCCGCCCTCGGCGACGATGGCCACCGCCACCCCCAACAGAGCCAGGGCGCTCATGGGAACCACCACGTTGGGCAACAGCTCCCTCCACAGGATGCGCCGGGGCGGGGTGCCGATGGCCTGTGCGGCGGTCACGAACTCGCGTTCGGCGAAGGCCAGGGTGGCGGCTCTCGCCAGGCGCCCCACCGGGGCGATCGACCCCAGCCCGATGGTGATGGCGATGGTGGTGGTGCTGCGGCTGATCAGCGCCGTGATGAGGATGGCCATCACGAGCCCGGGGAACGACAGCAGGGTGAGGAACAGGAACGACGTCACCTTGTCGAACCAGCCTCGGACGTAACCGGCGACCATCCCCAACGCTCCGCCGACCACCATGCCGAACGCGATGGAGGCGAACCCGACGGTCAGCGACACCCGGGCCCCGGCCACGATGCGGGCCAGGAGGTCGCGGGCGTCCTGGTCGGTGCCCAGCCAGTGTTCGGCCGACGGCGGATAGGGCGGGCGTTCACCTCGCACGATGAAGTTGTGGCCCGGGTCCTTGAACGGCAGCCACGGCGACAGAAGCGCGACCAGCACGACGAACAGGATCCACCCCATCGGGATCCAGAAGGCCGGGCCGAGGCGACGGGCGATCGAGGTTCCGTTCATCGGCGCACCCTCGGGTCGATGATCGAATACAGGATGTCGACCACGAAGTTCATGACCACGAACCCGGCGGTGATGATCATCACCAGGGCCAGCACCACCGGGAAGTCCTCTCGCAGGATGGCCTCGACGATGGCCGATCCGGCGCCGGGAATCCCGAAGAACGTCTCTACGACCAGGGCCCCGCCGAACATTGCGCCAGCGTTGATGCCGAACACGGTGATGATCGAGAACAGCGATGGCCTCACGGCGTGCCGGAACAGCACGTAACGCCGGCTGAGGCCCTTGGCCCGGGCAACCAGGATGTAGTCCTGCTGGAGGGTGGTGATCATGTCGGTGCGCAGCAGGCGCTGGTACACGGCGGCCCCGGGCAGGGCCAGGGTGAGCGCCGGCAGCACCAGTTGGTGGACGCGTTGCCACAACGGGTCGCCGGCATTGAACCGCAGCGGCAGCAGGTTCCAACGGATGCCGAGGAAGTAGTAGAGGATCACCGCCAGGGCGAAGTTTGGCAGCGACACCAGGAAGAACGCCCCGCCGGTGGACGCCCGGTCGGCGGCCGACCCGGCCCGCGACGCCGCCCAGATACCCCACGGAATGGCCAGGGCGAGGGTCATGGTCATCGCCATGCCGGTCAGCATCAGGGTACGGGGCAGCCGTTCGGCAACCAGGTCGGACACCGGCGGCTGGCCGGTCGCCGAGAACCGCACCCCGAAGTCACCGGTGACGAAATCGCCCAGCCAACGCACGTACCGTTCAGGCAGCGGCTTGTCGAGGTGGTACTGGGCTTTGGCCGCTTCGACCTTGGCGACGCTCTCCGGGTTCTCGGTGTCGACGGCGACCGGACCCAGCACGTTGAACAGCGGGTCCCCGAGGAAATTCATCGCCGCGAACGTGAGCATCGACACGGCCAGCAGCAGGGCGACGACGATGCCCAGTCGCTGGCCCCAGTAGGCGACGGCCTCCGACCTTCGGCTCATGCCCGACGTCTGCCCGGGCGCGGCGGCCGGGTCCGGTGGTCGCCCACGGTGGCGCCTCGGGGTCGTCGCCGGGCTGCTACTGCTCCATCCAGATGCTGTCGAAGCCGTGGCTTCCGCCGCTGGTGCACAGCACCGGCGCACCTTCGGGGGTGACCCGGTCGCACAGCCCGTGGACGTTGGCGGCAAAGGCGTTGTCCCAGGTGGTGTGGACGAGGAAGACGTACAGGTAGTCGTCGTGCAGCATCTGCTGCAGTTGCTTGTAGGCGTCGGCCCGGACGGCTTCGTCGTTGGAGCCGGCGGCCTGCCAGATGACGGCGTCGCGTTCCTCGTCGCAGTACTTGGGCCAGTTCAGCGAGATGAAGCCGACGGTGCGACACAGCAGCCACACGTTGTCCCCTTCGGGGATGGCGGCGCCGAACTGTCGCCACGACACCGCGTTGTACTGCCCGAGCGCCGTCTCCTGGATGTGCATGTCCTGTGCGAGTTCCTGGAAGTCGACGTTGAACGCCGTATTCCAACCCTGCTCGAGGACCTCGGCGGTCCGAGTGGCGATGACCGACGGGCCGGCGAACTGGAACTCCATGTTGATCCGGCCGTCGGTGCAACTGTCGGGCACCTCGGCGCAGTATGCGGCGGCCAGAGCGGCCGCCTCGTCGGGCATGTCGGCCTCCTGGACCACGTCGGGGTTGTGGTACGGGTGGCCGGGCCGGAAGATCGAGTCGGCGGAGATGCCGAGACCCCCAGTGATGAGGTCCAGATAGTTCTGCTTGGGTGTGGCGTAGGCGAAGGCCTGCCGGGCCCGCATGTCGTCGAACGGGGCGACCGCACTGTTGAGCATGAGGATGCCCTCGGAACCGTTGGTGTCGATGACGTTCTGGATGCCGTCCTGTTGAGTGAGCAGGTCGACGGTCTCCACGGCAGACACCTGTAGGGCGTCGAGTTCGCCTTCGATCAGCAGGTCGGCCCGGACGGCCGGGTCGGTGACCGGCATGAACTCGATGGCGGCCAACTTGACGTCACCGCCCCACCAGTCCTCGTTGCGTACGAACCGGGTGACCGAATCCTCACTACGCGAGTCGAACACGAATGGGCCAGTACCCACTGGCTGCTGGTCGAGGCTGGGGTCGGCGAGAGCCGCGGCGATCCACTCCGACGACGGCACCATGCTGAGCTGGGTCGCCGGACACCACTTGGCCCATGAGTCCAACAGGTTGAAGGTGATGGTGTGGTCGTCGACGATCGTCGTCGCTTCTGTCGCCGGGTAGAAGGGCTTGACGGCCAGGCCGACCAGCGGGTCGTTGAGCTGCGCCTCGAACGCCACCTGCACGTCTTCGGTGGTCAGGTCGGTGCCGTCGTGGAACTTGATGCCCTGCCGGAGGGTGACCGTCCATGAGGTGAAGTCATCGTTGGAGGTGATCGACTCAGCCAGCCACGGATGGCACTGACCGTCGGCGCCGACGACGCCCAGAGTGTCGAACACCGCGGCGGCCATCATGAGACCCGGTGACGACAGGGCCGACGCTGTCGGGTTCAGGCCGTCGACGTCGGCTTCGAGGCCATACCGCAGGGTGCCGCCCGAGGTGGCGTCGACCTCGGCTTCGGCCATGGTCGTGGTGGTGGCTTCGATCTCGCCGAGAGTGGTGGTCGGCGCCTCCGTGGTGGGGGCGGCCGTGGTCTCGGGTGCCGCCGTGGTGGGTGCCGCCGTGGTTTCGGGCGCCGCGGTCGCGGCCGGAGCCGTCGTCGTGGCCGGCACGGCATCGTCATCGCTGCTACTGCAGGCCGCAGCCAGGATCGCCACCGCCGCCAGCGCCACCATCGCTCGTCTCAGGTCAACCTTCACGGCTACCACCTCTGTTCGGGGTTGAAGTGACCATCGTCGTTTACGAACACCAAGGCTGTCCAACCATTCCGGATAAGACTCGGCGACGTATCGTCAGCGCCCGTGGACGACCCGATGTTTCCCACAGTCGACGACCCGGTCCTCGACGCCCGAGGTCTGGTCGTACGGCCGGCACCCCGTCGGGGGCCGGAGGGACCGTGGACCACGGCCGACACCCTGGCCGCCGGCGTGGCTCGACACCCCGATCGGGAGGCCCTCGTCGACGGCGGTCTCCGACTGACCTACTCCGAACTGGACCAACGGGTGAGGGCGGCGGCCGGTGGCCTGGCTTCAGTGGGCGTCGGGCACGGTGGCCGGGTGGCGTGCCGGCTCCCCAACCGGGCGGCCCTGGTGGAGGCCTTCCTGGCCACGCAGCGGCTCGGAGCCGTGTGGGTGGGCGTCAACACCAACCTGACGGCGACCGAGACGGCCTGGATGTACGACGACGCCGATGTGGATCTGGTGGTGGCCACCGCCGACGACGACCCGCACGGCCGGCCGGTCCTGACCGTCGACCCGGTGACCGGCGACGGTACGTGGGCCGAGATGGTGGCCTCTGGGGTGCCGGCTCCAGCCGTCGAGGTCGACCCGCATGCTCCGGCCGCCGTCGCCTACACCAGCGGCACCACGGGGCGACCGAAGGGGGCGGTACACAGCCAGCACAACCTGTTGTGGCCCGGCGTGTCGAGCCGCGGCCCGTACCCGGCGCTGCCCGGCGAGCGGCACGGCAGCGCCCTGGCCCTGACAATCCTCAACATGCTGGCCCTCGGCCCGCTGTGGGCGTTCCTGCGGGGCACCACGTCGGTGCTCATCGATCGCACCGACACGCTCGGGTTGGCGACCGCCATCCGCGACGAGGGCATCCACCGCATCACCCTGGTGCCGGCCCAGGCCCACGATCTGGTGCACGACGCGGCGGTCACCCGGGAGGACCTGGCGACCCTCACCCAGTTCATCATCGGCGCCGGCCACACTCCGCCGGAACTGCGGGCCGCCTGGACCGACAAGTTCGGATCGACCCCGACCATCGGCTACGGGCTCAGCGAAGGACCGACCGGGGTCACCCGCGAACGACCCGACCGGCCGGTGCGAGGCGACGGCGCCGGTTATCCGCTGGATCCGGTGGCCGTGACCATCGTCGACGAGGAGGACCGGCCGCTGCCCGACGGCGAGATCGGCGAAGTGTGCATCGGGCCCCGGGCGGACGGACCGTGGGCCGGGGTGTGGACCCCGATGCTCGGCTATTGGAACCGGCCCGAAGCCACCGCCGAGGCGCTGCGGGGCGGGCTGCTGCACACCGGTGACCTGGGGCTCCTCGACGAGCACGGGCAGCTGGTCATCAAGGGGCGTCACACCGAGATGATCCTGCGGGGCGGGGCCAACGTGTATCCGGCCGAAGTGGAACGGGTGTTGCTGACCCATCCGGCGGTGGCCGAGGCTGCGGTGCTGGGCCGGCCCGACGATCGGCTGGGCGAACGGGTGGCGGCCGCCGTGGTGGCCCGCACCGGCGTCGAACTCGACGTCGACGAATTGGCCGAGCACTGTGGTGCCGACCTGGCCCGCTACAAGGTGCCCGGGCAGTGGGCAGTGGTCGACGCCCTGCCCCGGAACTCGATGGGCAAGGTGGTCAAAGCCGACCTGAACGGGGTGTTCCCACCGACGCCCTGACCGGCAGGTCAGCCGGTCAGGGCCACGACGGCGCCGTCCGGCCACGACACGTGCACGGTTTCACCGACGACCCATGACCGGCCGGTCGTGCACCGAATGGCCACGCCTCCGACGTCGACGGTGAGCACGGTGCGGCCGTGACGGAACACCTGATCGGTCACCCGGCCGGAGGCGTTCCCCGCTCCGGCACGGTCCTCGACGGTGATCTCCTCGGCCCGGAGCAGCACGATGCCCGGGCCGTCACCCAACCGGCCCAACGGGCACCGGCCGTCACCGTCCAACTCGACGACGTTGCGGTGTCCGAGGCTGCGGGCCACGGCCACCGTCCCGGGGTCGGCCCACAACTCGGCCGGCGTGCCACAGCGGGCGATGCGCCCGGCGTCCATGACCGCGATGCGGTCGGCCAGGGCGAACGCCTCGTCGTGGTCGTGGGTGACGTACACCGCGGCCTGACCCAAGCGCCGCAGTAGCACACCGAGGTCGGTGATCAACCGGTCCCGCAGCGCCCGGTCGAGCGAGGCCAGCGGCTCGTCGAGCATCAGCAGCCGGGGGCCGGGGGCCAGCGACCGGGCCAGAGCCACCCGCTGGGCCTCGCCGCCTGACAGGGTGTCGGCGGTTCGGCCGCCGAACCCGGGCAAGCCGACCAGGTCCAGGACCCGGTCGACCCGTTCGGCCTGCAGGTCGCGGGCCATGCCGGCGATGCGCAGCCCGAAGGCCACGTTGCCGGCCACGTCGCGGTGCGGGAACAGGGCGTGGTCCTGGAACATGAGCCCGAACCCCCGCTCGTGGACCGGGGTGGCGGTCAGGTCGTCGTCGTCCCAGCGCACTCGACCCGTCGACGGGGTCTCCAGGCCGGCGATGGTGCGCAACAGGGTGCTCTTGCCACAGCCCGACGGGCCGAGCAGCACGACGATCTCGCCTGCGTCGACCTCGAGGTCGCAGCGGTGGAGCACCGGCGCCCCGCCGAACGCCACCGACACGGCGTCGACGCTGAGGCCCATCTAGAAATCCCCCCGCACCGTGGCCCGGCGGGCCGACCGGCCCTCGATGACGAACACCGCGGCGCCGGTGAGGGCCATGAGCACCACGGCCAGCGCCATGGCCTGACCGCGCAGTAGGTCGCCGGGTGTGCCGAGCAGTCGGAACAACGCCAACGGAGCGGTCAACCGGTCGGGATGCCGAGGCAGGAACGACGTGGCGCCGAACTCGCCGATCGACACCGCAGCGGAGAACGCGGCGCCGACCGCCAGAGCGCGGGCGGCGATCGGCCAGTCGATTTCCCGACGCACCCGGGCCGGCGAGGCGCCGAGCACCGCGGCGGCCTCCCGCAGTCGGGGGTCGATGCGCCGCAGGGTGGGCACCACGGTGCGCATCACGAACGGAATGCCGATGAGGGCGTGTGCCACCGGCACCAGCCAGCGCGACGACCGCAGGTCGAGGGGCGGCTCGTCGAGGGCGATGAGCATGCCGAAGCCGAGGGTCACGGCCGACGCCCCGAGGGGCAGCATGAGCCCCAGGTCGAACAGCCGGGACAGCCAGCGGCGACCGTGGACCACGACCAGCGATGCCAGGCCGCCGACCAACACGGCCATACCGGTGGCGGCCACCGCGAACACGATGGTGTTGCGCAGCGCCCCGAGGGCCGACACGGGCAGCAGGTTGACCCGGTCGGCCAGCGCGCCGTAGTGGCGCAGCGAGTAGCCGTCGCCGACGGCCAACGACCGTTCGACCAGCACCAGGACCGGCACGCCTTGCACGACAGCCAGCAGACCGAGGCCGCCGGCCAGCACCGCCGGTCGGGGGTGGCGGGCCGGTGACGCCGTGGCGCCGCGTTCGGCGACAGCCCGTCGCCGTTGCAACCGGTTGCTGACGGCGACCATGACCAGCACGGCGACCAACTGCACGATGGCCAGCGCGGTGGCCGACCCCAGGTCGCCCCGCCAGACGGCGTGACGCCAGATCTCGGTTTCGAGGGTGGCCCGGGTCGGCCCACCCAGGATGAGGATCACCCCGAACGAGGTCACGCAGAACAGAAACACGAGAGACGCCGCGGCGGCCAGGGCGGGGGCCAGACGGGGCAGGGTGACGAGGCGGAACACGGTCCACGGGGCGGCCCCCAGCACCCGGGCCTGTTCATCGAGTCGAGGGTCCAACCCCTCCCATGCGGTGCCGACGGTGCGCACCACGATGGCCACGTTGAAGAACACGTGGGCGGCCAGCAGCGCCCACACGGTGTGGCGCATGCGCAGCGTGCCCTCGTCGAGACCGAAACGGTCGAACACCGCGGTGAAGGCACCGGCCACCACGACGGTCGGCAGCACGAACGGCACGGTCGTGAGGGACCGCAGGAGCCGGCGACCCCGGAACCGGTGGCGGGCCAACAGGTGGGCGACGGGGAGGCCGACGAGCAGGGTGAGCACCGTGGACGCTGCGGCCTGCCACACCGTGAACCAGGCGACCCGCAGGAACACCGCGTCGCCCGGCAGGTCGACGAGCCGGTCGAGACCGTCACCACCGAGACCCCGGCCGAGGATGGCCGCGACCGGCCACAGGAAGAACACGCCGAGGAACAGCGCCGGAACGACCACACAAGCCGTCCGGGCGGCGCCTCGGAGCATCTTCATCGGCTCACCGGGTCACGCGTTCACCGCAGGACGATCTCGGTCCAGCGTTCGGTCCAGGCGTTGCGGTTGGCTTCGATGTCGGCCGGGGCCAGGACATGCGGTTCGTCGGGCAGCACGGCGTGGTCGACGAACGCCTGCGGCAGGTCGGCCGTGGTCGACACCGGGAACACGAACATGTTCAGCGGGATGTCCTCCTGGAAGGTGTCGGAGAGGAGGAAGTCGACGAGCGCTTCGGCGGCCGGCCGGTTGTCGGTGCCGGTGAGGATGCCGGCGAATTCGATCTGCCGGAAGCATGTGTCGGCGATGACGCCGGTGGGGGCGGTGTCGACGGGCGGGTCAGCGTAAATGACCTCTGCCGGCGGGCTGGAGGCATACGAGACGACGATGGGCCGGTCGCCGCCCCCGGACACGAACTCCCCGTAGTAGGCGTCCTCCCAGCCCGCAGTGACGCTGACCCCATTGGCCCGCAGGTCGGCCCAGTAGTCCTCCCAACCGTCGCCGAACTCGGCGATGGTGGCCAGCAGGAACGCCAGTCCGGGCGAAGAGGTCTCGGGGTTCTGGACGACCAGGTGGTCGGCGTAGGCCGGGTCGGCCAGGTCGGCGAGGGTCTTCGGCGCCGGGTGGTCGGTGTCAAAGCGGTCGATCCAGTAGTTGGCGCAGACGTCGCCGTAGTCGATGGGGGTGACCCGGTGGCCGGGGTCGAGCTGGAGGGCGTCGGGCACGGTTGCGAGGGCCGGTGATTCGTAGGCCTCGAACAGGTCGGCGTCGAGGGCTCGCTGCAGGAACGTGTTGTCGACACCGAACATGACGTCACCCACCGGGTTGCCGGCGGTGAGGATGGCCGTGGCGACCATCTCCCCGGCGTCGCCGGCCGTCTGGTGGTCGACGGTGACGCCGGTGGCGGCGGTGAACGCCTCGAGGGTGCCTTCGGAAAGCCAGAAGGACTCGTGGGTGAGCAGGGTGACCGCCGTGCCGCTGATATCGGCTTCGGTGGTGGTCGCCGGGTTGGCGCTGACCGGCACCGAGCCTCCGCCGCCATCGCTGCCGCAGGCCGATGCGGCAGTGGCGAGGCTCAGGACGCAGGCACCGATCAGGGTCAGGTGACGGGTTCGTCGCATGGGGTCTCCCTCCGCCGGCATTACCCGGTTCAGGTTCTGGCGGGTCGGTGGCACCCCCGTCGATGTCGACGGTCGCCGCCCTCTCAGCCCGGCATGAGGTCCGAGCTCCCCGGTCGGTTGTCGCCGGTCAGGCTAGTCGCCGTATCCGCCCGCCCGCCGCCCACGCCACTCCCCCATGTCACCCCAGGTCGAAGGGGGCCACGGCGCGGATGTCGGCCGACGAGGCGCCCAGGTGGAGCTCGTACCGGCCCGGGTCGGCGTACCAGCCGGGAACGGGGCGGTGGCCGGCGTGGTGGCCCCCGGCGGCCACCGGCACCCGGTGGTTGCGGTCGACGTAGCCGGGATCGGCCGGGTCCCAGTGGGCGAACGACCGGTGGTCCAACTCGATGACCACGTCGACCGTCGCCCCGGCCTCTGCCCACACCTTGGCGAAGCCCTGCAGCTCCAACGGCGGTCGGGCCAGAGTCTGGTCGGGGGCGGCGACATAGCACTGCACGACCTCGTGGCCGGCCCGGTCCCCGGTGTTGGTGACCGGCACGGTGACGGTGACCCGCGCCCCGTCGGCCAGTTCGTCGGCGGTCGGCACCGGGCCCAGCACCGGCGCCCCCCATTCGAACGTCGTGTACCCGCCACCGTGGCCGAACGGGAACGCCACCTCGATGTCTCGCATCTGGTACCAGCGATAGCCGACGAACACCCCCTCGCCGTAGAGCACCTGGCCGGCCTCGCCCGGGTAGTTGGTGTACGCCGGGGTGTCCTGGATGCGGCGGGGGAACGTGGTGGGCAGACGACCCGACGGCTCGGCGTCGCCGAACAGCACGTCGACCAGAGCGTCGCCCATCTCCTGGCCGCCGAACCAGGTGTGGAGGGCGGCCGGAGCGTCGGCGGCCCAGTCACAGGAGACGACCGACCCGGCGTTGACAACGACCACGGTGTCCGGGTTGGCGGCGCACACCCGCCGGATCAGCTCGGGCTGGTCGCCGGGCAGGTCCATCGACTCGCGGTCCCGGCCCTCGGTCTCCCAGTCGTCGTTGGTGCCGACGACCAGCACCACGGCGTCGGCGCCGGCGGCGGCCGCCTCGGCCCGTTCGATGAGGTCGTCGGCCACCGGGGCCCGCAGGCCCACCTGGGCGCCGTACAGGAACGAACCGTGCTCGCTCGTGTACTCGACCACCAGCTCGACGGGCTGCCCGGCCTCCAGGTCGACCTCGGCCGCCGCCTCGACACTGCCCATGCCGAAGAAGGCCTCGCCCCGGGGCAGGCGCTCGGAGATGCCGTCGAGCAGGACCTCGCCGTCGACGAGCACCCGGGCCCCGCCGGCCTGGATGAGGGTGACGGTGTGGCGGCCGGTGTCGGACGGGGTGAGGGTGGCCGAGGCCCGGAACGAGAACGATCCCGGCTCGGAGGCCCCGGTGCGGTCCTCGGGGGTGAGCAGACGCCCGTCCCTTCCAGTCCCCACGGTGTACGGGTCGCCGCCCCAGCCGGTGCCGTGAAAGTAGGTGACATCGAACCCGGGGGTGCCGTCGGCTCCGGTGAGCAGCCGCCGGGGCACCGGGCGGGTGGTGCGGTCGGTGCGGGCCCCGACCTCGTGGACGATGTCGACGTCGTCGCCGAGCCGGGCGGTCAGCGCCTCGAGCGGTGACGTTGCGTGCTGGGGCACGAGGGCCGCCGACCCGCCGCCCATGATCATGGCGTCGGCGGCGTTGGGGCCGATGACGGCCAGGGTCGACACCGCCGAGCGGTCGAGGGGCAGCACGCCATCGTTCTTCAACAGCACCATGGCCTCGGCCGACGCCCGGCGGGCCAGGGCCCGGTGATCGGGGTCGTCCAGTTCGGCCTCGGGTCGGTCGAGCGGGTCGTCGAAGGCGCCGGTGCGTTCCAGCAGGGTGAGGAGCCGTCGCACCGCGGCGTCGACCAGGGCCTCGTCGACCCGGCCTTCCCGCACGGCCTCGACGAGCCGGGCGCCGTAGAAACGTCCCGGTCCGGGCATTTCGAGATCGAGCCCGGCGGCGGCCATGGCGTCGGTGGACTTGGCGCCGAACCAGTCGGTGACGACGATGCCGTCGAAGCCCCATTCGCCGCGCAGCACGTCGGTGAGCAGCCACCGGTGGTCGGCGGCGAACGCCCCGTTGATCCGGTTGTAGGCGGCCATGATCCCCCACGGGTCGGCGTCGGCCACCGCCATCTCGAAGGGGCGTAGGTAGATCTCCCGCAGGGCCCGCTCGGGCACCACCGAGTCGATGCTGTTGCGTTCGAACTCGGAGTCGTTGGCGACGAAGTGCTTGATGGTGGTGCCGACCCCGCCGGACTGGACACCGCGGATGAATCCGACAGCGGTGCGGCCGGTGAGGTGCGGGTCCTCCGAGTAGCACTCGAAGTTGCGGCCGCCCAGCGGGGTGCGGTGGGTGTTGACCGTGGGGGCCAGCAGCACGTGGCAGGCCCGGGCCCGGGTCTCGGCGGCCAGTACACCGCCCAGCTCCTCGACGAGGGCCGGGTTCCAGGTGGCGCCCAGCGCCGACCCGCACGGGATGCACAGGGCGGGGATGCCGGTGCCGAGCAGCCCGGCGCCCCGGGCGCCGTTGGGGCCGTCGGTGACCTTGAGCGCCGGGATGCCGAGGCGGTCGACGGGGTTGGCGTCCCACAGGCCCCGGCCGGTCATGAGGTCGGCCTTCTCCTCGAGGGTCAGGTCGGCCAGAAGGTCGGCCAGAACGTCGGCCAGGAAGGTGTCGGTGTGTTCGGTCACGTCACGGATCATGGCCCGTCGGCCGCTCCGAGAAAATCTGACGCTCCGTCAGGTCCGGGCCGCCGGCCCGCGGTAGTCTCGACACCATGTTCGACCTGCTGATCCACGGCGGCACGCTCGTCGACGGCACCGGCACCCCTGGGGTGCGGGCCGACGTCGGCGTCACCGAAGGCCGCATCACCGCCATCGGCGACCTCATCGGCGCCGAAGCCTCCGAATCGTTCGACGCCACCGGCAAGGTGGTGTGCCCGGGGTTCGTCGACCCCCACACCCACTACGACGCCCAGCTGCTGTGGGACCCCCACGCGTCGCCGTCCAACGTCCACGGCGTCACCAGCATCGTCATGGGCAACTGCGGGTTCACCCTGGCCCCCATCGCCGACGAGTCCGACGCCGAGTACCTGGGCGCCATGATGGTCAAGGTCGAGGGCATGTCGTCCGACGCCCTCGCCATCGGTGTCGACTGGAACTGGCGGACGTTCGGCGACTACCTGGGCCGCCTCGACGGCAACCTGGGCGTCAACGTGGCGGCCATGGTCGGCCACTGCGCCCTGCGCCGATCGGTCATGAAGGACGACTCGGTGACCCGCGAGGCCACGCCCGACGAGCTGGCCGAGATGCAGCGCATCCTCGGCGAGTCCATCGAGGCCGGCGGGCTGGGCTTCTCGACCAGCCGGTCGTTCACCCACAGCGACGGCGACGGCGTGCCGGTGCCGTCGCGGGCTGCCGCGGCCGACGAGGTGGTCGCCCTGTCGGCGGTGGTCGCCGACCATCCCGGCACAACCCTCGAGTGGGTGGCCGACGGCTGCATGAACGGCTTCCGCGACGACGAGGTCGAGCTGATGGGCCGCATGTCGCTGGCCGGGCGCCGTCCCGTCAACTGGAACGTGCTGACCATCGACGCTGCCCGCCCCGACGACTACCGCGACCAGCTGGCGGCCTGTGACCGGGTGGCCGAGCAGGGCGGCAAGGTCATGGCGCTGACCATGCCGATCCTCGTGGGCATGAACATGCACTTCCACACGTTCTGCGCCCTGTACTCGCTGCCCGACTGGGCCGAGACCATGAACCTGCCGTTCGACGAGAAGATGGCCGCCTTGGCCGACCCGGACACCCGGCGGTTCCTGGAGCAGCGGGCCGCCTCCCCCGACGCCGGCGTGTTCTCCCGACTGACCGGCTGGGGCCGCTACCGCATCGGCGACACCTACTCGGCGGCCAACGAGGGCCTGAAGGGCCGCCTGGTCGGCGACATCGCCCGCGAGCGCGGGGTGCGCGACTTCTACGCCCTGGTCGACATCGTGCTGGCCGACGACCTTCGCACCGTGCTGTGGCCCGGCCCGACCGACGACGATCCGGCGTCGTGGCTGATGCGCCAGGCCGCCTGGGACCACGACCACGTGATGATCGGCGGCTCCGACGCCGGCGCCCACCTCGACCGCATGGCCGGCTCGTCGTACACCACCGAATGGCTGGCCGACTGCCTGCGGGGCCAGCAGCTGGCCAGCATGGAGGCCGCGGTCCACCACATGACCGACGTGCCGGCCCGGTTCTTCGGCCTGATCGACCGGGGCCGGGTGGCCGAGGGCCTCCACGCCGACCTGGTCGTGTTCGACCCCGACACCGTGGGCGCCGGCGAATTCGTGCTCGAACACGATCTGCCCGGCGACAGCCCCCGATTGTTCGCCCAACCGTTCGGCATCGAGCGGGTGTGGGTCAACGGGGCACTCACCGTCGTCGACGGCGCGGCCACCGACGCCCTGCCCGGCACGGTGCTGCGCTCGGGCACCCACACCGAAACCGTTTCCATCCCGGCCGACGCCTGAGCGCCGGCGACGGCGGTCAGTCCTCCGGCGGCGGGGGAACCTTCACCCCGGGCGGCACCTGGGCATAGTGGGCGTGCTCGGCGGTGAACCGGCCCCGCCCCCCGGTGATGGACCGCAGTTCGATGGCGTAACGGGTCAGCTCGGCCTCAGGCACCAGGGCGGTGATGACCTGATCGCCCCAGTCGCCGATGTCCGAACCCTGCACGCTGGCCCGCCGCGACGACAGATCGCCCATCACGTCACCCAGGCACTCCGGTGGAATGGTCACCTCGACGGTCGCCACCGGCTCCAACACCACCGGGCGGGCCCCGGCCAGCGCCTCCTGGAAGGCCAGCCGGCCGGCCATCTTGAACGACATCTCCGACGAGTCCACTGAATGGGCCTTGCCGTCGAACAACGCGGCCTTGATGTCGACCACCGGATAGCCGGCCTGACCACCCGACGCCATGGCCTCGGCGATACCGGCCTGCACGGCCGGGATGTACTGGCGCGGCACGACCCCGCCGGTCACCTCGTCGAAGAACTCGTAGCCCGACCCGGGCGCCCCCGGCTCCAGGCGGACGAACGCCACCCCGAACTGGCCGTGGCCGCCCGACTGCTTCTTGTACTTGCCCGCAGCCGTCGACGATGCCGTGATCGTCTCCCGGTACGGGACCCGCACGTCCTCGGTGTCGACCTGGACCCCGAACTTGCGTTCCAACTTGGCGATCACCGACCGCAGATGGGTGTCGCCCAACCCCGACAGCAGCGTCTGATGGGTCTCGTCGTCGCGGCGGACCGTGATGACCGGGTCCTCCTCGACGATGCGGTGCAGGGCGTTGGCCAACTTGTCCTCGTCGTTGCGGGTTCGGGCCACCACGGCGGTGGACAGCACCGGCGCCGGGAACCCGATGGCAGGAGCGACGGCCCGTCCGGCCCCCGACAGGGTGTCGCCGGTGAGGGTGGCCGACAGCTTGGTGACCACCCCGATGTCGCCGGCCGGCACCTTCGTCAGCTCGACCGACTCGCCGCCCTGGAGGGTCAACACGTTGCGCATCCGCTCGTCGTCGCCGTTGCGGCCGTTGGTGAGGTGCAGGTCGCGCTGCACCGTGCCGGCCAGCACCCGGAAGTACGACACGTGCCCCAGATACGGGTCGACGGCCGTCTTGAACACCTGGATCAGCGGATCGGCCGACGGGTCGGGCGACACCTCGACCTCGGTGCCGCCGATGGTCACCGGCACCGGCGGTCGGTCGAGCGGCGACGGGCCGACCTCGACGATGTAGTTGCACAGCCGGTCCACGGCGATCGGGATGGTCGCCGACCCGCACACAACCGGGAACACCTTGCCGGCCGCCACACCCTTGCCGAGCACCCGCTCCAGCTCTTCGAAACTCGGCACCTCGCCGTCCAGGAACGCCTCGAGCATGTCGTCGTCGGCCACCACGATCGACTCGACGAGGGCGTCGTGGATCTCGTGCTCCCGCTCCTCCATGTCGTCGGGGATCTCCCCCAGCTCGGCGTGGCCGCTGTCATAGATCCACGCCGTGTCGGTCAACAGGTCGGCGATGCCGTGGAACGACTCGGCCGCACCGATGGGAATCTCCAGCGGCGCCACCCCGCTGCCGAACTCGGCCTGCAACTCGGCCAGCACCGCGTCGAAGTTGGTGTGCTCCCGGTCCAGCTTGTTGACGAACAGGATGCGGGGCAGATCACGGTCGGCGGCCTGGTGCCACAGGTCCACCGTGGCGTGGTCGAGCCCTGAGGAGGCATCGACGACGAAAACCGCCATGTCCGCCGCAGCCACGGCCCCCACGGCCTCGCCGGCGAAATCGAACGCCCCCGGTGTGTCCAACAGGTTGATCTTGTGGTCGTGCCACTCCAGCACGGCCAGCGCCGTGGTCAGCGAGTGCCCGGCCTCCTTCTCCTCGGGCTCGTGATCGCACACCGTGGAACCGTCCTCGACCCGGCCCACCCGGGAAATCGAAGCAGCCCGGTAGAGCATGGCCTCGGCCAACGAGGTCTTCCCTGAACCAGGGGGCCCCACCAGGGCCACGTTTCGGATGCGGTCCGGCGAGAAGGCCTTCACGGAGATGCTCCCTTCGTCGCGGCCGCCGACGGCCCGGCTCGACGACGGGGCAACGGCAACCTGGTGAACGTCTGTGGAGGCCGAACGTAGCCCCGCCGTGGGCGGCAGCGCCAGAAAACCGCTGGTCGGGGCACATCCCCGAGCCGGACCTGCCCGTTGCCTACCGTGGTTCCATCGTCGTCGACCCCCGAGCAGCGGACCTCGAAGCCACGCAGATCTACGTCCTCGACACGTCGGTGCTGCTGGCCGACCCCATGGCGTTCAGCCGGTACGGCCGCCACGAGGTGGTGCTTCCCGTCGTGGTGCTCGACGAACTCGAAGGCAAACGCCACCACCCCGAGCTGGGCTGGGCGGCCCGCACCACCCTGCGGTCGCTCGAGGAGATGCGCCTCCACCACGGCCGCCTCCACACCGCCATGCCCGCCAACGAGGACGGCGGCACCGTGCGGGTCGAGCTCAACCACCGCGACCCGTCGCACCTCCCCGAGTCACTGCAGGGCGCCAGCAACGACCACCGCATCCTGGCCGTGGCGTCCTCGCTGGCCGCCGAAGGTGCCACCGTCACCCTGGTGTCCAAGGACTTGCCGCTGCGCCTGCGGGCCTCGATGGCCGGCCTGGCCGCCGACGACTACCACCCGGTCGGCGAGACCTCCGACCACTGGCACGGCTACACCGAGATGACCGTCAGCTCGGGGCTCATCGACGACCTGTACCGCGACAAGGTGGCCGACCTCGACGAGGCCCGCGACCTGCCGTGCCACACCGGGCTGGCCCTCACCGCCGGCTCGCAGTCGGTGCTGGTGCGGGTCCACCCCGACAAGCGGGTCCACCGGGTCGACCCCGACCTCGAGCTGTTCGGGGTGCGGGGCCGCAACGCCGAACAGCGCCTGGCCCTCGACCTGCTGGCCGACCCGTCCATCGGCGTCGTCAGCCTCGGCGGTGCCGCCGGCACCGGCAAGAGCGTGCTGGCCCTGGCCGCCGGGCTCGAATCGGTCGTCGAGCGGCGCGACCACCGGCGCGTCGTCGTGTTCCGCCCGCTGTTCTCCGTCGGCGGCCAGGACCTCGGCTATCTGCCCGGTGGCGAGCAGGAGAAGATGTCGCCGTGGGCCGCTGCGGTGGTCGACGCCCTCGAAGCGGTCACCAACCGCAACGTCATCGAAGAGCTCATGGTCGAAGACCTCCTCGAGGTACTGCCCCTCACCCACATCCGAGGCCGCACCCTCACCGACACGTGGGTCATCATCGACGAGGCCCAGAACCTGGAACGGTCGGTGCTGCTGACCGCCCTGTCCCGCATCGGCCCCAACAGCCGGGTGGTACTCACCCACGACGTCGCCCAGCGCGACAACCTACGGGTCGGCCGCCACGACGGGGTGCTCACCGTGGTCAACGACCTACAGGGCCACCCCCTGTTCGGCCACATGACCCTCACCCGGTCCGAACGCTCGGCGGTGGCCGGCCTGGTCGCCGACCTCGTCGACACCGAGCCGCTCAGCCTGGCCTAGTTCCCCCTGGCCGGCTGGCCGGCCTACCCGCTGGCGTCAACGTCGAACAGGTCGGCCAGCCACGGCAGGTCCACCAGGGCCAGCACCACCAACCCGACCGCGGCCAGCAGGCACAAGGCCATGAGCCGACCCTCGCGCCACAACCCCTCCGGGGCCTGCACCGGGCTGTCGGGCCGCAGGGCCAGCGCCCAGTAGGCGGCAACGACCAGGGCCAGCACCGGTGCCAGCAGCACAAGCTCGAGACGGTGCAGGGCGATGAACACCCCGCCGAGCAGTGACGCCGACGCCAGGCAGAACACCATCAGGGCGTCGAGCCGACGGGCCGTGTACCAGGTGAACGAACGGCGGTAGTCGGCGGCCCGGTCACCCAGTGTGCGGAACTCGGCCGAGCGCTTGGCAGCCATCAGGAACCCGCCAACCAGCCAATAGCCGACGAGCAGCGACAGCGGCGGCCAGCCGGTGCCGCCCACCGCATACCAGCCGGCCATGAGCCGCAGCGGATTGTTGACCGACTCGGACAGCACATCGACGACCGGCACGTCCTTGGACCGCACGGGCCGCACGTTGTAGACGACCCCCATCACCCACAGGGTGGCCGCCGTGGCGGCAAGCTCAGCGGACACCGCGGCCGACACGGCGACCCCGGCGGCCCCGAACACCGGCCATTGCAGCCACGCCAGACCACGGTGCACCAACCCGGCCACCGCCGGGCGGGCCGCCTTGTGCGGATGGTGGGCGTCGGTCGGGGCGTCGACCAACTCGTTAACCACGTAGTTGGACGAGGCGACCAGCGACACGCCGACGAAGGCCAACACCAGGTCGGCCACGGTGTCGCCCCCGGTGTCGAGGTCGAGCAGGGCGGCGGCCAGCACGACACCGGGCAGACAGAACACCTGCTTGAACCAGTGGTCGGGCCGGGCGATACGGACGTGGGCGGCCAGCCGGCCCCCTGGCGGCGCGCTCATCGGGCTTCGAGCAGCACGAGCCACGAGTCGAACAGGTTCAGGCGCACCGTGCGATCGTAGAGACGCCCACCGTCAAGCCGGCGGTGCACCGGGCCGAGGAACCGCAGATACCCGGTGACTCGCTCGGCGAGGTACCCGACCGGAAACCACCAACGGGCCCGGGATCGGGCCACGACGTGCAGGCCGGCCTCGACGGCGGCCCGTTCCAAACTGGACCGGTCGAAGTATCCGATGTGGGCCGGCCGGTAGTGCCACCAGCGCCGTCCGAGGGCCCGGGCAGCCACTGAGCCGACGTCGGGGGTGACGACGGCGACCACCCCGCCGGGTGCGAGGTGATGGGCGGCGTCACGGAGCAGGCCGACCGGATCGTCGACATGTTCGATCACGTCGATCACCGTCACCACGTCGAAGGTTCGCCCGGTCAGCGCCACATGGGGCAGCACCCCTTCGTGCACGCCGGTGACGCCACGACGCTCCGCCGTGGCCACCGACCAGGCGCCGGGCTCGACCCCGGCGGCATCGAGGCCTCGGGCCGTGGCCGCTTCGACCATCAGGCCGATGCCGGCACCCACGTCGAGCAGCGTGGCCGCCCCAGGGGTGTGGTCGCACACCTCGGCGAGCAGGGCGTCCATCTGGCGGCGGCGCTGCACCGCCGTGGCCTCGTAGCCGGGGTCGACTACCTCGGCGTACCGGTCGACGACCGAGGCGACCTCGCTGGGGTCGGCGAACACGAACCGGCAGCCCGCGCACTCCAACAGACGGGCCGTCCGGCCGTAGGCGTCGTCGGTGATGCGGAGGTGGTCGGCGGTGAGTGCCCCGTCGAGGGTGGAGGGACGCTGCTCGGCGGTATCGGTGCTGGAGCACACCGGGCACGGCAGGTCGGCGGCGCTCATGGCACCGCCCTCGACAGGCGGTCGCAGAGCCCGGACGGGGGTGCCACGGTGCGCCCGCCGACCGCCGACAGCTCGAACTCGACCCCGTAGAGCTCGCCTTCGAAGGCCGGCGTGCCGTCCACATCGACCCGCAACAGGTCGAGGTCGGGGTCGGCGATCACGTCGACGGTAAAGGCGTCGCCGTCGGCGACGACCCGGGCGGCGGCGGTCGCTCCACCGTCGGTGCTCACGAAAACCTCGTGCCCGAAGGCGTTGACGACGAGGGTTTGCTCGCCGGCGCTGCTGCCGACCACGAGCGAACCGTTGCCGCCGCCATCGACGCGTACCCGGACGTGCCCGTCGGCCCGCTCCACGAGATGCCAGCGCATGCCATCGCTCCAGTACACCCCACGGCAGTCGCCGACGATGCGGACCCGACCGGCGGCCGGCGGCGGGCCCAAATCGGGTCCGGTGTCGACCCAGTCGGCACCGAAGAACGCCGCCTCGTCGAAGGCGGCCCGAGTGTCGAGGAAGGCGTGGCGGACGTCGGGGTGGGCCGGGTCGTGCAGGCGCTGGTAGGCGATGGCCAACCCGGCGTTGGCCATGGCCGACCAGGCGGTGAGCACCACGACCACCGGGAGGACCACGGCCCGCCAGCGCAGGACGGGCAGGCGGTCAGCGAGGGCCAGCAGCCCGACAGCGCCGGCCACCACCAGCCACGGCACGGCGTCGGCCAGGTAGCGGTGGGCCACCAGCGCGATGGCCGTCATCGGGAGCGCTCCGAGCAGGGCCCCGGCCACGACGACACGCAGCCCGGCGTCGCGACGCACGGCGACCCAGGTGCCGGCGACAGCCAGCAGGGTCGCCAAGGGCATGGTGGCGGTGAGGCTTGACGCCGGGCCCAGCGACTCGAACCGCACGTCGCCGACCACCCGGGCCGGCCCGGCGAATTCCACGAACGGCGGCAGCCACGACAGGTCGAGGGCGTCGGGCCGCAGGTAGGCCAGGGCCGCCGTCGGAGCGAACACCAGACCCATGACCGAGCCGTGGGCGTCGAGCACCGACCGCCGGTTGGCATCCATCTCGGTGAAGATCTGCTGGTCGAACGGCAGGTCCAGCCACGTGCCGAACCGGGCCTGGTTGAGCGCCACGTAGCCGGCGACGATGAGCGCCGTGCCGCCCGCCAGCCAGCGCAGCGTCGAGCGGGGCACGGTCGGCAACCACCGTGGCGGCTGGCGCCACGCGGCCAACACCGCCAGCCCGGCCAACACGACCAGGGCGCCGAGACCCACCGACGCCCGACTGAACACCACCAACGCCACAGCCAGGACGGCCGTGGCGGCCCGGCGGGACGTGGGGTCACCCGTGAAGCGCAGCAGTCTCCCGACGGCCACCACCCCAAACGCCGCCCCCCACAGTTCGACCTCGTGGTACACGGTCGGCACGGCGGCGAGGAACAGCACGACGCTGCCGGCGCCGACGCCGAACACGAACCAGCCGGCCAGCGTCCGTTCGGCCGTGGTGGCTGGCTGGTCGCCCCGCAGGGTGTACCTGACCTGTTCGACGACGTCGCCGGTGGCCATCACCAGCAGCACGAACGCGGCCAGCATCATGACGCCGGCCAGGCGGCCGTCGAGGTCGACGACCATGAACGGCAGTCGCAGGAGGGCCGGCACCAGCCCGAAGTACGTGTGAACCTCACCGTCGATCACGAACCCCTCGAGGCCGAACACCGACCGTGGCACCGACAGGTGACCGTCGAGCAGAGCCCGGGCCTGGGCATCGAGGAAGTCGCTGGTGAACCGCTCCCGCCAGCCGCCGATCAGGACAACGAGAAACGGGACGGCGGATGCCAGCCCGCCGAACGTCATGGCCGGGCGCAGGGGACGGCCGGCGATCCACGCCGCCCATCGCGTCTGGTGGCTGTCGACGATGACTCTGCACTCCCGTGGCCGTCCGAGGCCTGCGCGCAGTGTGGCACACCGGCCCGAGGGGGCCGGATCCGGTCGCTAGCCTCGCCGCTGGACATGGGCACCTCGACCGACCGCATCGATCACGTTCCGGCCCTGGACGGGCTGCGCGGCCTCTGCGTGCTGGGTCCGATCCTGTTCCATGTCCGGCTCGACGGGCTGTCCGGCGACCCGCTGCTGGCCGGCGGGTTCTTCACCATCGACGTGTTCTTCGTACTGTCGGCGTACCTGATCACCTCGATCGCCCTGGCCGAACACGCCCAGACCGGCCGGCTCGACCTGAGGGCCTACGCCGGTCGCCGGGCCCGCCGCCTGCTCCCGGCCCTCGGGGTGGTGCTCGTCGGGTTGACGGCGTGGCTGGTCGTGGTGGCCGATCCCGCGCTGGTCCCCCGGTGGACCGGGGCCATCGTCAGTGCCCTGACCTACACGGCCAACTGGTACGAGATCACCGTCGACGTCTCGTACTTCGAGCAGTTCGCCGACCCGTCACCGCTGACCCACGTCTGGTCGTTGGCCATCGAGGAGCAGTTCTACGTGGTGCTGCCGTTCATCGTGCTCGGTGCCCTTGCCGTGGGCCGCCGGCAGTGGGCGCTCCCGGTGGTGGCGGGCGGTGCTGCCGTGGCGTCGGCCTTGTGGATGGCCCGCCTGTTCGAGCCGGGCCTCGACTCCTCCCGGGTCTACTACGGCACCGACACCAGGGCTCAGGGCCTGCTGATCGGTATCGCCCTGGCCGCCGCCGTGCGGGCCGTCGGCGAACCGGGCAGCGAGCGGGCCCGGCGGGTCGCTGTCATGGCCGTCTGGCCGGCCATGACGTTCCTGGTCTGGATGGTGGTGGCGGTCGACCAGGGTGACGGGTGGGTGTTCGACCGGGGCGGCTTCCTGGCCGTCGGCGTGGCGGCAGCCGTGGTGGTGCACGGGCTGTGTGTGGGCGCTCCGGCCGACCCGCTGCACCGGCTGATGGGGCTGCGGCCGCTGCGGTATCTGGGGCGCATCACCTACGGCCTGTACCTGTACCACTGGCCGATCTTCCTGCTGGCCACGCCAGTACGGGTGGGCCGGCTGGTGCCTGGCGTGGACGTCGTGGAGGGGTGGCTGCTGGTGGGTGTCCACCTGGCGGCGACCCTGGCGGTGGCTGCGGCGTCGTACCGGTGGGTCGAGCGTCCGTTCATGGAGCGGCGGGCCCGGGTGCGGCCGGTGGTGGCCGGCGTGGTGGTCGTGGCGCTGGTCGTGGGTGGCCTGATGGTGGCCGATGGCCGGCGCAGCGACGCTGTGGGGACGAACCCATGCGCCGTGCAGGGGGTGCCTGATCCCCCTGGTGGCCCCGAGCTGCGGGTGCTGGTGGTGGGCGATTCCGAGGCACTGCTGCTCGGCGAGGCGCTGTGCCAGTGGGGGCTCGACCATCCGGGCCGGCTCACGGTCCTCAATGAGACCGGGTTGGGCTGTCAGGTCGGCCGTGGCGGCCTGAAGCGGACTGCGGAGGGCGAGGTGTTCCCGGTCGAGGACTGTTCGGTGTGGGCCGAGGCCGTGTCGGTCGCGGAGATGCACGATCCGGACGTCGTGTCGTGGCCGACGGCGGTCGGTTGGTTCCTGCCCGACGTGGTGGTGGGGCACGTGTCGTCGTGGGACGCTGCGGATCGGCGGGTGCCGATGCTCGGTTCCGACTGGACCCATGTCGGCGATCCCCGGTACGACGACTGGCTGTGGTCGGAGTACCGGTTAGCGTCGACGATCCTGACGTCGGGCGGGGCGCCGTTGGTGTGGTTGGAGGGCGCCCATCAGAACCGCCCGGTGCAGCCCCAGAACCATCCGGACCGCATCGACGCCGTGAACGCGATCGTGGCCGAGGTGGCCGCTGGTCTGGACGGCGTGTCGACGGCGCCGTACGCGGAGTTCATCGGCCCGGTCGGCGGTGAACGCGACCTGCAGCTACGGCCCGACGGTATCCACGTCGATGAAGCCAGCCTGGCAGATGCCGGCGCCTGGCTGATGACCAGGATCGTCCTCCCCGCCACCAGGTGACGGGGGCCTGTCCCCCGATCACTTGGGGTGGGAGGACCACCAGGAGTCGAGGCGGGACAGGAGCTCGTCCTCGGGGAGGTCGCCTTCAGCGCGCTTGGTGGCCAACAGGAAGGCCAGTGCCTCACCGACCTGCCGGCCCGGCGGGATCCCCAAGTGGGCCATGACCGCCGCCCCGTCCAACCCCGGTCGCTCGGCGGCCCGTCGGTCGGCCTCGGCCAGCGCGGCGATGCGGGCCTCCAGATCGTCCATCGCCTCCTGGATGCCAGCCGCCTTCGCCTTGTTGCGGGTCGTGCAGTCGCAGCGGATCATGTGGTTCAGCCGGCCGAGCAGCGGCCCGGCATCCCGGGCGTAGCGGCGCACCGCGGCGTCCGACCAGCCGTCGGCGTAGCCCTTGAACCGCCCCGACAGCCGCACCAGCTCGCACACCGCGTCGACCAGCGCACCGTCGTACCCCAGGGCCTCGAGCCGCTTGCGAGCCATGCGGGCCCCCACCACCTCGTGGTGCCGGAACGTCACCCCGCCATGCTCGAACGACCGGGTCCGGGGCTTGGCGATGTCGTGGAACAACGCCCCGAGTCGTACGGTGATCTCCGGCTCGGTCTTCCCGACGACGGCGATCGTGTGGCTGAGCACGTCCTTGTGGCGGTGGATCGGGTCCTGCTCCATCCGCAGCAGCGGCAGCTCCGGCACGAGGACGTCCATCTCGCCCGAGTCCACGCTGGCCCACAGCCCGGGCGCGCAGTCGGGTTCGAGCAGGATCTCGGTGAGCCGGTCGGCGCCGGAGGCCATGAATCCGAGTCTAGGGACGGGCCCCCGCTCGTCACGCGGGCGGGGCCAACCGACGGCTCAGACGGTCGGCGGAGCCTCGATGTCGAGGCTCAACATGCGGGCTGCGTTGCCCCGCACGATCTTCCACACCACGTCGGCCGGCAGGTGACCCATCATCGCCTCCGCCACCGACTTGGTGTGCGGCCAAGTGGTGTCGGTGTGCGGATAGTCGGTCTCGAACGTGATGTTGTCGACCCCCACCTCGTCGAGCGATCGCAGCCCGTGGTTGTCGCGGAAGAAGCAGCCGAAGATCTGCCGGTAGTAGTACGTCGACGGCGGCTCGGGCACGATGTCGGCCACGCCGCCCCACGCCCGGTGTTCCTTCCACACGTCGTCGGCCCGTTCGAGGATGTACGGGATCCATCCGATCTGGCCTTCGCTGTAGGCCAGCTTGAGTTCGGGGAACCGTACCAGCACGCCGGAGAACAGGAAGTCGCTCATCGAGGCGATGGCGTTGTTGAAACTCAGCGAGGCGGCCACGGCGGGCGGAGCGTCCGGCGAGGCGGCCGGCATCTTCGACGACGACCCGATGTGCATGTTGACGACGGTGGCCGTGTCCTGGCAGGCGGCGAAGAACGGGTCCCAGTAGCCGGTGTGGATCGACGGCAGCCCCAGGTTGGGCGGGATCTCCGAGAAGCACACGGCGTGGCAGCCCCGCTCGGCGTTGCGGCGCACCTCGGCGGCGGCCAGGTCGGCGTCCCACAGCGGGATGATGATGAGCGGCACCAGGGCACCGTCGGAGTCGCCGCACCACTCCTCGATCATGAAGTCGTTGTAGGCCCGCACACAGGCCAGGCCCAGATCCTTGTCGTCGGCCTCGTAGAACGTCTGCCCGCAGAACCGGGGCAGGGTGGGGAACGACAGCGACGCCTCGACGTGGTTGGCGGTCATGTCCTCGACCCGGGCCTTGGGGTCGTAACAACCGGGCCGCATCTCGTCGTAGGTGATGGGCGCCATGGTCATCTCGTCGCGGTCGAAGCCGACGGCGGCGACGTGCCGCTTGTTGGGGTGTACCAGGTTCTCGTAGAACCAGATGTCGCACCAGGGGGCGTCGGGGACGTCGAGCTCGTACTCGTACATCTTGGCCCCACCGACCCATGTCATCTCGCCGAGGCGGCGGCGTTCGACGCGGGGGCCGCGGTCCTTGAAGCGGGCCGGCAGCCACTCCTGCCACAGGTGCGGCGGTTCGACGATGTGGTCGTCGACGCTGATGATCGGCGGGATCGGGGTGCTGCCGTTGGCAGAGTCAGGAGCGGTGTGGGTGGTGGGAGGCATGATTCCAGTTTCTGACGGTCCGTCAGATTCTAGACCAGATCGGCGGGCTTCGTCGCCTCGACGGCGACGACTACCGTCCCTCCATGACCGAAACCCCGCCTGAGACCCCGCAGAGCACCCCCGCCCCCGACTGGCCGGCGGTCCACGACGGTGACCACGACGGCCCCCACGGCGAGGCCGCCACCTACGAACGCCACGGCCACGTCGCCACCATCACCTACAACCGACCCGACCGCATGAACCTCGTCAACGGGGCCCTGCGCCGCGACGTCAACGCGGCGTGGGCCCGCTTCATGGCCGACGAGGCGGCCTGGGTCGGCATCCTCACCGGCGCCGGCGACCACTTCTGCGCCGGCGCCGACCTCAAGGATGGCGCGGGCAACACCGGCGACTTCCCCGGCACCTACTGGGAGAAGCCCACCGTCAACTCGTTCGAATCGGGCCTCGAGGTCTGGAAGCCCACCATCGCCGCCGTCCGCGGCCACTGCATCGGCTACGGCCTGACCGCCGTCGTGGCCTGCGACTTCGTCATCGCCGCCGACGACGCCCGCTTCTCGTGGCCCGAGGTCACCATCGGCATCCCCACCATCGTCGGCGCCATCCGACTCCCCCGCCGCATCAACTGGGCCGACGCCATGGAGATGCTCCTCGTCGGAGACCCCATCGACGCCGCCCGCGCCAAGGAGACCGGCCTGGCCTGGAAGGTCGTGCCCGGCGACGACCTCCTCGACGCCGCCCATGCGCTGGCCGACCGACTGGCCGCCAACGCCCCACTGGCCGCTCGGGCCACCAAGGAGGTGGCGGCCCGCACCGCCGACATGGGCTGGACTGAGGCCGTGCGCTTCGGTGAGACGATGCGCCTGATCGCGGGCAGCACCGACGACGCCGCCGAAGGGCGCCGGGCCTGGGCCGAGAAGCGCCGGCCCGAATGGCGAGGCCGTTGACCGGTCAGCCAGACTCGGCGGGCACCCGCCCCGACGCAACCAGGGAGTCCACGTGAAGATCGGCATCGCCTTCGCCAACATCGGCCCGTTCGGCACCCCCGAAGGGGCCATCGCCCTCGCCCAGGGCGCCGAGGCGGCCGGCATCGAATCGCTGTGGACCGTCGAGCACGTGGTCTTCCCCACTGGTTACGAATCGGCCTATCCCTACGACCCCAGCGGCCGCATGCCGATGGCCGGCGACACGCCGCTCACCGACCCGCTCATCTGGCTGTCGTGGCTGGGCTCGCACACCTCGGCCATCCGGCTGGGCACCGGCATCCTCATCCTCCCCGAGCGCAACCCGGTGGTGCTGGCCAAGGAGGTGGCCACCCTCGACATGCTGAGCGGGGGCCGGGTGGAGCTGGGCATCGGCGTGGGCTGGTTGCGCGAGGAGTTCGACGCCCTGGGCATTCCGTGGGAGCGGCGGGGGGCACGCACCGACGAGTACGTGTCCGCCATGCGCACCCTGTGGGGCGGCGACGACGTCTCGTTCGACGGCGAGTTCGTGTCGTTCGCCGACGTGTCGTCCAACCCCAAGCCGGTCAGCGGCTCAGTGCCGATCACCATCGGCGGCCACAGCGACGCCGCGGCCCGCCGGGCCGGACGCCTGGGCGACGGGTTCTTCCCCGCCAAAGGCGACCTCGATGCCCTGCTCGACACCATGCGCCGCAGCGCCGACGAGCACGGCCGCGACCCCGACGCCATCGAGGTCTCCTGGGGCGGGGTCAACCTGGGCGAGAACGTGGTCGAACAGGCCACTGACCTGGCCGCCAAGGGGGTGGGCCGCATCATCGTGCCGTCGCTTCCCTTCCTCGGCTCGCCGGCCCAGATCGCCGAGAAGACTGCCGAGTTCGGCGAGACGGTCGTCGCCCCGCTGGCCGAGATGTAACCCGGATCGGGACCGGATCGTCGAAGCGTTTCGGACCTCAGGTGTACGGTCCGAAGCGATCGTGCGGCAGGCTGGTAGCGGCCCCGCACGGCCGACGACACCATGACCAGCTGGATGCGCGACCCGCGCGATCGACGGAGCCACGGCTTCGGCCCCGCCTTCGGTGGGCCCCGACGGCGCAGCACGCCCTCCCGCAGCGGCCTCATGGAGCTGATCAGCGAGCGACGGGGCGCGCTCATCGGACTGGCGGTGATCGCCATGTTCGTCGTGATCGCCATCGGTGCCGACACCGAGACCGACCCCGAGGAGGGCCAGCAGGACCTGGGCGCCGTGGTACAGAGCGCCATGGTCCAGGCCGGGCTGCCGACCGTCGAGGTGCGGGTCGTGGACTGGACGGTCATCCTGCAGGGCCGGGTGGCCACCGACGAGCTGCGTGAAGCGGCGACCCGGGTGGCCCAGGCCCAGACCGGGGTGATCGGTGTCGAGAACCTGCTGGTGGTACCCGAGCCCATCGTCACCGACTCGACCGGCCCCGAACAGCCCGACCTGCCGGCGGCCATGGAGGACCTCATCCTCCAGGCTCGGCTGAGCGCCACCGCGGCCCTCACCCCCATCCAGTTCGAGAGCGGCGGCGACCGCATCACCGAGGACTCCGTGCCCACCCTCGAGTTGATCGCCGGCTTCCTCGCCGACAACCCGGTGGTGCGGGTCCAGATCATCGGCCACACCGACAGCGACGGCGACGAGGCGGCCAACCTGTCGCTGTCCACCCTGCGGGCCGAGGCCGTCCGGGCCCAGTTGGTGACCCGGGGGATCGACACCGACCGCCTGCTTCCCCTCGGCATGGGCGAGTACGACCCGATCGCCGACAACCTCACCCGCGAAGGCAAGGCCATGAACCGGCGCATCGAGTTCCTCGTGCTGCCCGAGGGGGTCGAGGGGCTCGCCCCACCGACCACCACCGAGGCACCGGCCGGCGACGGGTGATCAAGTACCTGGGGTCGAAGCGGCGGCTGGTGCCGGTGCTCGAGGACCTGTTCCAGCGCAGCGGTGCCCGCACGGCCCTCGACCTTTTCTCCGGCACCACCCGGGTATCCCAAGCGTTCAAGGCCCAGCGGGCCGAGGTCACCGCGGTCGACGTCACCCGCTACGCCCACACCCTGGCCGCCTGCTACGTCGCCACCGACGCCGACGCCGTGGACCACGACGCGCTCCGGGCCGAGCTGGCCCGGCTGGCCGGCCTGCCGGGCCGGCCGGGCTGGTTCACCCAGGCGTTCTGCGTCAACGCCCGGTACGTCCAGCCGTTCAACGGTGAGCGCATCGACGCCATCCGCGATGCGCTGGCCGAGCGGCCGGTCGACGCCCTCACCCCGGTGCTGCTCACCAGCCTCATGGAGGCCGCCGACCGGGTCGACTCGACCACCGGCGTCCAGATGGCCTACCTGAAGTCGTGGGCGCCCCGCAGCCACAAGGCCCTGGAGTTGCGGGTTCCCGAGTTGCTGTCCGGGTCGGGCGCGGCGGTGCGGGGAGACGCCGTCGAATTGGCCGGCCGCCTGGGGAGTTTCGACCTGGCCTACCTCGACCCGCCGTACAACCAGCATCGCTACCTGGCCAACTACCACGTGTGGGAGACGCTCGTCGCCTGGGACGCCCCCGAGCTCTACGGGGTGGCCAACAAGCGGGTGGAGTGCCGGGATCCAGCGTCGGCCAGCGCCTTCAACGGCAAGCGGTCGATGCCCGACGCCCTGCGGAGGGTGGTGGCCGAGGTCGACGCCGGTGTAGTCGTGCTGTCCTACAACGATGAATCGTGGATGACCCTCGACGAGCTGATCGACGCCTGCCGGCCCCGGGGCCATGTCGCCGTGCTGGCCTTCGAATCAGGCCGGTACGTGGGGGCCCGCATCGGCATCCACAACCCCGACGGGGAACGGGTGGGCACCCCGGGGCGGCTCCGCAACCTCGAATACGTGCTGGTCACAGGGCCCAGGGCCACCGTCGAGTACATGGTGGAGCCGTTCGGTGACGCCCGGGTGGCCGGGGTCTGACCGCCTCCCTACCGGCACCATCCGCGTCCGGCTGGCCGGGACCTGTCAACAATTGGTGCGGGACGACGATGTCCCGACCCCGTCCCGGCGGGGATCCCCAGTGTCCTTTCCGTCGTTCGGGACGACGGACGAGCCGCTCAACGACGAGGAGCTCACATGCGGACCACCGGACAGTGCACCGATTGCCGACGCAGTACGGCAATCGACGTGCAGGGCCTGGTCTGTGACCGTGGTGGTTCGATGCCCCGCCCCACCGGCGTGTGCACCGACTGCCGCACCCGACGCAGCGCCCGCACCCTGTAACCCGCAGTTTCCGCGGGACCCTGTCCCTCCACCCCGCCGGGGTGCGAGACTGGGTCCATGCGCGTCCCCACCTCTGATCCCTCAGCGTCCCTCGACCCGGTACCGGTCGGCCAGCCGTGGCGCGGCGTGCACCATCTGGCCATGGTCACCCCCGACATGGACGCTACGGTGCGGTTCTACGCCGGGGTGCTCGACATGCCGTTGGTCGCCACCCTGCGGGCCGGGCCGATGCGCCACTACTTCTTCCAGTTGGGCGCCGGCAACACCATCGCCTTCTTCGAGGTCGCGGGAGCGGAGACGTTCTCGAAGCCGGCCGGCCTGGTCACCGACCGGGCCATCCAGTTCGACCACGTGTCGTTCGGGGTCGACGACGAAGCGGCCCTGTACGCCCTCCAACGGCGGCTTCACGACGCCGGCTGCGAGGTGACGCCGGTCGTCGACCACGGCATCATCCGGTCCATCTACTTCCACGACAACAACGGCATCGCACTGGAGGCCTCGTGGTGGACGGTCGGTCCCGACGGGCTGGCCTTCGAGCCCGACGACGACGAGATGTTCGCCGACCCCGACCCGGTCCCAGCGGTGGCCGAGTTGGCCGGGGACGGGCTCCTGGCCACGCCCACGACCCGCCTCCGGTGAGCGGCACTGCGACGGGCTGGCGGGCCCGGGTCACCGCTCGGACCGTCGAGCTGTTCAGCCACGCCCCCGATCCGCTGGCCGCCACCTTCGACCACCCTGGCGACCCAGGCCTGTTCGGACCCGGGTCGGTCACCTGGCGGATCATGGGCGACGTCTCGACGTTCGTCGGCGGAATCCGGGCCCTGCTCGTGCAGGCCGCTCACCCCGAGGTGGCGGCCGGAGTCGGCGACCATTCGTCGTACCGGGAGGACTCGCTGGGCCGGCTGTCGCGCACCGCGTCGTACGTGACGGCAACCGCCTTCGGGTCGATGCCCGAGGTCGACGGGGCCATCGCCCACGTGCGCAGGGCCCACCGGCCGGTGTCGGGCACTTCTCATCGGGGGCTGACCTATTCGGCCGACACCCCCGAGATGGCGGCGTGGGTGCACAACGCCCTGATCGACTCGTTCCTGGCCGCCCACCGGGCCTACGGGCCGTCGCCTCTGTCCGACGCCGACGCCGACGCCTACGTCGCCGAACAGACCCGGCTGGGCGGGCGGATGGGTGCAGCCCCGCTACCGGACACCGCCGACGAGTTGGCCGGCTGGCTGTCCGGGCATCCGGCGCTGGGCCCGTCGCCGGCCGGCTCCGACGCCATTGACTTCCTCGCCCGGCCCCGCCTGCCGTGGTCCACCCGCATCGCCTACCGGGTGATCCTGCACGCCGCCGTGGCGACCATTCCGCCGCCGATCCGGCGGGCCATCGGGGTGCGGCGACGGCCCGGGGCCCGTCTGGCCGGGCGGCTGGTCATCGGGGTGTTACGCCGGGCCCTCGGCTGTTCGCCGGCATGGGCCGCAGCCCTCGACCGCTGCGATGCCCCGCGACCGACCGGGGTGCGGTTCCGGTCGGTCGCCGGCGTGACCCGCTGAGGGGCTAGGCCACCAGCACCGGTTCGGACGGCGTGAACACCACCGGCAGGTGCTTGATGCCGTTGACCAGGTTCATACGCAGCCGGTCGGCCGGACCGGTGGCATCGATGTCGGGCAAGCGTCGGGCCAGGCCGTCGAACATGACCTGGATCTCGAGGCGGGCCAGGCTGGCCCCCAGGCAGAAGTGGGCACCGCCGGCACCGAACGCCATGTGGTGGTTGGGGGTGCGGGTCAGGTCGAGGCGGTGGGGATCGTCGTAGACGGCCTCGTCACGATTGCCCGACGGGTACCACAGGGTGACCTTGTCGCCGGCCCGGATCCGCTGGCCGCCCAGGTCGGTGTCCTCGGTGGCGGTGCGCCGGAAGTAGTTGACGGGGCTCGTGAAGCGCAGGATCTCGTCGACGGCCGTTTCGTCCATGCCGTGCTCGGCGATGTGTCGCCACTGGTCGGGGTGGTCCATGAGGGCCATCATCCCGAGGCTGATGGCGTTCCTCGTCGTCTCGTTGCCGGCCACGATCAGCAGGGTGAAGAACAGGTCCCGCTCGATGTCGGTGAGCTCGGCGACCGTGCCGTCGTCGAGGGTGACCCGAGCCTCGGTGAGGGCCGTCCACACGTCGTCGGCCGGCTCGGCCCGTTTGCGTTCCGTCAACTCGTGGGCGTAGACGGCCATCTCGATGACCGCCTTCTCGTACTCGCCACCGCGCTCGTTCGGATTCGACGAGAACTCAGGGTCGGCACCGCCGATGGTGCGGTTGCTCCAGTCGAACAGCAGGTTCCGGTCGTCGTCGGGCACGCCGAGGATGTCGGCGATGGCCATGAGCGGCAGTTCAGCCGACACCTGGGTCACGAAGTCGGCCGTGCCCGCCTGGCAGACCCGGTCGAGGATCAGGTCGGTGCGGGTCCGCATGACCTCCTCGGTGCGGCGGATCATGCGGGGGGTGAAGCCGGTGTTGACCAGCTTGCGGTAGCGGGTGTGCTGGGGCGGGTCGGTCATCACCATCTGGAGGCCGGGGCCGCGGCCCTCCTCGATGTCGGTGAGGGCGATGCCGCCGGCGCCGTCACGGCCGGGGCCGGTCTGGTGGGAGTAGAGGGTGCCCGACCGGTGGACCTCGGTGATGTGCTCGTACGACGAGATGACCCAGAAGCCGTCGGGCTCCTCCTCGTTGGCCGGGTGCCGCCACACCGGATGGTCGCGGCGCAGAGCGTCGAACCAGTCGTGGGGCATGCGCTCGGCGAAGACGTCGAGGTCGGTCAGGTCGATCTCGTCGAAGATGCTCATGCAGGCGAAGTTATCTTCCCAGGAAGTGATATGCAAGGTAGCCTCCGGGCATGCACGATGAACGCCCGACCCACATCGACGGTGTCGCCACCCGACTGGCCGTCGTCGACGGCACCGACAGCACCGACGCCGGGATCCTCGTGTGGGCCTACGCCGTCGGCCGCCAACTCGACGCCTGGTTGACCGACGCCCTCGACGGGACCGGCCTGGCCACTTCGGACTACGTGGCCCTGGCCGGCGTCACCTTCGCCCGGCCCGGCCATCTGCTGTCGGCCGGCGAGCTGTCGACCTGGCTGGTCCAGACCTCGGGCGGCGCCACCAAGACCCTGCAGCGCCTCGTCGACCGCGGCCTGGTGCGGCGGGTCGCCGACCCCGACGACGGACGGCGCACCCTCATCGAGGCCACGTCCCCGGGTCGCCGCACCGCCGAACGGGTCGCCGTCGACCTGCTGGCCCGCCTCGACGGCGACCTCACCGGCCTCGACGACACCCGCCGCCGTCTGGTGCTCGAAGCCCTGCGGGACCTATCGTCGGCCCTCGACCCGTGACCCCGAACCGGTGACCGACCACATGTCCTCCACGACCAGCCAGTTCGCCGACCTGGTCGGCACCGAGGTGGGGGTGAGCCGCTGGTACGACACCGACCAGGCCACCGTCGACGACTTCGCCGACCTCGTCGGCGACAGCGGCTGGATCCACAACGACGTCGAACGCTCGGCGGCCGGACCCTACGGCGGCACGCTTCTCCAGGGGTCGCTCATGCTGGCCAACCTGTCCCGCATGGCCCGGGACGTCCACATCCCCCAGACCGGCGTACTCAACCGGTTCAACTACGGGTTCGACCGGGTGCGGTTCGTCACCCAGGTACCCACCGGTACCCGCATCCGGGGGCGGTTCACCGTCGCCGGGGCCGAGGTGCGCGACAACGGCGACGAGCTGCTGCGCCTAACGGCCACCATCGAGGCCGAGGGGTTCGACACCCCGGCGGTCGTCGCCGACTGGTTGGCCTACTTCCGCATGGCCCCGTGACCGGGCACCGGCCGGCACCGATCCTGGAGCGCATCGACGCCTACGTCGACCACTGGGCGGCCCGCACCCCGGACGCCGAATTCCTGATCGACGGCGGACCCACCTTCACCGGCCGGCGGCTCACCTGGGCCGACACCAGGGCCCAAGTCGACCGGGTGGCCGCCGCCCTGATCGCCGCCGGAGTGGCCCCCGGCGAACGGGTCGCCTACCTGGCCGACAGCCGGCTGAACTTCTTCGTCCACTTCCTCGCCACGTCCAGCATCGGAGCCATCTGGCAGGGCCTGAACCCCAAGTACACCGACGAGGAGCTCGACTACGTCGTCGGCGACGCCGCCCCCCGTCTGGTGTTCGACGGCTCAGGCGGCCAGCGCTCCGAAGCCCTGACCGCCGCGGCGAGCGTCGAGCGGGTGATCGACGTGGACGGCGAAGGGTGGCCCGCCCTGCTGGCCGCCGGCGACACCATCGACCCCGCCCACCTGGCCGACCGTCGAACCGCCGTCGACCGCCTCGACCCGGCGTTCATCGTGTACACGTCGGGCAGCACCGGCCGGCCCAAGGGGGCCCTGCTCACCCACCACGGCTACGCCCACTGCGGGGTGCACGCCATCGCGGCCCGGCGGCTGTACCACAAGCGCATGATCTGCAACCTGCCGATCAACCACGTCGGCTCGGTCAGCGACATCTGCGGGCGCACCATGATCGGCGGCGGGACCCTCGTCATGCAGGAGCGGTTCGACCCCGAGCTCATGATGGCCACCATCGAGGCCGAGCAGGTGCAGGTGTGGGGCGGGGTGCCCACCATCTTCCAGCTGTGCCTGGCCCACCCGACCTTCGCCGACCGGGACCTGACCTGTGTCGACCAGATCGCCTGGGGTGGGGCCGGCATGCCGGTTCCGGTCCTCGAGGCCCTGTTCGCGGCCACCGGCGCCCTGCGGGGCACCGTGGGCTACGGCATGACCGAGATGACCGGCGGCATCTCCTGCACGGCCCCCGAGTCGACGATCGAACAGCTCACCACGACCGCCGGGGTCCCCATGGACGGGTTCGACTGGCGCATCGTCGACGGCGACGGTACCGAATGCCCGACCGGCGAGGCCGGCGAGATCCAGGTGCGGGGCGACTGGATGATGACCGGCTACTGGAACCGGCCCGACGCAGACACCGAGGCCTTCACCGACGACGGCTGGTTCAAGACCAGCGACCTCGGCCTGCTGCGTCACGACGGGCACCTCCAACTGGTGGGGCGGCTGTCCGACATGTTCAAGTCGGGCGGCTACAACACGTACCCCCGCGAGATCGAGCTGTGCCTCGAGGACCATCCGTCGGTGTCGATCGCCGCGGTGGTCGGCGTGCCCGACCCGGTGTTCGACGAGGTCGGCCACGCCTTCGTGGTGGCCCCGGGAGCGACAGCCGGCGACCTCATCGCCCACTGCCGGGAACGGCTGGCCAACTACAAGGTGCCCAAGGTGGTGCACCTGCGCGACGCCCTGCCAATGCTGGCCGTGGGCAAAATCGACAAGAGGGCGCTGAAGGCCGACACCGATTCCCCGGGGTGACCCTGATGCCGACGGTCCGTCACCGTCGACGGGTCGGGCGGGTTCAGTCGCGGATCTTGGCCAGCAGGCGCAGGATCTCCAGGTACACCCACACCGTGGTCAGCACGAGGCCGAGGGCGGCCAGCCATTCCACCTCTCGCGGCGCCCGAGCCGCCACAGCCTTCTCGACCAGGTCGAAGTCGAGCAGATAGTGCATCGAGGCGATCCCCACGATGACCAGGCTGATGCCGATCCCGATCGGCCCGGAGTCGTGCAGGAACGGTGCCGTGAAGCCCACCCCAACCAGGTTCATGACCAACTGGAACAGGTACACGGCCATGATGGTCAGCGTCGCCCCGATGACGAAGCGGCGTAGCCGTCCGGTGACCCTGATGATGCGGGTGCTGTAGAGCCACAGCATCACCCCGAACACCCCGACCGTCAAAAGCGCGGCCTGCAGGGCGATACCTTCGAACGTGTACTCGTAGACCCGGGTTATCGACCCGAGCAGAAGCCCTTCGAGCACTGCGAACACCGGCCCCACGATGCGGGCCGTCGATGGTTTGAGATAAGCCACGAACGGCAGGACGAGACCGACAAGCAGAACGGGAAGCAGCCAGCCGGGCATCGACACCTCCCATGGCGACACGTCGGTGGATGCCCAACCGACGGCGCCGCCGGCCAGCAGCAGGAGAAACAGCAGTCGGGTCCGGGCAGCGACACCGCGCACGGTGAGCACGTCACCGGACGGTTCGAGCCGCTCGCGGCGTGCCCGCATGCCGCGGGATTCTTCGACCGGACCGGTCATCTGCAGAGTCTCCTCGCTGAGGAGGGCGTTGCTCATCGGATGCTCCCTTCGGGGTCGGGGACGGCTGGTCAGTAGCCGGGGGTGCCGGATTGCGGAACACCAGTCCATGACGGGAGTTCGGACGCCTTCACCGTGTTGCGCAGCAGCCACACGTCGGTGATGGGGCCGACCCCGCCGGGCACCGGTGTGATGGCCTCGGCCTTGGCGGCCACCGAGTCGTAGTCGAGGTCGCCGACCAGGCGCACCTTGCCGGTGTCGGGATCGGTGACGGGGTTGATGCCGATGTCGACAGCGATCACCCCTTCCTTGACGTGGTCACCGGTGATCAGGCCGGCCACGCCGGCGGCGACGATGATGACGTCGGCCTGTGGGGCGAAACGCTGCAGCCGCCCGTTGACGGCGCACGAGCGGTGGCACGAAATGACCGAGGCGTTGCGCTCCAGGCCCAACCACAGGCCGGGCTTGCCGACGTTGTTGGAGCGGCCGACGAACAAGATGGTCGACCGCTCGTAGAACTCGGCCCGGTCGTGGTCGGACTCGTCGAGGTAGCGGTCGAGCAGGTGGAAGGCGGCGGCCGGCGTGGACGGGATGAAGCGGGGTTCGCCGAGGGCGACGAGGCCGGCGTTCCACGGGTGCACCGCCTCGATGTCCTTGAGCGGGTCGAGCCGCCGGTACAGGCGTTCCTCGGGAATGTGGGCCGGCAGGGGCCGCAGGATCAGGATGCCCGAGATGCGGGGGTCGGCGTTGAGTTTGCCAACGGTGGCCACCGCCTCGGCGACCTCGACGTCGGCCGGCAGGTTCTCGTGGACGTAGTAGCAGCCCAGGCTCTCGGCGATGCGGCGCAGACGGCGCTCGTAGGCGCCGGCGGCGTAGTCGTCGCCGACGCTCATGGTGGCCAGGCCAGGGGCGGCCCGGCCCGACGCTGCGATGCGGGCGGCCAGCTCGGCGTGGAGGTCGTCGGCCATGGACCGGCCGTCGATGACGGTGGCGTTCACTCGGCCAGTGTGCCAGAAACCACCGGGGCGTCGGGCCCTGGGGCCGGGACGCCGCCGGTCAGGCCAGGTCCTGCCAGGTGGTGGTGCCGCCGTCGAGGAGCCGGGCCGACGACCGGTAGCAGGCCTTGGACACGTAGGGCCGGATCTCGCCGGCCCGGGTGCGGCACAGCTCGGCCTTGAGGGAACGGGCGGCCACGACGTCGGCATCATCGCCGGGGGCGAGGGCCAGCAGGTCGACCACGTGGAGGGCCATCTGCGTCTCGCCGGCCTCGGCCAGATGGCGGGCCCGGTCGAGCACGGCACCGGGATCGGCGATGGCGCTACGCACCACGGCGGCGGCCTCGTCGGGCGGCGCCGGGTGCAGTGTCGTGGGGTTGCGGTCCCACCAGCCGCTCTCCTCCCGGTACAGGTCGCGCACGATGTACTCGGGGCACCCGTAGGTGGGCCGCATCCAGTCCGGCCCGAACATCTCGTCGGGGAAGGCCATGTCGGCCAGCACCTCGCCTTCGGACATACCCCGGTTCATGCGGTCGACCACCTCGCCGCGGAGCCACCGCAGGGCGTCGGCGGTGGCCGACATGCGGCGACGCACCTCGGCGGCTCCCCGCACGACGGGGCCGAATTCGGTGACCAGCACGTCGGCGTCGAGGGCGATGAGCCGGTCGAGTGATTCGGCCCACCGGATGGTGAATCGCTGGCTGCGCAGGGGCGTGCCGATGTTGGGGATGGTGTCGCCGGGTGTGCACGCCCCGCCGTAGACGAGCCCGTCGTCGGGGAACCACAGGGCGATGGCGTCGTCGGTCTCGGACGGCACCCACAGCAGCTCGACGGTGCGGGATCCGGTGACGAGGGTCAGCGAGTCGTCGAACGTCTCGGTGGGGTCGGTCATCTCGAGGGCGGCCAGCATCGCTTCGTGGGGCACGCCGTCCCGGCCCGGGAACTGCACGGCGGCCATGCGGGCCTGAAGGGGGCGGGTCTCGCGGTAACGGGCGTAGCGCCGCACCAGGTTGGCGTGGGCGACGAGGCGGGGGGCCGGGTCGCCCCGTTCGGCACAGTGGTCGAGCCAGGTGTCGACGGCGCTGTTGTAGCCGAGGTGGCCGTGGCTGTAGCAGATGGCATGGACCGGCGCATCGGTGACGGTGCGCAGGTGCTCCAGCATGGCCGGTGCCGTGTGGCGAGAGCCGGCGTCGACCTGGACGAGGCCGACGTCGGTTTCGGCGACCATGGCGTTGCCCTGGCCGGGCAGGACGTGGAAGCCGTCGCCGAGGTCGGTGCCGGCCAGTTGGCCTTTGAGGGTTCCGTTGAGTGACATGGGCTGGAGCGTAGGACGGGCCTCGACGGGCGGCGAAGTCGTAGGCTCCGGCGATGCCCGACACCGTGATCGTGGGGGCCGGCATCGTCGGCGCGTCGGTGGCGTTGGCGTTCGCCCGCGCCGACCGGTCGGTCGTCGTGGTCGACAAGGGTGGCGCGGTCGGTGGGGCGTCGACCAGCGCCAGTTCGGCGGTGATCCGGTTCAACTATTCGACGGCCGACGGGGTGCTGGCGTCGTGGGAGTCCAAGCACGGCTGGGATGCCTGGGCCGACCACCTGGGCGGCATCGACGGTCCGGCGGCCCGGTTCATCCGCACCGGGCTGTTGTTCTTCGAGCCGCCGGGGTTCGACCGCGCCCCCTACCGGCGGCACTTCACCGACCTCGGCATCCCGTTCGAGGAGCTGGACGAGGAGACCCTGGCCGCCCGCTTCCCGATGTTCGACACGGGCCGCTTCCACCCGCCCCGCCTACCCGACGATGACCGGTTCTTCGACGACGCTGCGGGCCGGCTGAACGCCTGGTACTCGCCGTCGCCGGGATTCATCGACGACCCGCAGTTGGCCGCCGTCAACGTGATGGATGCGGCCCGGCGGCACGGAGCCGAGGTGCGGTTGCGGTCCGAAGTGGTCGAGGTACGGCGGGGCGACGGCCGGGTGACGGGAGTCGGGTTGGCCGACGGCACGGTGCTGGACGCCGACGTGGTCGTCAACGCCGCCGGGCCGTGGAGCGCCCGGCTCAACACGCTGGCCGGGGTGGCTACCGACATGACTATTGGCACGCGGGCGTTGCGCCAGGAGGTGCACGTCGTGCCGACCCCCGAGGGCTTCGACCTCGACGAGGTGGGCCTGATGCTCGCCGACCTAGACCTCGGCTTCTACTGCCGGCCCCAGCCCGGCGGCATGCTCCTGGTCGGCGGGGTCGAGGCCGATTGCGACCCCCTCGAGTGGGTGGACGACCCGGACACCATGACGCCGACGGCGACGGTCGACTGCTGGCAGGCCCACACGTGGCGGCTGGCTCGGCGTCTTCCGGGGGCCCGGGTGCCCACCTCGCCGGCCGGTTTGGCGTCGTTGTACGACGTCACCCCCGACTGGGTGCCGATCTACGACCGTTCGTCGCTGCCCGGCTTCTTCATGGCCGTGGGTACCAGCGGGAACCAGTTCAAGAACGCGCCGATCATCGGGCGCATCATGCTGGCCCTGGTCGAGGCCGACGAGGCCGGCCGCGACCACGACGCCGATCCGGTGCAAGTACCGCTCCCCCACACGGGCCGTTCGCTCGACCTGGGCGCGTTCTCCCGCAACCGTCCGCCGACGGCCACGACGGGTACCGTCCTCGGCTGACCCGAGCCCACCTGCCACCCGCCCGACTTCCTGATTTGGGGCCTGTCCCCCGATCGGAAGTCGGTCAACCGGTGATTCTGGTGGCCAGGAGATCGGCAACGTCGGCCGACAGCGGCTCCAGCGGGGGGCGCACATTGCGCCACCGGGCATCGCCGGTCCGCTCGGCGACCATGTGCTTGAGCGCGGCGATGGTGTCCAATCCCCGTAGCGCCTCGCGTATACCTGAAGCGTCCCCGCCGTCCCCGCCGTCCCCGTCGTCGGCATGGCGGCGGATGGCCTCGACGATCCGTGGAGCGTCGACGTTGGCCATGGCTGAGATGCAGCCCGGGCCGCCACGGTCCAAGGCGTCGGCCAGCAGGGCCTCGGTCCCCGGATAGACGGCCAGGCCGGGAACGTCGAACAGGGCGAGGGTGTCGGCCCGGACCCCCGTCGAGTCCTTGATGCCGACGATCCGGTCGGGATGTTCGGCCCGCAGTCGTGCCACGACGGCCAACGGCCAGCCCACGCCCGCCACCGCAGGGATGTGGTACAGCACGATGCGGGCCCAGTCACCCACCGCGCCGAGCAGCCGCTCCGCGTAGGCGACCAGCCCGTCATCGCCCGGGTCCGGGTAATAGAAGGGCGGCAACACCATCACCGCCGCGCACCCCCGATCGAGAGCGTGGGCCGACAGGGCCACCGTCTCGTGCAGGTTGGCAACCCCGGTCCCCGGGATCATCAGCGCCGGGTCAATGCCGTCGGCGATCAGCGCCTCGAGACCGGCCATCCGCTCGTCGACCGACAAGCTGAGGGCCTCACCGGTCGTTCCGAACGGCACCAGGCCCCCGCAACCCTGGTCGAGCATCCGGCGGGCGTGGTCGACGTACAGGTCGTGGACCACCGCACCGTCGTCGTCGAACGGGGTGAGGATCGGGGCCAGAAGCCCCCGGGGCAGCACTGCCGAAGCGGTGTCGGTCATCGTCGGCGACGGTTTAGCATCTTCGCCTCCCCGACACCGGATGCGCTGATGACTCCCTCCCCAACCACCGGGCCGTCGCTCGACGACCTGGCCGGCGACCCCCACCCACATCTGGCCCGGCTACGGGAGGCTGGACCGGTGGTGTGGCTTGACGCCATCGATGGCTGGCTGGTCGTGGACCGGGCCACGGCGGTGGACATCATGCGTGACGCCGACACGTTCACCGTCGACGACCCGAGGTTCTCGACGGCCCAGGTGGTGGGCCGTTCGATGCTGTCCGCCGACGGTGTCGACCACGAACGCCACCGGGCGGCGTTCGCCGAGCCGTTCCGACCGGCAGTCGTCCGCGACCACCTCGAGGCCTGGTTGCACGCCGAGGCCCGCCGCCTGGTCGGCACGATGGCCGCCGATGGGTCCGCCGAACTGCGGAAGGCGGTGGCCGCCCCGCTCGCCGTGGCGACCATCGTCGAGGCTCTCGGCCTGACCGGAACCGATCCCGAGGAGGTGCTGGGCTGGTACCGCACCATTGGCGCGGCCATCGAAGGGGTCAATGCCGGTCGCCCGGTGGGCGCCGACACCCACGCCGCGGTGGCCGGCTTGCGATCCCGGGTGGATGAGGCGGTGGCCACCGGCGCCGGGCCTCTGGCCGCCGCTGCGGGCCGACTCGACGGCGACGAGGTGTTCGCCAACGCCGCGGTGATCATGTTCGGCGCCATCGAGACCTCGGAGGGGTCGACGGCCAACGCACTGTGGGATCTGCTCCACCACCCCGACCAACTGGCCGCCGTCCGTCGAGACCGGGCACTGGTGGCCGACGCCGTGGAGGAGTCGCTGCGCCTGGAACCGCCGGCCACCCTGGTCGACCGGTACGCCACCCGGGACGTCACCGTGGCCGGGGCCGACATCGGCCAGGGTGACCTGGTGACCGTGTCGCTGGCCGCCGCCAACCGGGACCCGGCGGTGTTCGGTGACCCCGACCGGTACGACGTACGTCGGGCCGAGGCCCGCCAGCACCTCACGTTCGTCCAGGGCCCCCACGTGTGCCTGGGCATGCACCTGGCCCGGTTGGAGACCCGGCTGGCCATCGATGCGGTGTTGGACCTGCTGCCGGGCCTCCGCCTCGACCCCGACCGCTCGACCCCGGCCCGGGGCCTGGTGTTCCGCAAGCCGGTGGCCGTGGCCGCCCGGTGGGACGTGCCCGGCCCCTGAGCGCGGCACCTACCAGACGGCGGCCGGGTCGAGGTCGTAGACCTCGCGCATGCGGGCCATGAGCGGCCCGAAGTCGGCGTGGCGACGGGTGCGGCCACCCTGGTCGACGGTGGCCAGACCCTCCCAGTCGACGGCGCCGAACCGCTCGACCACCTGATGCCGCCACTCGGGCAGCAGGTCGGCCAGTGGTCTGGCGGCCACGCCGGCGGCGACGACGGCCGCCTCACCGGCCGGGGCCTCGAACTGGGCGACAGCCAGCGGCAGCAACTCGGCCACCGCCTCGCCGATGCGGGCCGCGGCGTCGGGCACGTCGAGCAGGGCGTCGAGCAGGGCGTTGGCATGGCGGCGGTGGTAGCGCTCCTCGCGCTCGACCAGGCCCACCAGGTCGGCCACCTCGGTCAGCGTCGAGCCGGCCAGCAGCCCCCACCGCAACTCCTCGGCGGTGTCGTGGAACCAGTGGCGGACCAGGGCGAACGCCCAGCCGCCGCCGGACGCCTCGACCAGGTGGCACGACCGGTAGTCGGCCGGGTCGCGCCCCAGGGCGAGAGCGTCGACGGCCCGGTCGTCGTCACCGGCCAACAACACGTACAGCAGGGCCGCGTGGCCCAGTTCGTCCTGGCCGATGCTGGCCAGGGCCATGTCCTCCTCGAGGAACGGGGCCACCCCGATCCACTCGGTGTGCTGCTGGCCCATGAGGTGCTCGTCGTCGGCCAGGGCCAGCAGGTACCCGTACACCTCGGGGGCGACGTCGACGGTGGTCACCGTGTACTCCCCCGGTCCTCCCGCTGGGCCCGGCGCCGTTCGGCGACCCGGCGGCCGTCGTTGTGGCGGTGGGGCTTGTCGGCGTTGGGGGCCACGAACTCGTCGTCGCCGACCACGATGTCGTCGCGGTCGACGATCCACATGCGGTCGCCTTCGGCCCGGCGGGCGTAGTTCTCGCGGGCCAGCAGCAGGGCCAACTCGTCGTTGGCCGCTTCGATGCTGCCGGCGTGGCGGAACTCGTCCTTGCCGTCCTTTTTCAGGAACACCTCGTAGACCCGCACGTCAACCCCGCATGACCTCGACGACCTCGGCGCAGGCCGGGCACACGTGGACGGCCCGGCAGCGGCTGGGCCCGAACGGCGACCGTTCGTCGGTGGGTGCACCGCAGCGGGGGCACGGGGCGGGGCCGTCGCCGATGCGGACGGCCACCGTGAACTCGGCGGCCAGGGCCCGCCGGCCGGCGTCGGTGACCCGGTCGATGGACCAAGCCGGGGAGGTCAGCCAGCGCACGGCGGTCGAGGCCACGCCGTCGACGGCGGACGCGGCCTGCTCGACCTCGTCGGCGATCATCGACAGGGCCGGACAGCCGGAGAAGGTGGGCACGAGGTCGACGTGGGCCGTGCCGTCGGCGTCGAGGCGCACGTCCTCGACGAGGCCCAGGTCGGCGATGGACACCCCCGGGTATTCGGGGTCGTCGACGGTGGCCACCGCGGCCCGCACGGTGTCGGCCGACAGCCGGCACGGTCGCAGGGTCGTGCTCACGCCGCCACCGCTTCGAGGGCGTCGCGCACCCAGCGGGTGTCGACCCAGTGGCCGGCGGCGTCGGCGATACGGCGGGCCGAGTCGGGGCCGCCCATGGCCAGGGTGCGCTTCAGGGGCTCCCAGTCGATGGGACCAGGTTCCCAGCGCTCGGCGTCCTCGTCGTAGTGCAGTTCGGGGTCGGGGATGGTGAAGCCGTACGACATGAGCATCGGGGCGAACTTCTGGATCCAGCGGTCGCGCAGCACCTCGTTGCGTTCCGACTTGATGTGCCACCGCAGGAGCACGTCGTCGGGCTTGGAGTCGGGGCCGAACAGCTGCAGGGCGGGCAGCCACCAGCGGTCGATGGACTCCTGGAACATGGCCCGTTGGGCGTCGGTGCCCTCGGCGATGCGCAGCATGCGTTCCTCGCCGAAGCGCATGTGGAAGCCCTCCTCGGCGATGATCCGCTTGAGGATGCGCTTGTAGGGCCCGTAGGAGCAGTTCTTGAACACCGCCTGCTGGCTGGCCAGGGCGGCGGCGTCGACGAGGAAGGCGATGGCCACCTGGTCGCCCCAGGTCTCGGCCCGGTAGTGGAAGACGTTGTGGAAGCGGCTCTGGCCGGCAAGAAGGTCCTCGAGCATCTGCTGACGGGTCTTGACGCCGAGGTCGGCGGCGACCATGTAGAGCAGGTGGGCGTGGCCGATCTCGTCCTGGGTCTTGGCCAGGATGGCCATCTTGTGGCGCAGGCCGGGGCTGCGGGGGATCCAGTCCCGTTCGGTGAGGCCCCCCATGAGCTCGCTGTTGGCGTGCATCTCGATGAAGGCGAAGACGGCCCGGCGGTAGTCGTCGGGCATGGCGTCGTCGGGTTCGACGATGCCACCGTCGTCGAGGAACGCCTCGAAGTCGGCGAGTGATGCCCAGGTTCGACCCATGTGCGCCGAGTATAGGAACCCACCCCCAAATCGTCAAACCTTTGTCTACTTTCGAGTGGGGTCGTGTCCATTCACCTACGCTCACCGACCATGGATCACACAACCGGTGACCCGCCGGCCTGCACACTCCAGGTTCGGGTGACACCGCGGGCCCGCCACACGTCGGTGCGGGTGGCCGGCGGCATGGTGCGCATCAAGGTGGCCGAGGTGCCGGTGGACGGTCGAGCCACCGAAGCGGCCCGTGTGGCCTTGGCCCGGGCGTTGCGGCTGCGGCCCAGCGCGGTGACCCTGGAGCGCGGGCTGTCGTCGCGCACCAAACGTTTCCGTGTCGACGGCCTGACGTCGCTTGACGCCCTCACCCGCCTCGATGCCTGACCCCCTGACGACCCGGCGGATCGGTGACTAGGTTCACCACATGATCCGCCTCGGCTACCAGATCCCAAACTTCACCTACCCGGGGGTCGCCCCGGACGGCCTGTTCGACACGGTGGCCGCTCAGGCGCGGGCCGCCGAAGCGGCCGGGTTCGACACGGTGCTGGTGATGGACCACTTCTACCAGCTGCCCCTGCTGGGCCGCCCCGACCACGAGATGCTCGAGTGCTACACGCTGCTGGCCGCCCTGGCCGCCGTCACCGACACCGTGCAACTGTCGGCGCTGGTGACCGGCAACACGTACCGGAACCCGGCGGTGCTGGCCAAGACGGTCACCACCCTCGACGTGGTGTCCGGCGGCCGGGCCGTGCTGGGTATCGGTGCCGGCTGGTTCGAGTTGGAGCACGCTTCGTACGGCTTCGACTTCGGCACGTTCACCGAGCGGTTCGAGAAGCTCGAGGAGGCCCTGGAGATCATCGTGCCGATGCTGCGGGGCGAGCGGCCCACGTTCGACGGCCGCCACTACCGGGTCGACGACGCCATCAACGTGCCGGGGCCACTGCGCCGCCTCCCGGTCATGATCGGCGGGTCGGGCGAGAAGAAAACCCTGCGTCTCGTCGCCGCGTTCGCCGACCACTCCAACCTGACCTGTTCGATCCCCGAAATTCCCCGCAAGCTCGACGTACTGGCCGCCCACTGCGAGGCGGCGGGACGCGACCGGTCCGAGATCACGGTGTCGCGCCTGTTCTCGGTGCTGCTGGCCCCCACCCACGACGAAGCGGTGATGGTCCGCAACGCCTTCTTCGCCCGCCAAGGCGTCGACTGGGACGCCCTCGACGAGGCCATGCAGGCGGCGATCATGGACCGCATCGTGATGGGCGACCCCGATGAGGTGGCTGCCGTGGTGCGCCACCAACTCGACCTGGGCCTCGACGGGATCACCATCAACATGCCGGCCAACGGCCACGACCCCGACATCGTCACCCTCGCCGGCGAAACCCTCACCCCCCTGTTCGCCTGAGCCCCGGGGCCCGTTCCGGTTGAAGGGGCGGGGAGCCTGTGGTTGGATCGGTGCTCCACGAGTCCAAGGGGGACAAGGACATGGCGTACACCTCGGTCAACATCTACGAACCCGGCCCGGCTTTCGACGGCCTGACGCCCGGCACACCCGAACAGTTGGCGATCCTCGGCCAGGCGCTGGAGATCATGGCCCGCAACGACATCGAATCCGTGTGGAACGGCTACGTCGGCGGCATCGGCGCCAACGTGTCGATCGCCAAGTCGCCGAGCCGCGACGTCGCACTCCGCGTCCAGGCCGAGATGCAGGCCGCCGGCTACGTGAAGTACCGCAGCGCCTCCGAGGGCATCCCCCTGGAGGACTTCATCGGCATCTTCGCCGGCTAGTCGATCGGCTGCTGGCCTCGGACGTCCTCGACGAGAAACAACGCTGGCGGGCACTCCTCGAATGGTTCGGTGAGAGCCCCCGGCACGGTCGTGGATTCCGCGCCCATCAGGCCCACCGCCCCCCTGCCGGCAGGCCACCGGTTCCCCTGTCGGGGCTAGTGTCCGCGCCATGACCTCGACCCCTGCCCGGTCGCCGGCCCTTGACGACGCCCAGGTCGAGACCTTCCACCGCGACGGCTACCTGCGCCTCGACGACGCCATCGATCCGGTGCGCCTGGCCGGATTGGTCGAGGTGTTCGACGCCTGGGTCGAGGAGAGCCGCTCGCACCCGGGGCCCTACGGGGTGGCGTTCGACGGGCGGCCCCGGTTCGACGTCGAGCCCGGGCACAGCGCCGAGCGGCCCGGGCTGCGCCGGGTCGCCTCGCCGATCGAGGTGTCGGACCGCTACCTCGATGTCATGCGCGGCAACCCGGCCCTCGACGCGGTGGCCCAGCTCATCGGGCCGAACCTGCGATTCCGGGAGTCCAAAGTCAACTCGAAGCTGCCGGGCACGGCCACCCACCTCAAGTACCACCAGGACTTCCCGTTCGGTCCGCTCACCAACGAGGACCTGGTCACCGTGCTGTTCCACCTCGACGACGTGGGCGACGACAACGGGCCCCTCGAGGTGGTGCCGGGCAGTCACCTCGGACTGCTGTACGACCACTGGCACGACGGGGTGTTCACCGGGGCGGTCAGCGCCGAGGTCGAGGCGTGGGCCGGCGAGCAGGCGGTGACCTGCGGGGGCCCGGCCGGCGCGGCGTACCTCATGCACGGCCGGGTCCTGCACGGTTCGGCACCCAACGTGTCGAACCGGCCGCGGCGACTGTTCATCGTCCAGTACTACGCCGAGGACGCCCAGCCCCTGGCCCCCAACCACCTGCCCAGCCGGTTCGACGGCGAGGTCGTGGCCGGGGTGGCCACCAACCGGGTGCGCTGCACCAGCTACGAGATGGACCTGCCGGAGATGCCGTCGGTGGCGTCGTTCTTCGCCGTCCAGGCCGTGGCCGACGAGCCGACGCCGAGCCCCCGATGAGCAAGTACGGCACCGGCATGGTGGTGGCCGCCCAGCCCGAGGCGGTCGAGGCCGGGGTCGACGCCCTGCGGGCCGGGGGCAACGCGGTGGACGCAGCAGTGGCCTGTGCGCTGGTCGCCGGGGTGGTCGACCCGCAGATGTGCGGCATCGCCGGGTTCGGCAGCGCCCAGCTGTTCCTGCCTGGCGAGGGCGTCCATGCCTGCGTCGACTTCCACGGCACGTCCCCGGCCGCGGTGCGGCCCGACATGTGGGAGCACCTGGTGGTCGGCGAGACCCGGGACGGCTTCGGGTTCATCCTCGACGGGCACGTCAACGACGTCGGCTACCGGTCGATCACCACCCCGGGGGCGCTGCTGGCCTACCACGAGGCCCACGAGCGCCACGGCCGCCTGCCGTGGGCCGACGTGGTGGCTCCGGCCGTGGCCTGGGCGTCCGACGGGTTCGCCATCCGGCCCGCGGTGTACCACTGGTGGCAGGAGGGGGCGACCCTGGGGCGGGCCGACAACGTGGGCCGGCTGGCCCACACGGCGGCCGGGCGACGCATCTACTTCCACGACGACGGCACGCTGCGGGGCATCGGCGAGACCCTGACCAACCCCGACCTGGCCCGCACCCTGGAACGCATCGCCGAGGGCGGCGCCGACGTCTTCTACCACGGTGAGATCGCCGTCGAGATCGCCGCCGACATGGCAGCCCACGGCGGCCTGCTGACCGCCGAAGACCTGGCCGGCTACCGGACCGTCTGGAACGACCCGCTGCGCACCACCTATCGGGGCCTCGGCGTGGCCACCAACCGACCGCCGGGCGGCGGGGTGATGGTGGCCCAGATGCTCAACGTGCTCGGACACTTCGACCTAGCGGCCATGGACCACAACGGGGTCGACCACGTCCACACCGTCACCGAGGCCATGAAGTGGGCCACCGCCGACAAGGACGCCCACGTCGGCGACCCCGAGTTCGTCGACGTGCCCCTCGACCACCTGCTGTCCGAGGCCCACGCCGCCGACCTGGCCCGGCGCATCGCCGCCGGCGAGCGGGCCTCGGTGCCCCGCATGGCGGGCGAACCGCCCGACACCACCCACGTGTGCGTGGTCGACACCGACGGCAACGCGGTGTCGA
>CAZPGL010000002.1:0-128187 GCA_964586175.1 uncultured Microthrixaceae bacterium | reverse complement strand
GACGCCATCCAGACCCGTTCCGGAACGCCCTGAGGCCCGCACCGACAGGTGTCGGTACGGGCCCGGTCCGTACGGCCGTCGACCGGCTCAGCAGAGAACGAACGGGTCGTCGCAGGAACCGTCGCCCGGATCCCAGAAGTCGCTCTCGCCGCCGCCTTCTTCGCCGCCGTCGTCGTCCTCGCCGTCCTCGGTCTCGGTCTCGGTTTCGTCACAGCCCTTGTCGAAGCGGCCGCTCTCGCACAACGACTTGGTGGCCACCTCGCCGGCCGTCTCGGTGCCGATGATGCGGCGCTTGAACCACTCCCAGAACGACTCTTCGGACTCGGAGTTCTGGACATCGGGCTGGTCGTGGGTGCCGTTGACAGCCCGGACCTTCTGGGCCTTCTCGACGACCTGGACGACCCGGTCGCCCTGGTCACGATCGGCCCGGTCGGTGTCCCGGGACGCCGCTGACGCGGCGTTGACGCCGGTGGCCGTGAGGGCCAGGGCCAGGACGGTGATCTGGACGGTGCGCTTGACGGACATGTCGGTCTCGTTTCGGTTCGTGGTCACCCCTGCTGGGCGGCCGGTCACCGAACCGAGTCCCGACAGGACCCGATCTGACAGGTTTGACGGTCAGCCGGTGCCGTGGGCCACGGCGAGCGCTGCGTCGACTAGGTCGTCGAGGGCGGCGGTCGGCTCCAGCCGGTCCTCGGCCGAGGCGGGAAGCAGCGAGGCGTTCCCTCCGTCGATCAGCACACCGCCGTCGCCGCAGGCCCCCATGCCCGCGGTGTCGGCCACCCAGGCGACGTTCGAGTCGTCGGCGCCGATCGACAGCGCCCCGTGCCCGATCGGACCGACGACGATCCGGTCCCCGCTCCGCACGAAGGCCAGCCCGGCCCGGTCGACCACGGTGACCGCGCACGACGGTCCGGCCGGGTCGGCCAGCAGCCCGGCCGCCAGGTGGTAGGCGCCGAACAGCTCCTCGGTGCACGTACCCGTCGTGGTCTCGGCCAAGGCCCGGCAGGCTCCGACGAACACGTCGGCACCCTCCCAGGCGTGGTAGGCGCCGAACAGGTCCTCGGTGTCGACCAGATGCATCTCGAGCAGCATGCGGTGCCCACCGGTCGGCGCCGGCATGTCGAGACGTTCCCGACCCGGCTCGGCGATGCGCCGATCAGCGGCGTACTCCAACAGGTCGTTGACCGCTCCGGCCACATGGGCCGGAGCCCGCTCGGCGTTGGGGATCGCCGCGTTGCGCACCGACGACACCTCGAAGGTGTCGTTGCCGACCAGACCGCCGACGGTGGCCATGACGATGAGCGACAACGTCCCCAGCCATCCTCGCAGCGAGTCGTGCATCGAGATGCCCCCAAGGTCACCGTCGTGACGTCGACCGAGGCTAGCAACCACCCCACCGCCCGTCCCGGCGGCCCCCCAGCGGCCGATGTGCCCGCCACGGTGCATCGGTCACACCGCCGCATCCCGGGTCGTGGTCGTGGTTACCGTTCTCCCGTGGCCTCCCGCACCGATCTGCGCAACATCGCCGTCATCGCCCACGTCGATCATGGCAAGACGACCCTCGTCGACGCCCTCCTGCACCAGGCCGGTGCCTTCCGGGCCAACCAGGAGGTGGTCGAACGGGTCATGGACTCCATGGACCTCGAACGGGAGAAGGGCATCACCATCCTGGCCAAGAACACCGCGGTGAGACACGGGGACGTCAAGATCAACATCGTCGACACCCCCGGGCACGCCGACTTCGGCGGCGAGGTCGAACGGGCCCTCACGATGGTCGACGGCGTCGTGCTGCTCGTCGACTCCGCGGAAGGACCCCGGCCCCAGACCCGCTTCGTGCTGCGCAAGGCCCTGGAGGCCCGACTGGCCCTCGTGGTCGTCATCAACAAGATCGACCGTCCCGACGCCCGCATCGCCGAGGTCGTCGACGAGATATACGAGCTGTTCCTCGACCTCGACGCCGACGAGGACCAGATCGAGTTCCCCATCGTGTACACCGAGGCCCGATCGGGCAAGGCCACCCTCGATCCTGAGGTCCACGGCACCGATCTGCAGCCCCTGTTCAAGGTGCTGGTCGACCACGTCCCGCCGCCCACCCACGATCCCGACCATCCCACCCGGGCCCTGGTCACCAACCTGGCGGCGTCGCCGTACGTAGGGCGAATCGCCGTGTGCCGGGTCGAGAGCGGAACGTTCGTCAAGGGTGCGCCCATCGCCTGGTGCCGGGCCGACGGCACCGTGCAGACGGCGAAGATCGGCACCCTCACCGTTACCGAGGCCCTCGAACAGGTCGACGTCGACTCCGCCGGTCCCGGCGAGATCATCGGCGTGTCCGGCATCGACGGCGTCACCATCGGCGACACTCTCGCCGACCCGGCCGACCCTCGGCCCCTCCCGGTCATCAGCGTCGATGAGCCCACCCTGTCGATGTCGATCGGCATGAACACCTCGCCCCTCGCCGGCACTGACGGCGACAAGCTCACCGCCCGGCTCCTCGACAACCGCCTGAAGGCCGAGTTGGTCGGCAACGTGTCGATCCGGGTGCTGCCCACCGAACGACCCGACAACTGGGAGGTCCAGGGACGGGGCGAACTCCAGTTGGCCGTCCTCGTCGAGATGATGCGCCGTGAGGGCTTCGAGCTCACCGTCGGCAAGCCCGAGGTGCTCACCCGGGACGTCGACGGCACGCTCCACGAACCCACCGAGCGGCTCACCGTCGACGTGCCTGAGGACTACGTCGGCGGCGTCACCCAACTGCTGGGCGAACGCAAGGCGCGGATGCTCGACATGGTCAACCACGGCACAGGCTGGGTGCGGCTCGACTACGTCATCGCCGCTCGGGCCCTCATCGGGTTCCGCACCGAGTTCCTCACCGAGACCCGGGGGACGGGCCAGCTTCACCACAACTTCGAGGGTTGGGAGCCGTGGATGGGCGAGTTGCGGACCCGCAAGACCGGAAGCGTCGTCGCCGACCGCCTCGGAGCCGTCACCGCGTACGCCATCACCAACATCCAGGAGCGTTCCAGCCTGTTCGTCGGCCCGACCGAGAAGGTCTACGCCGGGATGATCGTGGGGGAGAACCCACGCAACGAGGACATGGACGTCAACATCAGCCGCGAGAAGAAGCTCACCAACGTCCGGGCGTCCTCCTCCGACGACACGATCCGCCTGACCCCGCCCCGGCGGCTCAGCTTGGAGCAGGCCCTCGAGTTCATCGCCGACGACGAGTGCGTCGAGGTCACCCCGAAGAGCGTCCGGTTGCGCAAGGTCATCCTGGACGCCGGCGAGCGGGCCCGCCTCGTGAAGAAGCTCAAGCACGCCAGGACCAGCGACTAGAATCTTCGTTCGGCGGTCGACGAGTCGGTGACCCGCCGACTGACGGCCGGCCCCCTCCCTCCCCGCATGTCACCGCACCTTTTCCTCCGCTGTGCCCTCGCCGCGCTCGTCGTGGTGTCGGGTTGCGCTGCCGATCCCCACCTCGTCGGGGTCTCGGGCTCGCTTGACGCCCTCCACGTCACGACGACGACCACGACGACGACGACCACGACCACCACGACGACGACCACGACGACGACCACGACGACGACCACGACGACGACCACGACCGAGCCGCCGGCCTTGACCCTCGAGTACCTGGTTGGCCAGCACTTCCAGCCAGAAGACCGGGACTGGGCCCTACGTGTCGCCTGGTGCGAATCCCGGGGTGCCCCCGAGTCGCTGCACAGCGACGCCCAGCACGCCCAGAGCCGGGCCTCGGGATGGTTCCAGCACCTGCCGAAGTTCTGGGAGGAGAGGTCCACGGCCGCCGGGGTCCCGGGGGCCGACATCTTCGACTCCGAGGCCCAGGTGATCGTGGCGGCCTACCTCCTCTACCAGACCCCGCAGGGCAGCGGCCACTGGTATCCGTCCGAGCACTGCTGGTCCTGAGCGGACACTAGGGTCGTCAGCCGTGACGGTCGTCGAGGTCAGCGGGCTCCACAAGGAGTACCGGCGGTTCCGGTCCGAGCCGACCCGGGCCGTCGACGGCCTCGACCTCCACATCGGCGACCCCGGCCAGGTCGTCGGCTTCCTCGGCCCCAACGGCTCCGGCAAGACCACGACCATCCGCTGTCTGCTCGGCCTGATCCGGCCCACCTCGGGGACCGTGCGCCTCCTCGACCACGACATGCCGGGAGGCGCGTCGCTGGCCCTGGCCCGGGTGGGTGCGCTGGTCGAGAACCCCAAGTTCTTCGAGGAGTTCACCGGCCGGCGCAACCTGCGCCTGCTGGGGCGCATCGCCGGGTTCGGCCGCCAGGACATCGACCGGGTGCTGGGCCTCGTCGGGCTGACCGAAGCCGCCGACACCAAGGTCCGCAAGTACAGCCTGGGCATGAAGCAGCGCCTCGGCGTGGCCGCCACCCTGCTCAAGGACCCCGAGTTGCTGGTGCTCGACGAGCCGGCCAACGGCCTCGACCCAGCGGGCATCGTCGAGATGCGGCGCATGCTGCGCGACCTGGCCGACGGCGGGCGCACGGTGTTCGTCTCCAGCCACCAGCTCGGCGAGATCGAGCAGGTCTGCGACGAGATCGTCATCATCGACCACGGCCGGGTCGTGGTGTCGGGGCCGGTCGACGACATCGTCGGCGCCGAAACCACCGAGGTCTCGCTGGTCACCGTCGACGACACCGACCGGGCCCGTCGAGTCCTCGAGGCGGCCGGCCACACGGTGAGCACCCGCACCGCCGACACCCTGGCTGTCGAGCCGGCCCCGGCCGACCCGGCCGACCTGACCCGCACGCTGGCCGAAGCCGGCATCTGGCTGCGGGGCCTTCGGGCCGAAGGGCGCAGCCTCGAAGAGGTGTTCCTCACCCTCACCGAGGGCCGTTCGGGAGACGTGCGCTGATGGGGTTCCACCGTCTGCTCGGTTCCGAGTTCGAACGGTTCCTCGCCCGACGCATGGCTCGGGTGCTGGTGGTGTGCGCTGTCGGCCTCGGCCTGCTCATCGGCGTCATCACCTTCGTCGTCACCGACGACCAGGGCCCGGGGAGGCCCTTCGACACCGCGGGGTGCGTCGACGAGGTCATGGCCGACATCGACCGGGGCTACCTGGACCTGGGCGACCCGGTGTTCGACGACCTATCCGAACGCGAACAGCGGGCCGTGGTCCAGGACTGGTTCTGCAGCCAACTGGAGAACGGCGACGACCGGTTCCACCTGACGTACCTGCTGGGCGACGCCACCGACGATTGGTCCGAGAGTCTGACCCCGCCGGTCCGCCTGCCGATCGGCGACACCGGCGAGCGAGAGCCCGGACAAGGTCTCGAGGGCATCCTGCCCGTCGTCGGCCTGCTCATGGCCGTCCTCTCCGGCGGGCTGGTCGGGGCGTCGTTCTTCGGCGCCGAGTACCGGTTCGGCACCATCGAACAGGTGCTGCTGTGGGAACCGCGGCGCACCCGGGTGCTGGTGGCCAAGTACGCCACGGTCTTCCTGGGGTCGGCCCTGGTCGCCGTGCTGGCCAGCCTGGCCGTGGCTTTCTCGCTGTGGCCGGCCGCGGCGTTCAAGGGATCCACCGAGGGCGTCGACGGGCGGTTCTGGCTCGACCTCGTCTCCACGTCGGGCCGCATCGGCATCGCCGCCGGCCTGCTCGGCATCCTCGCCGGCACCGTTGCCGTCTGCACTCGCCACACCGCGGGCGCCTTGATGTCGCTGCTCGGCTACCAGATCGTCGGCGGCATCGTCATCAACCTGTGGGTCAAGTGGCTGGCCCCCTGGGACCCGCTGTTCAACGCCGGTGCGTTCATCGCCCAGGCCGACACGACGAAGTGGGTCACCGTGCGGCAGTACGGGCGCTCCTACGACACCGAGGCCTACGCCAACACGTACCTCACCGCGGGCCTCGTCGCCCTGGGCTTCGCCGTTGCCGCCATGGCCATCGGCGTGGCCGTGTTCCGGCGCCGGGACGTGTCGTGAGCGGCGACGGCCACCCGGCGCCGGGCGTGTTGTTCCTGTGCGTCCACAACGCCGGGCGGTCCCAGATGGGGGCCGGTTGGATGCGCCACCTTGGGGGCGACCGGGTGCGGGTGTACTCGGCTGGGTCGGCACCCGCCGACACCGTCAATCCGGTGGCTGTCGAAGTGATGGCCGAGGTCGGTATCGACATTGGTGGGGCGCAGCCACGTCGCTGGACCGAGGACATGGTGGCCGGTGTCGACGTCGTCGTCTCCATGGGTTGCGGCGACGCCTGCCCGGTCGTGCCCGGCACCCGGTACGTCGACTGGGAGCTCGTCGACCCCGCCGGCCAGGGTCCGGACACGGTCCGGGTGGTGCGCGACGACATCGAATCCCGAGTGCGGGCCCTGCTCGCCGAGCTGACCTGATGGCCGTCAACGTCCTCGGCACCGAGTTGGACGACTGCAGCCACGACCCGCTTACCGGCTTCTACCGCGACGGCTGCTGCAACACCGGTGCAGACGACCGGGGAGTCCACACGGTGTGCGCGGTGATGACGGCCGGGTTCCTGGCATTCTCGGCCTCGGTGGGCAACGACCTGTCGACCCCCCGCCCCGGTTTCGCCGGCCTCTCGCCCGGCGACCGCTGGTGTCTGTGTGCCTCACGCTGGCAGCAGGCCCACGAGGCCGGTCATGCCCCCGACGTGGTGCTCGAGGCCACCCACATCCTCACCCTCGAATGGGTGGACGCTGACGCCCTACGGGCCGCCGGCGTCTGAGCCGGCCTCGCGCATCCGGGTCAGGCCAGCCACGAGGTCGGCGAGCACGTCCTGCCATTCGGCGACGAGGCCCACGTCGGCCCACGACCACAGTTCGCAGTCGGGATCGGGGTTGACCGCCACCACCGTGCCGGCGTTGCGCAGGCCGACGGTGTGGTTGAACTTGCCCGACGTGCCGACGGCGATGTGGAGGGCCGGGGCGATGGCGTGCCCGGTGATGCCCACCTGACGGGCCCGCGGCATCCACCCGGCGTCGGTGACCTTGCGGGTGGCGCACAACTCCGCCCCGAGCGTCGCCGCCAGATCTTCGAGGACGGGCAGGTCGTCGGGGGCCACCCCTTGGCCGACGCCGATGACGATCGAGGCCGTGGCCAGCAGGGCGGCATCGTCGTCACGCCAGCGTTCCAGGACCCGCACGCCGGAAGCCGGCGACGAGGCGAGCCGGTCGGTCGGCAGTGGTCGGTCCGACCGGGGGCCGGGCCGTGGCAGCACCCCTGGCCGCACCGTGGCCATCTGGGTCGGGGAGGAGCAGCGGATGGCGGCGACCAGGCGACCACCGAAGGCCGGCTTGTCGGCGACCAGGCGGCCGTCGACCAGCCGCAGGTCGACCGCGTCGCCCGTCAACCCGGCGCCCAGGCGGGCGGCCAGGCGGGCCGCCACATGGCGGCCCCATGCAGTGCCAGGGGCGAGCATGGCCCACGGTGGATCGGCCGCCAGGTGGGCGTGGAGCGCTGCGGCCAGTTCCGCCGGATCGGCGGTGGCGGTGAGCAACACCCGGTCGGCCCCGAGCGGGGCTAGGCCGTCGGGCGATGCAGCCACCGCGGTGACGGTGCCGCCGAGGGCCGCCGCCGACCCGAGCAGTTCGGCCGTGACGTCGGGACGGTCGTGTTCGACAAGGACGATCACACAGCGGTCCGGGTCGCCCGGTTCGGCCACCTGTCCGGTGGCCGCCGGGCCCCTGCCGTCCAGGGCCCCCCGTTCGGCGACGACGTCGAGTACCCGGGCGACAGCGGTGGCCTGTTCACCGGCCCGGTCGACCGTGAGCTCGCGTACCTCGCCGACCCGGGTGGGGCTGCCCGCCTGGCCCCACGGGCCGGCGCCCAACTCGGCGGCCGTCACCGTGGTGAGCAGCCCGGCCTCGACCGTGGCCCACGCCTCGGGGTCCTTGATCTTGCACGGGTCGCAGAGCCGCTCCGCGCACGACAGCACCACCGGGAGCGCCACCTCGGTCCGTACCCACTCGTCGTCGTGCTCGAGCAGGGCGGTCACGAGGTCGCCGTCGACGGTCAGCTCCCGCACGCCGGTCAACAGCGGCCACCCGAGCAGCTCGGCCACCTGGCCGGGGACCTGGCCGGTGTCGGCGTCCACCGAGTTGCGGCCGCACAACACGACGTCGAACGGGCCGTGGGCGGTGAGGGCGGCAGCCAGGGCCCGGGCGGTGGCCAGGGTGTCGCTGCCGGCGAACGCCGGGTCTGTGACGTGGAGGCCGCCGGTGGCGCCGCACAGCACTGCCTCCCGCAGCACGGTGTGGGCCTCGGGCGGCCCCAGGGTCACCGCGGTGCAGGTGCCGTGGGAGACGGCTGCGAGGTCGGCCGCCACACGCACCCCGCGCCGGCAGTAGTCGTTCATGTGGAGCTCGAGGCCGTCGCGGACCAGGCGGCCGTCCGGGTCGAGGGTCATGTCCTCGAACTTGGGGATCTGCTTGACGAGCGCCGCCACGCGCAGCGGGCGACCGGGGCGCAGGTCGACGGCGGGGTCGGAGATGGCGCTCATGGCGCTCAAGGTATCGGGCGGCCGATACCGTCGACGGCGTCCAAGGAGGGGTCGGTGGCCCGATACGAGTCCAGCATCATCCCGGTGTCGGCTGAAGACCGCGACGAGTTGGTGGATGCCATCGCCCGCGTCGCCGCGGCCGGCGACGGCTGGATCAACGTCGAGCCGTCGGTCGACGACGACGACCGGACCGAGGTGCCGGGCATCTTCGCCTGGTTCTCGGCCCGGGGGCCCCAGGTCCCGGTCGGGACGTTCGTGGCTGGCACCGACCGGGATCCGGCATCGGTGGGGCTGGCCCACGGATCGGGTCGGGGTGCCGCCGACCGCCTCGTCGACGCCGGGGTCACCGCGCCCGGCGACTGGGTGGCCCGCCAGGACCACGCCAAGCACGGGCTGGTGTGGGAGATCCACCCGCAGCGGGTGGATGCCCCAGCGGTGGCGACCCTCCTGACCGAGGGGACCGTGGTGTTGTCGACGCTGCCGACGACGGGCGGCTGGGTGGCCACGGTGCACGAGCCGCGCTGACCGTCGGTCAGGCGTCGGCGACCGCCTGCATCACCAGCGCGATGGCTGCCTCGGCATCCACGTCGTAGACCACCTGGCAGCTGGGCGGTCCCTCTGCGGCTGCCCCGCGCTCGTCGACGAGGGTCATGCCGCGGGTGTGGACGCCGTCGACCTCGACGGTGACCCGGCGGGTCTCGGACCCGAACAGCCCGGGGTGGGTGACGGCCAGCACGGCACACGGGTCGTGGATCGGGCCGGTCTCGGTCCGGTGCTGGGAGTGCAGGAAGGAGGCGTAGAACTCCAGCAGGTCGGCCATCACGTCACCCACTGCGGTGCCCATGGCCCGGCACTCGACGGCGTGCGGCTGACCCATCCGGACCTGATGGGTCAGGTGCAGCCCGACCATGGTCAGTGGTGCGCCACTGCGGAACACGATGTCGGCCGCCTCGGGGTCGGCGTAGACGTTGAACTCGGCAGCTGCGGTGACGTTGCCCACCCCGTGGGCGCTACCACCCATGAGGGTGATCGACGCCACCCGGTCGGCGAGCCCCGGATCGGCCCGCAGGGCGGTGGCCACGTTGGTGAGCGGGCCGATGGGCACCAGGTGCAGGCCCTCCTCGGCCCTGGTCAGCTCGATGAGCGCACCCGGGGCGTCGTCCGAATCGGGGCCGTGGACCGGATCGGGGAGTTCGACCCCACCCAGGCCGGTCGCACCGTGGACATGGTCGGCGTAGAGCGGTTCGGCGACCAGCGGCCGGTCGGCACCGCGGTGGACCGGCACATCTATGGCGAGCAGGTCCCGCAGGCGCAGGGCGTTGCCCGTCGTGTGGTCCAGGGACACGTTGCCGGCCACCGTGGTGATGGCGACCAGGTCGGCCCACCGGGCCGCGGTGATGATGGCCATGGCGTCGTCGACCCCGGGGTCGCAGTCGAGGATTATCCGGGGCGGCGTGTGCATCGGCGGAGTCTGCCCGGCTCAGCGGGCCATCGAGGCATCGATCTCGGCGGCGCTGGGAAGCGACGGCTGGGCGCCGGCCCGGGTGGCGGTCAGGGCCCCGGCGTGGACGGCCCGGGCCGCTGCGTCGACCAGCGGGACGCCGCGGGCGAGGGCGTCGGCCAGCGCGCCACAGAAGGCGTCGCCGCAGGCGGTGGTGTCGACGGCGGTCACGGCGGGGGCCGGAACGTGGACGTCTGCGGTCGGACCGCACACCAGGGCCCCGTCGGCACCGAGGGTGACCACGACCGCCGGAAGCCCGAGCCCTCGGGCCATCCCGGCGACCTCGTCCAGGTCGGCGGGGACCCCGGTACCGGCGAGCTGGGCCAGCTCGATGCGGTTGGGGACCAGCACATCCACGGCGGTCAGCAGGTCGTCGGGTAGCGGAGCCACCGGTGCCGGGTTCACGACCACCACGCCAGCCGCCCGGGTGGCGGCGTCGACGACGACGTCGACCGGGGTCTCCAACTGGAGCAGCGTGACGGCCGCCGATGTGAGCAGCGGGCCGGCCGCGGCGACGTCCGCGGCGCCCACCCGGCCGTTGGCGCCCGGGCTGACCACGATGGCGTTGTCGCCGTCGGCGTCGACCCCGATGCAGGCGATACCTGACGGTGCCCCGGCGTCCACGGCCAGATGGGTCGTATCGACGCCCGCCGCCTCCAGTGATGCGCGTAGCCGCCCGCCGGCGTCGTCGGCACCGATCCGGCCGACGAACGAGACCGAGGCGCCGGCTCGGGCCGCCGCCACCGCCTGGTTGGCGCCCTTTCCGCCGGGATGCATGGCGTGGTCCCCGCCCAACACGGTCTCGCCGGTCGTCGGATGGTGGGGGACCGGCACCACGATGTCGAGGTTGGCCGACCCCACCACGGTGACGGTGCCCGGGACGGTCACGCCCGCACCACCGTCTCGGCGACCAGCATCGAACGGCTGCCCCGCAGGTGGATGAATCCCCGGACGTCGTCGGCGACCACCTGCCGGGACTCCGGGAGGAGGTAGAAGTCGTCGAGGTAGGCCCGCCGGTCGGTGAACACCAGCTCCGACACGGCCGAGACGCCGTCCGCCGGATCGACGAGCAGGTTCTGGTGGTAGGCGCTGGTGCCGTGATGTGCGGCGGCGACCGTCCGGTGGGCCCGGTACCGTTCGGCGAACCCGGCCTGGCTGAGGCTGGCCAGAGCGGCCACGAACGACACCATCTTCACCGGCTCGGGACCCCGGTCGGGGTCGCCGGCGATGGTCGTCTCGACCAGCCAACTCCGGTCACCGATCGGCGCCGGGTCGGCCGGATCGGTCCAGGCCACGGCTACCCACTGGGGGCTCGGGACAGGACCGCCCCGGGAACCCAGCAGGGACTGGTCCTCGAGTACCCGGTCGATCACCGCTGGGCCGTCGCCGGCCAGGGAGTCGCCTTCGGGAACCCGGTCGCCGAACAGGGTGCAGCGGCGTCGCATGGCCGCAACCTAGCGCCGCCGGGGTTTGGCGCCCGGGCCCGGCGACGGCCATGCTCACCCCATGCTGCGTACCGAGAACCACGACCGGGTCCGGGTACTCACCATCGACCGGCCCGACGCCCTCAATGCCCTCGACGAAGAGCACTACGACGCCTTGGCGGTGGCCCTCGACGAGGCGGGCGACGACGACGGGGTGTCGGTGGTCGTCCTGACGGGTGCCGGCCGGGCCTTCTGTGCCGGCACCGACCTCAAGGAACTGCGGGCCCGCACCATCGATCCCGACGGGTTCGCCTACGGCGACCACGGGTTCGCCGGTTTCGCCGACCGTCTCGCCGGGTTCCCCAAGCCGCTGATCGTTGCCATCAACGGCATCGGTGTTGGCATCGGTGTCACGGTGATCGGCTACGCCGACCTGGTGCTGATCTCGACCGAGGCGCGGCTGCGGGCTCCGTTCACACACCTGGGGGTGGCCCCTGAGGCCGGATCGACGGTGTTGTTCCCCCGGCTCGTCGGCCACCAGCGGGCCTTCTGGACCCTGCTCAGCAGCGAATGGCTGGACGCCGACGCGGTGGTCGAATCCGGTCTGGCGTTGGAGGCCTGCCCGCCCGATGACCTCATGCCCACCGCATTGGACCGGGCCGCAACGCTCGCCGCCCAGTCTCTGCCGTCGCTGATGGCCGGCAAGGCCCTGCTGATGGATCCGATCCGCGCCGCTGTCGCCGAGGCCCGCCGGGCCGAGGACCGGGCGTTCGCCAGGCTGCTGGCCGGCGACGAAAGCGTCGAAGCGCTCCGGTCGTTCACCGACCGCAGCAGCTGAGCGACGTCAGTCGGTCAGGCTGCCGCCGGCCTCGTGGAGGCGCTTGACCGCACCGACAAGCACCTTGCGGGCCAGGCGAGGGTTCTCGTCGAGCAGGGTGGCGAACTCGCGGCGGTTGAGGACTTCGACGCACATGGCGGTGTCGGCGGTGACCGTGGCGGTGCGCGGCACCCCGGCGATGATGCTCATCTCGCCGAAGAAGTCACCGGTCCCCAGGGTGGCCAGCACCTTGCCCTTGCGGCGCACGGTCGCCGCGCCGTCGACGATGATCATGAACTCCCGGCCCTGGTCGCCCTCCCGGGTGAGCTGACGGCCGGCCTTGACGTTCACCGGGGTCATCAGTCGGCTCACCGACCGCACCTCGGCTTGGGACAACTCGGAGAAGATCTCGATGTCGGTGAGGGTGGTGGTCTTGTCGCAGGCCATGGTGGCTCCTGGATCGTCGTGCACGGTCCAGTGTGCACGAGCGTTCCGGCACGGTGGGCCGAACGTGACCGGGAACACGTGTGTCATCGGGCGCACGCCGCCTGTGCCGTCCCGTTCCGGGCGACCGGGCCGCCTAGCGTGGGGCCATGGCACGTGACGACGACCGGCTGATCTCGGCTGGACCGGAGTGTCGGATCCCGGCCACCGAGGTGTCGTGGCGTTTCGGGCCGGCCGGGGGGCCGGGTGGCCAGCACGCCAACCGTGCCAACACCAGGGTCGAGGCCACCCTCGATCTGACGACGGCCCGGGGGATCGGTGACGCCGTCCGCCAACGCCTGATCGACCGCCTCGGCTCGTCGGTCAGGGTGGTCGTCGACCGCTACCGCTCGCAGGCCCGCAACCGCGAGCGGGCCATCGACGGCATCGAGCAGCGGCTCCGGGACGCCCTGGTCGAGACACCGGCCCGGCGGCCGACCCGCCCAGGGCGCAGGGCCGTCGAGCGTCGTCTCGACGCAAAGCGGCGTCGCGGGGACCGCAAGGCTCAGCGGCGTGGCGACTGGGGTGGGTGACCGCTACTTGATGGCCACCGGGGCGACCGGACTGCCCACCCCGCCGACGAACGGCTCCGGGGTGGCGGCCAGGAAGAACTCGTAGACCCCGTCGGCGGCGCAGTCGTCGGCCAGGGCCTCGAGATCCCAATTCTGGCCCTGGGTGAGGCCCATGTCGACCACGTGCAGCATGTGGACGGCAAGGTTGTCGGCTTCCGAGGGGTACACCTCGAAGGTCAAGGTGTCGTTGGCGACCGCGGCGACGTCATGGGCGTGCATCCACGGCACCGTCGACAGCGACAGCCCGGCGTTGGAACCGTCCTGGCCGGGGCCCAGGCAGTAGGCGAGGCCGCCGCCCTGGTGGTACAGGGCCATGCGTCCGGTGCGCACCAGCACGATGTCGCCCGGTCGCACCTCGACGCTGCCCATGGCGGCCGCCGCGTCGAGGTCTTCGGCGGTGATGGCGTACGGGCAGTCCAACATCTCGACCCCCTTGACCCGGGCGACGTCGAGCAGCACGCCGCGCCCGCAGAGGCTGGTGACCTTCTCGATGCCGCAGCGGGTCGCCCCGTCGGCCTCGGTGATGGTGGAGGCGTCGAAGCCGTTGTAGACCCGGCCGCTGTACGAGACGTGGCAGAGTCCGTCCCAGTGGGTGCCGGCCTGGAGGCCCAGATGCATGGCGTCGTCGGAGGTGTGGAAGGCGTCGGGGTCGCCGTCGGGGTCGAGGCCCTGGTCGATCATGAGCATCGTCCGGGTCGGGTTGTCCCGGCCGGGGATGAACCCGACCTGGATGCCGTCGTGCCGGAGCGGAACGGCCAGTGGGAAGGTGCGGCCGCTGCGGATGCAGTGTCTGGCCTCGGCCACCACCTCGGGGGTGATCAGGTTCAAGGTGCCGAGTTCATCGTCGTCGCCCCAGCGGCCCCAGTTCCGGACCTGGGCCTGCAACTCGAGGAAGTGTTCGGTCAGCGGCATGCGGTACTCCTTGGTCGGGACCCGTCTCAGCGGGTGCGCTCGCGGATGAGGATCTGCTGGACGACGGTGGCGACGTGAAGGCCGTCGGGGGCGAACACCTCGCCGATGGCCAGGCCCCGCCCGCCGTTGATGCCGTGGGACCGGAAGTCGTAGAGCAGCCAGTCGTCGGCCGGTGCCGGTCGGTGGAACCAGATGGCGTGGTCGAGGCTGGCCCCGATGAAGATCTCGCCGTAGTCGCGGTCACCGTCCTTGATCTCGGCGATCCGGGGATGCGAACTGCCGGCGGCGCTGGTGGGGATGTCGTCGGAGGTGAACGCCATGGCGCAGTCCTGGAGGACCCGGTCGTCGCCGATCGACTCGGCGACCCGGATCCAGGCCGAGGTCCGGCCGGTGGTCTGGACAGGCCGGCGGTGCTCGAACAGGCCCCAGTCGTCGGCTGTGCCGTCCCCTGGTGAACCGACGTCGCCGGGGATCACCACCTCTTGGACGTCGGCCTGGGGTTCGGCGATCTGGAACGAGGCCGACAGGTTCAAGATGGCGCCATCGGACTGTCGGGCCACGACCCGTCGGGTGACGAACGATCGGCCGTTGCGGATGCGGTCGACCTCGTACCGGATGGGTTCGGCGCTGGTGCCGCCCCGGATGAAGTAGGCGTGCAGCGAGTGGACGTGGTGGTCGGTGTCGACGGTGGCCGCCGCGGCTCGCAGCGCCTGGGCCACCACCTGGCCGCCGTACACCCGGCCCCACGGGTACTCGGGGCTGATGCCCACGTACACGTCGGGTCCGTGGGGCTCGAGGGCCATCAGGGTGGCGTAGGGAAGGTCGGCGGCGTCGGTCATGGGCGCTGATCGAGGGCCATGGCCACGTGGAGGGCCATGCCTTGGGCCATGGCTTCCTCGTTGAGGCGCATGCGGTTCGAGTGGCAGGGGGCGGCGTGGCGGGCGTCGGACACGTCGTCGGGGCACACGCCGAGGAAGGCCATGGCGCCTGGGACCTGCTGCAGGACGTACGAGAAGTCCTCGCCGCCCATGATCGGCGCCGGCAGGGTGACGGCCCGGCGGTCGCCGAGAACCTCGGAGGCCACTGCGGCGAACCGGGCCGCCTCGCCGTCGTCGTTGACGGTGACCGGGTAGCCCTCACGGAGGGTTACCTCGGCCGAGCAACGGTGGGCGGCCGCCACCTGCTCGCAGACCCGCCGCACGGCGTCGCGGATGGCACTCCGGGAGCGTTCGGACACACACCGGATGGTCCCCTCGAAGAACGCCGTCTCGGGGATGACGTTGGACGTGGTACCGGCCTCGACGTGGGTGACACTCACCAGGGCCGGGTCGAACGGGTCGATCTCCCGGGTGACCGCGGTCTGGAGCCCACCGATGATCGCCGCCGCGGCGGGGATGGGGTCGGTGCACAGATACGGGGTGGAGGCGTGGCCGCCCTGGCCGCGGACGGTGACCGTCAGTTCGTCGGTCGAGGCCAGCAGCGACCCGGCCCGGCATCCGGCCCATCCGGCGGGCAGGTTCGGCGAGATGTGCAGGGCGAAGGCCCGATCGACGCCGTCGAGGACCCCCTCGTCGATCATGACCGGTGCACCGCCGCCCCCCTCCTCGCCGGGCTGGAACATGAACCGCACCCGACCTCGGATCTCGTGGCGCCGGTCGGCCAACAGGCGGGCTGCGCCGACCAGCATGGCGGTGTGGGCGTCGTGGCCGCAGGCGTGGGCCCGTCCGTCGACGGTGGAGCAGAACTCCTCACCGCTCTCCTCGGGCATTGGCAGGGCGTCGGTGTCGGCCCGCAGGAGCACCGTCGGCCCGTCGTCGGCCCCGTCCAGGTCGGCGACCACCGAGGTCAGGGCGTCGCCGGTGCGGATCTCGAGCGGCAGCCCGTCGAGGGCGTCGAGCACCGTGGCCTGGGTGCGCGGGTTGTCGAGACCCAACTCGGGGTGGCGGTGGATGGTCCGGCGCAGGGCCACGATGTCGTCGAGGATGGTCTGGGCGGCGTCGAGGTGTGGGGACTGCGAGGACATGGCCTCATCATGGCCGAGAGCGGACCGTGGCGTCCGATCCTGCGACACTGGACGGCCATGGCGACCGATGCTGAGATCCGCGGTGCCCTCGACGAGGTGCTCGACCGGAGGGATCCCGCGACGGCGTCGACGGTGCTCGGGGCGGGTAGCGACGACCTGGCGGCCGGGCGCCGCTACTTGGCGGCCCTCGTCGACGGCGGCTGGATGGTGCCCACCTGGCCGGTGGCCCACGGCGGCCGGGCGGCCACGGCCGACGAGGCGACCCGCATCGGCCGCATCCTCGGCGACTACGCCGGTGCCGACCTGTACCCGTACGGGGTGGGCCTGAGCCTCGTGGGGCCCGTGCTGCGGACCCGGGGATCCGACGAGCAGTGCGACCGTTGGCTGCGGGCCATCGCCGACGGCTCCGAGATCTGGTGCCAGATGTTCTCCGAGCCCGATGCCGGCTCGGATCTGGCCAACGCCGGGATGCGGGCGGTGCGGGATGGCGACGAGTGGGTGCTCGACGGCTCAAAGGTGTGGACGTCGCGGGGCGCCTATTCCCGGTGGGGGTTGTGCCTGGCCCGCACCGACCCCGACCTGCCCAAACATCGGGGTCTCACCATGTTCGCCGTGGACATGGAGCGGCCGGGGATCGACGTCCGGCCGCTGGTCCAAGTCAACGGCGACCGGCATTTCACCGAGGTGTTCGTCGACGGGGCGCGGGTGCCCGACACCGACCGGGTGGGGGCCGTCGGTGAGGGGTGGGGGATCGCCGTCGAGGTGCTGGCCCTCGAGCGGGCGTCACTCGGCGGCCGCTCGTTCGGCGGTGGCGTGTCGGAGCGTTCGGGGCCACCGTCGTGGATGGTGGAGCTACGCGACGCCGGCCGCCTCGACGACCCGGTGGTCCGCCAGCGGGCCGTCCAGGCCCACATCCTCGACCAGGTCAACCGGCTCACCCTGGACCGGGCGGCCGGCGCGCCGGGCCCGGCCGGCTCCGGTGCCAAGTTGCGCACCGTCGCTGCGTTCAAGGCTCGGGCCCATCTGGTCAAGGACGTGTCGGGGGCGGCCGGGATGTTGGAGGATTCGCCCGGCCACCTCGAGTTCCTGACCGCTCCGTCGATGTCCATCCGGGGCGGCACCGACGAGGTGCAGCGCAACATCGTCGGGGAGCGGGTGCTGGGCCTGCCGCCCGAGCCGCGGGTCGACAAGGACGTGCCGTGGTCGACCCAGCGGGGTGGGGGGCGCTGAAGTTCAGCCGACGCCCACCCGGACGACCAAGCCGTCGACGATCGAAGCGTTGATCCGGTGTTCCACGTAGTCGGCGGTCAGCATCAGGTCCTCGCCGTCTCGATGGTCCACCCGGAACACCCAGCCGAACGCCACGACCGCCTTCTCGGCATCGGCCTCGGTCATGCCGATCAACTGCTGGCGGGCTGATTCGTCGGCCAGGTTGACGACCGACACGGAGTCATCGGGGTTGTCGGCCGGCTGGTCGGCTTCAAGCTGGTTGCCGTGAGGCTCAAGGAGGATCTGACCCACGTCGGAGGCCAGGGTGACGAAATTGGCGTCAGGTCCGTGGACGGTCAGGTCGCCGACGAGGTAGTCGAGCACCTCGAGCCAGTCGGTCGCGTCGCTGCAGGCCATTTCGGTGACGGCCAGGTTGCCGACCGAGACGGTCGTCGCCCCGGGTGTCCAGTCGCCGGACAGATGGTTGCAGCCCAGGCTGCCGGACACGGTGCCGTCGATTCGGAAGGTGAGGTGGACGTCGGCGCCGTCGGGGGGCGGTTCAACGATGTCTCCGTAGATCACTCCGGTCACTGCCCACTTCGCGGACACGAGGTTGCCGAGGTGGTCGACCACGATGGTGGTGGGGGGCGTGGTCGTCGTGCTGGCCGGAGGCACGGTGTCTGGCACCGGCACTGTGGCGTCGCTACCGCACGCGGCCAACAGGGCCATGGCGAGCAGCAGGGAAGAGGCTCGTCGAATCATCGGGGGCTCCATGGCTTGATCATCACAGGTTGAGACGACCGGGAGGGGACGGCTGGTTCCTGAAGGTTCTACCATCGGGCATGATCGTCGCCATGCGTGCCGTGGTGATCACCGAATATGGGGGCCCCGAGGTCCTCCGAGTCGAGAACGTGCCCGAACCCGTCATCGCTCCCGACGAGATTCTGGTGGCCGTGGTGGCCAGTGCGTTGAACCGGGCGGACCTGTTGCAGCGCATGGGGCTGTACCCGGGGCCGTCCATGGACCACGAGATCCCCGGTCTCGAGTTCGCCGGCACGGTGGCTGCCGTCGGTGACGCCGTCACCCGCTGGGTGGTCGGCGACCGGGTAATGGGCATCACCTCTGGGGGTGCCCACGCCGAGTTGGTGACCGTGCCCGCTGACCAGGCCATTCGTGTGCCGGCCGGCATGGACCTGGCGACCGCCGGGGCCCTGCCCGAGGTGTTCATCACGGCGTGGGACGCCCTGGTCCGACAGGGTGGGCTGACGGCCGGTGGGGTAGCGCTGATCCACGCCGGCGCGTCCGGGGTGGGCACGGCGGCCATCCAGTTGTGCCGGCTACTGGGCGCGACGGCCATCGTCACCGCATCGCGCGCCAAGTGCGGCCGCTGCCTCGACCTGGGTGCCCGGGTCGCCGTCGACTACACGGTTGACGACTGGGTGGTGTCCGCCCGCGACGTCACCGGTGGCCGAGGCGTCGACGTGGTGCTCGACGTGATCGGCGGCGACTACCTCGACCGCAACGTCGACGCCCTGGCCGTCGGCGGCACCATCGTCCAGGTCGGGGTGATGGGCGGCGGTTCGGCGACCTTCGGGCTGGCCAAGCTGCTGCCCAAGCGGGCCACCATTCGGGGCACGGTGCTGCGAGGGCGTTCCGTCGACGAGAAGATCGCGGTCAGCCGGGCGTTCGAGGAGGCGGTGGTGCCGGGGTTCGACGACGGCTCGCTCGAAGTCGTGATGGACCGCCGCTACGGGTTGGACGAGATCGCCGATGCCCACGCCTACATGGCGACCAACGCCAGTGTGGGAAAGATCGGCCTCGACGTGGTGCGGTGACGAGACGCCTTGGCGGGCTTCGGGTTCAGTCGGAGGGGTACCAGGGCACCGGACGCTCGGCCGGCCCCGTGTAGATCTGCCGCGGTCGGGCGATGCGGGAGTTCTGGGTCAGCATCTCGTCCCAATGGGCCAGCCAGCCCGGGGTCCGACCGATGGCGAACAGCACGGTGAACATCTCGACCGGGAAGCCCATCGACTGGTAGATCAGGCCGGAGTAGAAGTCGACGTTCGGGTACAGGTTGCGGCTGACGAAGTAGTCGTCGGCCAGGGCCACCTCTTCAAGCTTGAGGGCCATGTCGAGCAGCGGGTTCTTGCCGGTGATCTCGAAGACCTGATGGGCGGCATCCTTCACGATGCGGGCCCGGGGGTCGTAGTTCTTGTAGACGCGGTGGCCGAAGCCCATGAGCCGCTGCTCGCCGGCCTTGACGCCTTGGATGAACTCGTCGACCCGGTCGTAGGAGCCGATGTGCTCGAGCATCCGCAGGACGGCCTCGTTGGCCCCACCGTGACGGGGGCCGTACAGGGCGCCGGCCGCCGACGAGATGGTGACGTACGGGTCAGCGTGCGAGCTGCCGACGACCCGGGCCGTCGTCGTCGAACAGTTCTGCTCGTGGTCGGCGTGCAGGACGAATAGCAGGTCGAGGGCCCGGCGCAGCACCGGATCGATCTCGTAGGTGCCGTCGCTGTGCCGGAACATCATCGACATGAAGTTCGCCGTGTAGTCAAGCTCCGGGTCGGGCTGGACGTACGGCATGCCGACGCTCTTGCGGTATGCGCTGGCCGCCAGGGTGGGGATCTTGGCGATGAGCCGGATCATCTGGGCCCGCCGCACCGCCGGATCGTCGATGTCCTTGCCTTCGGGGAAGAAGGTGGACAGTGCGGCGATCGACGACACCAGCACGCCCATGGCGTGGGCGTCGTCACGGAAGCCTTCGAGGATCCGCTTGTGGAAGTTCTCGTGGATGGGTGCCTGCTCGGCGATCTCGTCACCGAAGGCCTCGAGCTGGGCGGGCGTGGGGAAGTCGCCGAACAGCAGCAGGTGGCAGACCTCGAGGAAACTCGACGTCTCGGCGACCTGTTCGATGGGGTAGCCGCGGTAGCGCAGAAATCCCTGGCCGCCGTCCAGTTCGGTGATCGAGCTCACGGCACCGGCGGTGGCGCCGAACGATGGATCGTTGAACCAGACGCCGGGCAGCAGGCCGGACCACGCCTTGGCGTCGATGCCGCCGTCGACGATCGGGATCTCGACTGACCGACCGCTGCGGTTGTCGGTGATGCTGATGCTTTCGGTCACGTCGGCCTTTCTTCGACAGGCCCCGGTCGTCGGTCTGGCACGGGGCGGAGGCGGGTCGTGGCCGAGCCGGCGCTGGAATCGGCAACCGTCCACGGAACCCGCGTTGCTTTTTCAGCGTACTGGGGATGGGGCGGCCCACAGAAGCCCGCCGAGTTCGAATTCTGGCAGTAATTCGAATGAGCGCGCGGTTTTCCGGCCGCGAGCCCCCGGGTCAGAGCGGGCTGTTGTCGTGGGTGCGGCGGGGCAGACGCTCCCGCTTGCCGGCCAGCACCTCGAGGGCGGCCGCCAACTCGGCCCGGGTGGCGGCGGGCTCGATCACCCGGTCGACGGTGCCCCGCTCGGCGGCGATGTACGGGTTGAGCAGCCGGGCCTCGTACGCCGATTCGAGGGCCGCCCGCTCGTCGTCGTCGGCGTTGCGGTGGAGGATCTCGACGGCTCCCTTGGCCCCCATGACGGCGATCTCGGCCGTCGGCCAGGCCAGCATGAGGTCGTTGCCCATGTAGCGGGAGTCCATGACGATGTAGGCACCGCCGTACGACTTGCGCAGTGTCACACACACCCGCGGCACGGTGGCTCGGGCGTAGGCGAACGCCATCTGGGCGCCGTACCGGATCATGCCCCGCCACTCGAGGTCCTTGCCCGGGTAGAAGCCCGACGTGTCGACCAGGGTGATGAGCGGCAGGTTGAACGCGTCGCAGAAGGCCACGAAGCGTCCGCCCTTCTGCGACGCCGGGATGTCGAGGGTGCCGGCCACCGACTGGGGCTGGTTGGCGACGATGCCGACCGACCGTCCGCCGATGGTGGCGAGGGCGGTCACCAGGTTGGGGGCGAAATCGGCCCGGGGCTCCAGATAGTGGCCGTCGTCCACCACACACTCGATCACGTGGCGGACGTCGTAGCTGCCGGTCGCCGTGTCGGGAAGCAGGTCGCCGGCCTCCGGTACCGGCCGGTCGACGGGATCGGCGCACGGCCACGATGGCGGATGCCCGTCGGTGTGGTCGGGAAGAAAGGTGAGCAGCTCGCCGATCAGCTGGTCGGCATGTTCACGGTCGGGCACCGTGAAGTGGGCGACGCCCGACGTCCGGGCGTGCATGGTCGACCCCCCGAGACCCTCGGTGGTCAACTGTTCACCGGTGTACTGTTCGACCATCAGCGGGCCGCTCACGAAGGCGTAGGACTCGTCGACCATGACGACGAGGTCGGCCAGGCCGAGCAGTAGCGCCGGACCGGACACCGCCGGGCCCGTCACGCAGAAAATGAGGGGGACGACCCCTGAGCAGGCCACGAAGCGCCGGGCCGCCGTTCCCCAGCCGTGGAGTGCACCGACACCTTCCCGGACGTCGGCACCGCTGGACGCCAGGAAGCAGACGAGGGGCAGCCGCTGGTCGAACGCCAGCTGTGCCGCGGCGGCCAGGTTCTCACCGTCGACCGGACGCAGTGCCCCGAGATTCTCGCCGCCGACCTCCACGAGGACCACCCGGCGACCGTCGACGGCACCCAGCCGGAACGACACGTTGCCGCTGGTCTCGGCCCGGAGGTCCACCGACGGTGATGCCGAGGTCATGGGCGTGTCGCGTTCCGGAGGCCGGGGTGCATCACGGGCAGGGACGGGGAAGGGTTCGGGGGCATCCGGATCATCCTTCCAGGGTGACATGGATTCCGGGCTGATGGGGACCGATCTCGCGGATCACGTCGATGATGATCTCCGAAGTGGCCCGGGCCGGCATCGACGGCGTGCTGCGGCGGTTGCGGGTCAGTCCCACCGACCGGCGGGCCATCCCGTCGATGCGGATCAGCGACCAATCGTCGTCCGGGTAGCCCGATGCCGCGCTGGCCGGAAGCAGGGCCGGCGCGTAGCCCTGGTAGGCCAGCGAGGCCAGCAGCCAAAGCCCGTCGACCTCGGCGGCCGCCTGGAGATGGAGGTCGGCGGTGGCCAACTCCTGGTCGAGCGCGTCGCGGAACGTCGTGCCCTTCGGGGGGACCATGATGCGGTGGAGCACCAGCTCTTCGAGGCTCACCGAGGAGCGTTCGGCCAGTGGATGGCGGCGGGGAGCGACGACGATCCGCTCCTCGTCGAACAGCGTCACCGTCTCCAGCCCGGGTTCGACGATCGGGGTGTCGACGACCGCCATGTCGATCTCACCGGTCAACACGGCGGCCACGAGGCTGGCCGTGGAGCCTTCGATGAGGATCTGGTGGAGCGCCGGATAGTCGCTGCCGAGGCGTTCCAGCAGCGGGGTGGCCACCCAGCGGGCCGTGGTGCCGATACAGCCGATGCGCACCGAGCCGGCCACCTCCTGGCGCATCGACACGATGTCGTCCTCGATTGCCTGGATCTCGCCCCGGATGCGCCGGGCCCGCTCGATGACCGCCAGACCCTCGGACGTCGGGGTCATCGACCGGCGATCGATGAGCTCCGACCCCAGCTCCCGTTCGAGACGGGCCACGTGGGTCGAGACGTTGGACTGGACCGTGTGCAGGGCGCGCGCCGCCCCCGAGAAACTCTGGTGCTCGACGACCGCCAGGAGGTGGTTGAGTTGACGCAGATCCATCGCTCAGAATGATGCCATGGCTGGAGCCATGTGCAACACGAATGGACTGGCTGGACTGGCTGGACTGGCTGGACTGGCTGGACTGGCTGGGCTGGCTGGGCGGACCGGCCGGTGTCGCCGCCCCGGTCCGGACAGCCTCTAGGGTCACGGTGGCACGCCGTCGCCCCTGCACCCGACCATGATCCGTCCATGACCCGTCCATGATCCGTCCATGACCCTGGTTCTCGCCATCCATCTGGGCCCGTCGCTGGCCCACGCCGCCGTCGACCGGGACGGCCGCATCGACCTGATCGCCCTTGGGAGCGGCCAGGCCGGGATGCCGGTCGCCCTCCATGTGGGGACCGACGGCGACCTCGTGGTCGGAGACGAGGCCCGCCGACGCTCCGCCGCCGAGCCGGAGGGTCTCGTCGACGACGCCGTCAGCGGTCTCATCGACCGTGGTGTCATCGAGGTGTCCGGTCGCACCCTCACCGCCGACGTGGTGCTGGCCCACCTGCTGGCCCATGTCCATGCCCGCAGCGTCGAGGTGCTCGACGGTGTGCCCGACGAGGTGGTGCTGGTCCGCACGGCCGGGGGACCCGATGCCGAGGTGTACTCGGCCGCGGCGTCCCGGGCCCTTGTGGCGATCGTCGAACTGGTCGACGAGACCCGGGCCTGGTCGGCGCTGCTGACCCACGGACCGCCCGGTGTCGACCAGGACCTGGCCGGCGCAATCGGCGCCCTGTTCTGGCGTCGGCACGGAGATTCCCCGAGCGGGCCCCAGCCCCTCGTGACCCGCGAGGATCTCGGACAATCCGCCCCCCGGGTCCACCGGGCACCCCCACCTCCCCCCAGCGTCATGTCGGTCGGTGCCCGCTCGGTGTTCGACGATCCACCCCCACCGTCCGAGCGGCGACGACGCATCCCGTGGCCGTTCGTCGGCCTGTTCGTGGTGCTCATCGGAGCGGTTGCCGCGGCGATGGTGTTGCTCGGAGGCGACGACGAAGCCGCACCGCCCACCACGGTCGTCCCGTCGACGACCACCGTGGCCCCCCTCGTCGAGTCGACCACCACCGTGACCCCGTCGACCACCACCGCGGCCCCGCTCGTGGAGTCGACCACCACCACGACCACGACGACCACCACGACCACCACGACCACGGTGCCCCCGACCACGACGGAGCCTCCGCTGGGCGCCGTCACCCTGTCCGTGGTCGGGGTGCTGCTCGACGCCACCTCCGACGACCGCGTCATGGTGAGCTTCGACCAGACGGCCGACGAGACGCTGCTGGCCTTCGACCTGGTGCTCGGGTCGGCGGACAGCGACACCGGCTGGATCGAGGATGACGCGTGCGTCGCTCCCCATGTCCGACGCGTCCTGTACGGCAACCTCGAGGTGGTGCTGGTCGACGAGGGACCCCCACCGTCTGAGGACGGCGAGGACGGCGAGGACGGCGAGGACGGCGAGCCGGGGGTCGTCGGCGAGAACGGGGTGTTCGGTCAGTGGTTCATCAGCGGGGCGTGGGCCTCCAGTACCTCCACCTGGACCATGGAGCGGGTCGGCATCGGATCGACGGTCGCCGACCTGCACGGTGCCTACGGCGACGACCTCTCCATCGAGCAGGTCCACGAGGATGATCCGGCCGGCGTGTTCGGCTTCGGTTCCACCGGCCTCGACGACGGCATCAACGGGGTGACCAACCGGACCGATGACGACGGCGTCGTGCTGGAGATGTGGGCCGGCGAAGGTTGTCCCCGGACCTACGAGTAGTCGCTCCGGTCAGCGTCGGCTGACCGAAGCCCGCAGCGCCCCGTCCAGGTCGGGGTGCCCGAACTCGAACCCGGATCCGAGCAGCACCGAGGGACGGACCCGAGCGCCGGACAGCATCAGCTCCCGGACCAGGTCGACGCCGAACCAGGCCATCGGGGCCGCAGCGGGAACCGGCAGTCGGGCCGGCCGTCCGACGGCCGCCCCCAGCGCCGTGGCGAACTCGGCGTTGGTGACGGGCTGGGGTGCGGTCAGGTTCACCGGTCCGGCCACCGGGTTGTCGAGCAGCCACAGCAGCGCCGCCACCTCGTCGGCCAGGGCGATCCAGCTCATGGGCTGGCGTCCCGAACCCAGGCGTCCGCCGAGCCCCAGGCGGAACACGGGGAGTTGTCGGGCCAACAGGCCGCCGTCGGCCGACAACACGATGCCGGTGCGGGCCACGGCGACCCGGACGCCGGCCTCGGCTGCGGGTGTGGTCGCCGCCTCCCAGGCGGCACACACGTCGGCCAGAAAGCCGCTTCCCGGCCCGCTCGTCTCGTCGATCTCCGTGTCACCGCGGTCGCCGTAGATGCCGATGGCCGACCCGCTCACCAGCACCGCTGGTGCCGATGCACGGGCGTCGCGGGCCTCGGCCATGGCCCGGGCGATGCACGCCGTGCCGCCTGAGCGGCTCTCGAGGATCAGCCGGCGTTGCGCCCTGGTCCAGCGCCGGTCGGCGATCCCGGCGCCGGCCAGATGGACGACGGCGTCGATGCCGGCCAGCGACGAGGGATCCAGGTCGCCCTCCGGGTCCCACTGGATCTCGTCCCGGCTGCTCGGCGGCCGGCGCAACAAGCGGACCGGTCGATCACCCCGCAGCTCGAGGGCCTCGCACAGCGCGCTGCCGATGAGCCCCGTCGAGCCGGTGACTGCCACGTCCATGCCGCCATTGTGGCCCGTGGGTCCTGGCCCATGTGGTCAACCGACGGTGGTTGATCACCCCGCCGGGCTGGACCCCAGACCCCACACGGTCAGGGCGGCCGCCGCGGCCAGCAGCATGAACCCGGTCAACACGACGATGCGCCACCACAGCGGGAACCGGCTCACGGTGCGGTGACGCGGTCGATGGCGTCGACCAGGGCCGGGGCGAACCGCTCGGGGTGGGTGACGCACCCGGCGTGATCGCACGAGATCTCGATGGTCGCTGACGGGGCGACGGATGCAGCCAGGCGACGCTGCCGGTCGGTGGCCACGACGGTGTCCGATGTGCACACGACGACCGCCGTGGGCACCCCCAGGCCACCGACCCACCTGCGGGAGTCGAAGCCTCCCAGCGCCGCGCCCGCGGCCAGGATCGAGTGGAGGCGACCGGCCTGCACCTCGGCTCGGGCCCACGCATCGAAGTCGGGGTCACCGATGCCCAGGCGATCGCCTCGGGACACGGCGATGCGTTCGACCAGCCGCCACACGGCGCCGGGCAGTAGGGCGGCGACCGGGGCCAGTCGGCCCATTCGGCGGAAGTCGCGGTGCTCGTCACGCGTCTCGGCGAACCGGGCGGCGGTGGCGCACAGCACGAGCCCCTGCACCATGGCCGGATGGCGCCGGGCCACAAGTTGGGCGATCGACCCGCCCATCGAGTAGCCGGCGACCACCACCCGGTCGATGTCGAGGGTCCGGCAGACCTCGGCGACGTCGTCGGCGCAGTCCTCGAGCCGGAATCGGCGGGTCCGGCGGCCGTGTGGGCCGTGGCCCCGCTGATCCCACGCCAGTACCCGGAACCGACCGGTCAACGCGGCGTAGGAGCGGCACCAGTTCAGGTCTGCGCTCACCGACCAGCCGTGGATCAGCACGACCACGGGGGCGTCGGGCCGACCGTCGGGTGGCCCCGAATCGCGGATGGTCAGCGGCCCGGAGGGCAGGTCGGCGGTGTGCAGCGTCGGCGCTGCCACCAACTCGGGTTGAAGGCCGGGCACGGCCCGGCTAGGCGTCGATGCCGACGACCCGGACCGACAGGTCGCCGCCCGGGGCTTCGAAGGTCACCGTGTCACCGATGGATGCACCGAGCAGCGCGGCGCCCAGCGGTGACCCGGGGGACACGACGTCGACGTCCTCCCGGTGCTCCTCGATCGACCCCACCAGCATGCGCTCGGGTTCGTCGTCGCCGTCGTAGATCACCGACACGACCACCCCGGTGATCACCGAGTCGATCTCGCCGACCGGCCCGTCGACGATCTCACAGTCCACGAGCACCTGCTCGAGGTGCATGATGCGGCCCTCCATCTTGCCCTGCTCCTCCTTGGCGGCGTGGTAGTCGCCGTTCTCGGACAGGTCGCCGAGCTCGCGGGCCGCCTCGATCTTGCGGGCGATGTCGATACGGCCGCGGGTGGTCAGGTCCTCGAGTTCGGCGACGAGGCGCGCATGGGCGTCGGGGGAGAGTTGTTGGACGGAGGCCATGGGTCGGAGCGTAGCCACCCTCCCGGTCGGCACCACGGAACCCACAGCGCGCCCGGTATCCCGGTTGACCGGCCCCCGAGGCGGATTGGTACACTGCCGACCCATGGGCCAGCACCACCGGGTAATCATCATTTCGTAGCGCACGCCGCCCCGGCGTGCGCCCCGACCGTCCACTTCGGTGGGCGGTTTTTCGTTTCTCACGGGACCCGGGCGGCCCGTCCCCGTATCAACCACAGCAGTCAGCACGGCATCCAGGAGCATCACACGTGACACACCGCATCGGCGTCATCGGCGGCGACGGCATCGGCCCGGAGGTCATCGCCGAGGGTCTGAAGGTCATCGCCGCGGCCGGCGTCGAGCTCGACACCGTCGACTACGACCTCGGCGGGGCTCGCTACGGACGCGATGGCACGGTGCTCCCCGACGACATCCTCGACGAATGGCGGGGCCTCGATGCCCTGTACCTCGGCGCGGTCGGCACCCCGGAGGTGCCGCCCGGGCTCATCGAACGAGGGCTGCTGCTGAAGATGCGTTTCGCCCTCGACCTGTACGTCAACCTGCGGCCGTTCGTGTACCCGGCCAGCGGCATCGACTTCCGGGTCGTCCGCGAGAACACCGAAGGCACCTACGCCGGCGAAGGCGGCTTCCTGCGGCGCGGCACGCCCCAGGAGATCGCCACCCAGGGCTCGGTCAACACGCGTATGGGGGTCGAGCGGTGCATCCGCTACGCGTTCGACCTGGCCAGCAGCCGGCGCAAGCATCTCACCCTCGTCCACAAGACCAACGTGTTGACCTTCGCCGGCGACCTCTGGGAACGCACCTTCAACGAGGTGGCCGCCGAGTACCCCGAGGTCGAAACGGCCTACAACCATGTCGACGCGGCGTGTATCTACTTCGTGCAGTCGCCCGAGCAGTACGACGTGATCGTCACCGACAACCTGTTCGGTGACATCCTCACCGACCTCGGCGGAGCGGTATCCGGCGGCATCGGCCTGGCCTCGTCGGCCAACCTCAACCCGGCCCGCACCGGCCCCTCCATGTTCGAGCCCGTGCACGGCTCGGCCCCCGACATCGCAGGCCAGGGTGTGGCCAACCCCACGGCGGCCATCCTGTCGGGTGCCATGATGCTCGACTTCCTCGGCGAGACTGACGCCGCGGCCCGCATCGAAGCCGCCTGTGCCGACCCGGCCACCCAGGTCACCGGCACGGCCGCCACCGGCGACGCCATCGCCGAACGGGTCGCCTGACCCGCAACCCCGACCACCATCCCGACGACAACAGGAGACCGGCGATGCCGATCGAGAAGGCAGCCAAAATCTGGATGAACGGCGAACTCGTCGACTGGGACGACGCCACCGTGCACGTGCTCACCCACACCCTCCACTACGGCAACGGCGTCTTCGAAGGTATCCGCGCCTACGGGACCGACGACGGACCGGCGGTGTTCCGGCTCACCCCGCACATCGAGCGGCTGTTCCGCTCGGCCAAGATCCTGCTCATCGACATCCCATGGACCGTTGATCAGCTGGTCGAAGGGGTCAAGGACACCGTTCGGTCCAGCGGCCTCGAGTCGTGCTACATCCGCCCCCTCGCCTATCTGGGGTACGGCGAGATGGGCCTCAACCCGCTGCCGTGCCAGGTCGACGTGTCGATCGCCTGCTGGCCATGGGGGACCTACCTCGGCGACGAAGGCATCCAGAACGGCATCAACGCAATGATCTCGTCGTGGCAGCGCCACGACGCCAACGCCATGCCGCCGGCCGCCAAGGGTTGCGGGCACTACATCAACTCGCAGATGGCCAAGGTGCAGGCCCTGCGGTCCGGCTACGACGAGGCCATCCTGCTGTCCCCACAGGGCTACGTCTCCGAATGCAGCGGCGAGAACCTGTTCATGGTCAAGAACGGCACGATCGTGACCCCGCCCACGTCGGCCGGTGCCCTCGAGGGCATCACCCAGAACGCCGTGCACCGCATGGCCGAAGACCTCGGCATCCCGTACGTGGAAGGCAACATTCTCCGCAGCGACCTCTACGTCGCCGACGAGGCGTTCCTGTCCGGCACGGCCGCCGAGGTCGTGCCGATCCGCTCGGTCGACGACCGTCAGATCGGCGATCCGGGGCCGATCACCAGGGCCATCCAAGAGGTCTTCTTCGAGGCTGTGCGGGGCAAGCGTCCCGAATACGCCGAGTGGAACGAGCATGTCGGCTGAGCACACCGTGCCGCCTACCGCGGTCGATATCTACGACACGACGCTGCGCGACGGTGCCCAACTCGAGGGCATCTCGCTCACCGTCGACGACAAGCTGCGCATTGCTGAGCAGCTCGACCGGCTGGGCGTCCACTACATCGAGGGCGGCTGGCCGGGCGCCAACCCCAAGGACGAGGAGTTCTTCGCCCGGGCCCGCTCCGAACTGGACCTGACCACCTCGCGGCTCGTGGCGTTCGGGTCGACCCGGCGCGTCAACGGCAAGGTCGACGACGACCCCACGCTGGCCAACCTGGTCGCCGCCGGCACCTCGACGGTGTGCATCGTCGGCAAGGCGTGGGACTACCACGTCGCCGAAGCCCTGCGCACCACCCTCGACGAAGGCGTCGCCATGGTCGCCGACTCGGTGCGCCACCTGAAGGACCAGGGGCTCGAGGTGTTTTTCGATGCCGAGCATTTCTTCGACGGCTACCGGGCCAACCCCGAGTTCTCCCTCCGTGTGCTCGAAGGGGCGGCCATGGCCGGGGCCGACTGCCTCGTGCTGTGCGACACCAACGGCGGCTCGCTGCCCTTCCACGTCGAGCAGACGGTGCGCGAGGTCTGCGCACACGTGGACACGCCGATCGGGGTCCACCTGCACAACGACACCGGCTGCGGGGTGGCCAACGCCATCGCCGGGGTCATGGGCGGTGCCACCCAGGTGCAGGGCACCATCAACGGCTACGGGGAACGTGTCGGCAACTGCGATCTGGTGCCGATCATCGCCAACCTCAGCCTCAAGCTGGGGATCCGGACCCTGCCCGACGGGCGCCTCGAACACCTCACCGCGGTGGCCCGGCACGTCGCCGAGTTGGTCAACTTCACCGCCGACCCGCAGCAGCCGTACGTCGGGGCCACGGCGTTCGCCCACAAGGCCGGGTTGCACACCAGCGCCATCTCCCGACGCCCCGATGCTTACGAGCACATCGACCCCGACCTGGTCGGCAACGGCACCCGGTTCCTCGTGTCCGAGATGTCGGGGAGGTCCACCATCGAGCTCAAGGCACAGCAGTTGGGGCTCGACCTCGGCGGTGAGACCCTCGGGGAGATCGTCGAGACGCTCAAGGTGCTCGAACACCGCGGCTACCACTTCGAGGCCGCCGACGCGTCGCTCGAGCTGTTGATGCGGGCGGCAGGGGGCTGGGAACACGACTACTTCACCCTCGAGTCGTTCTCGGTCAACGTCGGGCACCGTTCCGGTAGCGGAAGCCGGGCGTGGAACGACGTGGCCGTGGATGTCGAGACCGAGGCCACGGTCAAGATCTGGGTGGACGGCGAGCGGGTGGTCGCCACCGGTGAGGGCAACGGCCCGGTCAACGCCCTCGATGCGGCCCTGCGCCGGGCCCTGAACGGCCGGTTCCCGGCCCTGTCCCGTCTGCATCTCACCGACTTCAAGGTGCGGGTGCTGGAAACCAGCAAGGGAACCGGGGCCGTCACCCGGGTGCTGCTCGACACCACCAACGGGTCCCGCACCTGGACGACCATCGGCGTGTCCGAGAACATCATCGAAGCCTCGTGGCAGGCCCTGGTCGACTCGATCGTCTACGGGCTGCTGTACACCGATGGCTGATCCGGCGGCCGGGCTCGCCGACCGTCGGATCCTCGTCACCGGGCCGGCCGGCCAGATCGCGTTCCCGATCGTCGAGTCGCTGGTCGCCGACAACGAGGTGTGGGGGATCGCCCGGTTCGGCGACCCGGCGGCCCGGGAGCGGGTCGAGGCCACGGGATGCCGGACCGCTGCCGTGGATCTGGCCGACCCGGACTGGTCGGCCCTGCCGGACCGGTTCGACCACGTGCTGCACCTGGCCGCCTACATCGTCGGCGACGACTTCGAACAGGCTCTGCGCATCAACGCCGAGGGCACCGGGCTGGTGATGGCCCGCTTCGCCGAGGCCGAGTCGGTGCTGGTGATGTCGTCGAGCGCCGTGTACCGCCACAACGACGACCCTGAACACCTGTTGCACGAGGACGACCCGCTGGGTGAGCACGCCCAGACGTATGCGCCGACGTACTCGGTCGCCAAGAACGCCCAGGAGGCGGTGGCCCGGACGATGGCCCGCAGCCTGGAATTGCCGACGGTCATCGCCCGGATGAACATGTCGTACGGGCCCAACGGCGGCCTGCCCGCCTACCAACTGGACATGATGAGGGCCGGTATGGCGGTTCCGGTCCACGACCAACCGTCGTGGTTCAACCTGATCCACCAAGACGACATCAACGCCCAGGTCGGACCGCTGCTGGACGTGGCGTCGGTGCCGGCGACCGTCGTCAACTGGGCCGGCAACCACCCGGTGGAGGTGACGACGTACGTCAGCCACCTGGCTGAGGTCTGCGGACTCGACGTCGACATCGCGGCCACGCCGGACGGCGTGTCCAGCCGGGCCGTCGACGTCACCCGCCTGCACGGGCTGATAGGCCCGTGTGCCGTCGACTGGCGGGACGGCCTGCGTCGCATGGCAGAGGCCCGTCACCCGGATCTGTTCACCGGATGAACGCGTTGAGCTCGCCGGGCTTCCGGCGCACCCTGCTGGCCGAGGGCCTGGGCACGATGTTCCTGCTGGTCGGGGTCGTCGGGTCGGGGATCATGGCCCAGCGCCTGTCGCCCGGCGATGTGGGCCTCCAGTTGTTCCAGAACGCCGCGGCGACTGCGGCGGTGCTGGTCGCCATCATCTCGATCTTCGGCACGATCTCAGCCGACTTCAACCCGGCGGTCACCCTGGCCGCGTGGGCCCTCGGCCACCGTGACGGGCGCCAGGTGGCGCCGATGGTCGCCATCCAGGTGGTCGGCGGCGTGCTGGGAACCATCCTGGCCAACCTCATGTTCGACCTGCCGGCCGTGGAGTGGTCGACGACCCAGCGGTCGGGGGGCCACCTCTGGTTGGCGGAGGTCGTGGCCACGGTCGGACTGCTGCTGGTGGTGTTCAGCTTGGTGCGTACCGCCCGGCTGGGCAGCATCCCGTATGTGGTCGGTGCCTACATCGGCGGGGCCTACTACTTCACGTCGTCGACCAGCTTCGCCAACCCGGCGGTCACCGTGGCCCGCACGATGTCGGACACCTTCGCCGGCATCGATCCGGGTTGTGCCCCGATGTTCGTGATCATGCAGGTGGTGGGGGTGGCGGTGGCCGTGGTGGTGGTCCGCTCCCTCTTCCCCCGAACCGCCTGACCTCCCCAACCTGCAGGAAGGGGACAGTCCCCATCCTGCAGGTCAGTTGCGGGGGACCTCGGTCCAGGGCCGGTCTTTGTCGGCCCGCACGTCGCCGGGGAGACCCAGGACCCGTTCGCCCAGGATGTTGCGCATCACCTCGGTGGTGCCGCCCTCGATCGAGTTCGCCCGCGAACGCAGGAAGTACTCGGCCAGCGAGTCGTACTGCATCGCCGGCCGGGACTGGTCCATGACGTACCCGGCGTCGAACAGGGTGCCGGCCATACCGGCCAGGCCGACACCGAACGCGAAGGCGTCCTTGTTGAGGTCTGCGGACAGGATCTTGCCGATCGAACCCTCGGGGCCCGGCGTGCCCGTCGCCCGCGCCGCCTCGGCCCGCAGGTTGTTCAGGCGCAGCGCCTCCGAACGGATCCACAACTTCATCAGCTCGTCGCGCCGGGCGGGGTCGTCGTGGCCGTACCGTCGCCACGCATCGACGACCCGGTCGATGGTGCTCGTGCCGGCGTCCCTGGTGGTGCCGCCGATGGCCACCCGCTCGTTCATGAGCGTCGTCAGCGCCACCCGCCAGCCCTCGCCGATGTCGCCGATCCGGTCGGCGTCGGCGATTCGGGCGTCGGTGAAGAACACCTCGTTGAACTCAGCCTGGCCGGTGATCTGGCGCAGCGGTCGGATCTCGACCCCTGGCTGGTCGAGCGGCACCGCGAAATAGGTGAGCCCCCGGTGCTTGGGCACATCGGGGTCGGTCCGGGCGACGAGCAGGCCCCAGTCGGCCTCGTGGGCGTTGCTGGTCCAGACCTTCTGCCCGTTGACGATCCACTCGTCGCCGTCGCGCACGGCCCGGGTGGCCAGGCCGGCCACGTCCGATCCGGCACCGGGCTCGGAGAACAGCTGGCACCAGACCTCGGCCGTCGTGAACAGGGGGCGTAGCCAGCGGTCCGACTGCTCCGGGGTACCGCACGCGACGATGGTCGGTGCGCCCATGCCGTAGCCGATGTCGTAGCGGGGGTGAGGGCCGCCCACGTCGACCACCGCCTCGTGGACGAGGGTCTGGAGGCTGCGGTCGGCGGCCAGCCCGCCGGCCCCTTCGGGGAAGTGCACCCAGGCCAGGCCCAGGTCGTACTGGGCGCCGAGGAACCCGGCCCGATCGGCGGGGTCGTGGGCCAGCAGGGCGTCGATGCGCTCCCGGACCAACGTCTCGCTCATGCCGGGCACCCGTCGGTCGCTTCGACACCGGCTACCCGGTCACCGGTCCAGGCCATCAGGTCGGGCCAGTAAGCGTCGACGGTCGAACTGTGGTCGTGACCCTCGTACACGATGCGCTCGAGGGTCGACCGGCCGTCCATCGCACAGACCTGCTCGAACAGCCACTGGCTGGAGATGACCGGGATCTGCTCGTCCTGGTCGCCGTGCAGGATGATCGTGGGTACCTGCACCGGCAGCTGGTTGGTGTCGTTCTCGGTCAGTCGGGCCGCCCAGTCCGGCTCGGCGAAGATGTCGTCGACCAGCAGCAGGTCCTCGTACGGGATGCCGTTGAACGTCTCGAAAATGTGGTCGTTGCAGCCGTTCTCCAACTCGTCGAGCAGGTGCAGATAGTCGGGATTGACGACGTCGGCGAGCTCCAGCTCGGGGTAGGCGGTGGCCAGGCCGGCACCGGCCATGACCATGTAGCCCTGGAAGTCGGAGCCCCTGAGGAAGTCGGACAGTAGCCCCAGCTGGCTGGGGGGTGCGCCGGCGGCCACGCCCACCAGGTTCAGCTCGGGGGCCAGTTGCTGCCAGCGTTGCGCCGAGTGCATGGCGGCGTGGCCGCCCTGCGAATGTCCCCACACCACGAGCGGCCCGGTAGCCATCAGCTCGGGGATCGACGCCGCGGCCCGCACGATGTCGAAGCCGCCCTGGGCCTCGCTCTGGCCGACGATGTACGGGTGGAGGCCCGGCCCGCCCATGCCTTCGTAGTCGGTGGCCACGACCACCCAGCCGTCGGCGATGGCCGGGACCATCAACTCGGTCGACCAGCCCTCAGGGAAGTCGAGGGACGGCGCGCACTGGTCGGCCACGCCGGTGGTGCCGTGGACCACCGAGAACACCGGCCGGGGGCTGGTGGCCGGCTCGGCCGGAGCCACGATGAGCCCGGTGACCTCGATGGGGTCGCCCATGACCGACACCGACCGGTACCGCACCCGCCAGGCCACGGCCGGGGCGTCCGGCCAGTCCAGCCCGATTGTCTCGGCGGCCAGCAGAGCACCGAGCGGTGCCGTGTCCTCGGCGAGGGTCAAGGCCGTCCACGGTGGGAGCGTCGTGGTGGGTGCCGCCGTGGTCGTCGACGGTGCGGTGGTGGTGGGTGCCGCCGTGGTCGTCGACGGTGCGGTGGTGGTGGGTGCCGCCGTGGTCGTCGACGGTGCGGTGGTGGTGGGTGCCGCCGTGGTCGTCGACGGTGCGGAGGCGGCCGGTCCGGTCGGCGAACCGGACGACCCGCACGATGCCGCGACCAGGCCGAGGGCCAACAGGGCGGTGGACATCCGGCGCATGACCGGAGTCTGGCCCGGCCGCACGCGCGCCGGAGAATCGGCCGCCACTATCGTCGGCAGCTTATGGACGACCAGGCCAGCCCCCCGACCATGCTCCCGGCCGAAGCCCGGCCGTTCGCCCCTGTCGACTGGCTGCTGCTCGTCTGCGCCGCCGGTATCTGGGGGTCGTCGTTCCTGTTCATGGACGTCGCTCTCGACGCCGAACACCCGGGGTTGGTCACGTTCCTGCGTCCCGCCATGGGTTTGGTGACCGTGCTGGTGTTTCCGGCGGCCCGGCGCCCCGTCGACCCGGCGGACCGGGGGCGCCTGGTTCTGCTGGGCGTCACCTGGATGGCCTTTCCGCTCACCATGTTCCCGTTGGCCCAACAGTGGATCGACTCATCGGTCACCGGGATGCTCAACAGCGGCATGCCGGTGGCCACGGTGATCGCCGCGGCCGCCCTGTTCGGGGTCGGAACCAGCCGCGTCCAGGTCCTCGGCGTGCTGGTCGGCGTCGCCGGGATCCTGATGGTCGGCCTGCCCACCGCGTCGGCGGGGGACACCAATGCCCTCGGGGTGGCTCTGGTGCTGCTGGCCGTGTGCTCCTACGGCTTCGCCGCCAACCTGGCCGGCCCGTTGCAGCGCCGCTACGGCTCGTTGGCCGTGTTGTCCCGGGTGCTGGCCGTGGCCACCGTCGCCACGCTGCCGTTCGGGTTGGTGGGCCTGGCCTCGTCGTCCTGGTCGGGAGAGGCGGTGGCCGCCAACGTGGCCGTCGGGGTCGGCGGGACCGGCCTGGCCTTCCTGGCCGCGGCCACCCTGAACGGCCGGGTCGGGGCGGTGCGCATGTCGATCGTGACCTATCTGATCCCGGTGGTCGCCGGGGTGCTCGGCGTCGTCGTGTTGGACGAGGTGCTGGGCACCTGGCAGATCCTCGGCACCGTGGTGTTGTTGAGCGGAGCGTGGCTGACCTCGCGGGCCGGCCCGTCGGCCGACGCTCAGATCCGGGTGTCGTCCCGCCGGTAGTTGGTGCCCGGCCCGCTGTACGCCCACCCGTAACCGGGTTCCTGCGGGTAGTCGAGGTCGGGGAGCGTGGCCATGGCGGTGCGCCAGGCGTCGAGCAGCCGGTCCTCCCGTTCGTAGTCGAACGGGTCCTCGAGGACCGCCTCCTCGCGGATTCCCACCGGGAGCGGGTTCTCGGCCAGCCAGCGGGCCGTCTCCCGGATCGCCTGGCGGGCCGGAACGACATCGCGGTAGCCGAGCACCGACCGGGTGGCCGACAGGTCGAGGATGCGGTGACCCGGCACGTGCTGCCCGGACAAGGGCCGGGCCGGCAGCGCCACGTCGGTGGGCACGCTGACCATCGCCATGTCGTGGCCCAACTCGTCACAGATCAACTGGATGCGCTGGCTGATCGAGAGGGACTCCTCGTCGCCCACGTTGAACACCCGGCCGGCCGATTCGTCGACGTCGACGGCCAACAGGACGGTGTGGGCGGCATTGCGGGTATAGGCGCGGGTCTCGGCGGCCAGGCCCCCGTCGGGCACGATGATCGCCGGCCGTCCGTCGAGGACCCGGCGCACGATGACCCAGTCCTGGGGTGCGATCTGACGGGGCCCGTACACGAACGGGTACCGGAAATGGGTGGCGTCCGGCTGATGCTCGAACAGCCGCTCCTCGGTCTTGGCCACCCGGTAGCTCTTGCCGTCGTCGTCCTCGTCGGCCAGCGGGGCCGATTCGGCGGTCGGGATTGGCAGGCCGGGCGGGTCGAACCGGGTGGCGTCGAACACGCCCCGGTAGGCCGGGATCCCGCCCACCGAGATGAACCGGTCGCACCGGTCGGCGAAGAACTCGGCGATGGCTCGGAGTCGCCCGTAGCAGGCGACGACCAAGTCGAATCCGCGGTCGCCGAGGGTGCCGGCGATGCCGTCAGCAGAGAACGCGTCGCCGTGGAGGTGCGGGACGTGGTCGACCTCGGGCACCTCGTGGTGACCCGAGTGGAACACGGTGACGTCGAAACCGCGGGCCCCCAGCCCTTCCACGATGTGCGGTCCGGTCGGTCCGGTGCCGCCGATGACGAGCGCGGTGGGCATAGGCGGTCGAGGCTAGTGGGCCGTCGCGGCGTACCCGGACCCAGCCACTAGGTTCGGAGGCCATGGGCCCTTCGATGGTGCATCGACACCGTGACGTGCAGGGTGGCACCGCACGAGCCGCGGTGTTCGGGGTGTCGGACGGCCTCGTGTCGAACGTGGCTCTGATCCTCGGGATCGCCGGAGCGACCTCCGATCCGGCGGTGATCCGGGTCGCCGGCGTGTCCGGCCTTCTGGCCGGGGCGGTGTCGATGGCGGCCGGCGAATACATCTCGTTGAAGGCTCAGACCGAGTTGGTCGAGCGGGAACTTCAGATCGAACGGGAGTCGATCGCCGAGAACCCCGAGGACGAGACGGAGGAACTGGCGGCCATCTACCGGGAGCGAGGCCTCGGCGCCGAAGAGGCTGATCAGGTCGCAGAGGTGCTGATGTCGGACCCTGATGTCGCGCTCGACGTGCATGCCCGTGAAGAACTCGGGGTCGACCCGACCCAACTCGGCAACCCGACAGGTGCCGCGGCAGCCAGCTTCGGAGCGTTCGCTCTCGGCGCTCTGGTGCCGTTGCTGCCGTGGCTGGGGGGTTCAGGTGACGCCGCCATGTGGGGATCGGTCGGATTGGGGGTCGGTTCGGTCGCCGGTGTGGGGGTGGCTCTTGCCTGGCTCACCGAACGGTCGGTGGTGCGGACCGTGGCCCGTCAGGTGGCGGTGGCGGCCGGAGCCTGCCTGGTCACCTGGTGGATCGGCGGTCTCCTCGGGGCTTCGGTGGCTTGACCGGTCAGTTGGTGCTGCCGGTGAAGCTCCGGAGGCGCAGCGAGTTGCCCACCACGAACAGCGACGACGCCACCATGGCACCGGCGGCGATCGGCGGGGCAAGGGCCCCGGCCACGGCCAGCGGCAGGGCAGCCACGTTGTAGAGGAACGCCCAGACCAGGTTGGTCCGGATGGTGGCGACGGTGCGTCGCGACAGGGCGATGGCGTCGGCCACCGCTCGCAGGTCGTCGGTCAGCAACACCACGCCAGCGGCTTCGGTGGCGGCGTCGGTGCCCCCTCCAATCGCGATGCCCAGATCGGCAGCGGCCAGGGCCGGCGTGTCGTTGAGTCCGTCGCCCACCATGGCGATATGGGCGTCGGGGGAGCGTAGGTCGAGCACCGCCTGGACCTTGCCGTCGGGGCGCACGCCGGCGACCACCTCGCCGATCCCGACCTCGGCGGCCACCCGTTGGGCGGTGTCGGGCCCGTCGCCGGTGAGCATCACCACATGGAGGCCCAGGGCGTGGAGCCGCTCGACGGCCTGTCGGGCCTCCGGCCGGACGGTGTCGCCGACGGCGACCGCCCCGACGGTGGTGCCGTCGACGGTGACCTCGGCGATGGTGTGGCCTCGGCCGACCAGGTCCGCGATGCCGGGTCGGGCGGCTGCCTCGTCCGAGAGGCGCCCGACAGCCACCATCCGGCCGTCGACGGTGCCCGAGATGCCGAAGCCCGGTTCGGCAGTCACGTCGACGGCCCAGGGAGCGTCGTCGACCGCGGCGGCGATCGCCCGGCCCACCGGGTGCTCGGAACCGGCCTCGACGGCGGCGGCCAGCCGGAGAGTCTCGGAGCGGTCGTGGTCGTCGACGGCCACCAGGTCGACCAGCGACATCCGGCCGTTGGTGAGCGTGCCGGTCTTGTCGACCACGACCGTGGTGAGTCGGCGGGTCGTCTCGAGCACGCCAGCCGACCGGAGCAGCACCCCGAGTTGGGCCGCCCGACCGGTGCCCACCTGCAGGGCGGTCGGTGTGGCCAGCCCCAGGGCGCACGGGCAGGCGATGATCAACACGGTGACCGCGGCGGTGACGGCGTCGTCACCGGTGTGCCCGATGAGTAGTCGGCCGGTCAACGTGGCGGTGGCCAGGACGAGGACCAGTGGGACGAACACGGCCGAGACCCGGTCGACCAGCCTCTGGGCCGGTGCCCGGCCGGCCTGGGCGTCGGCCACCATGCGGGCCAGACGCACGACGGTGGCGTCGTCGCCGGTGCGGTCGGCCTCGACGGTCAGCACACCGGTGGTGTTCACCGTGCCGCCGGCCACCTCGTCGCCGGGTACCACGTCGACCGGGAGCGGTTCGCCGGTCAGCATCGACGCGTTGATCGACCCGAAGCCCTCGACGACCGTTCCGTCGGCCGCCAGCCGCTCACCTGGACGGACCATGAACCGGTCGCCCACCCGGAGCTCGGCGAAGGGCACCTCCCGGCCGTCGGCCAGTGTGACGGTGGCCGGGGCCAGGTCGAGGAGGGCCCGTAGGGCGCTGCCGGAGCTCCGGCGGGCACCGGCCTCGAGGCGGCGACCCACCAGTACGAGGGTGATGATCACCGCCGCGGTCTCGAAGTAGGCGTCGACCCCGTCGACCATCAGCCCGGCCACCGACCAGCCGACGGCTGCCGTGGTTCCCATCGTGATGAGGGTGTCCATCGACGTGACCCGGTGCCGCAGACCGGACAACGCCCTGGCGTGGATGTCGGCGCCCGCCCACAGATACACGGGAAGGGCGGCCAACGCCGATCCCCAGTGGGCCAGGTCGTCGGGGACCGCCGGCACCATGGCCAGCACCATGGCCAGCACGGTGAGCGGGACGGCGGCACGGAGTCGCCGGTCGATCGAGGCCCGGTCGTCCTCCCGTTCGCCGACGGGCACCGTGTACCCGGCCTGTTCGACGGCCAGCCGCAGGTCGGCTTCGGTGACCTCGGGGCCCACGGTGACCATCGCCGATCGGGTGGCCAGGTTGACGGCAGCGGCGCTGACCCCCGTTACCCCTTCGAGGGCCCTGGTGGCCGACGCCACGCAGCCGGCACACGTCATGCCGTCGATCGGCAACTCGATGCGGTCCGTGCTGTCCGCGGCCATGGTCCGAGCGTACGGGCGGGGCCGGCCGCTGCGACGATCCGCCCTCAGTGGGTCGGGTGCAGCACCGGTTCGAGCACCGGTTCCAGCACCCTGTACCAGTGGCGGTAGCCGTCGCCGTTGAGGTGGAGGCCGTCGTTGGTCAGCGTGGCGTCGAGCAGCCCGTCGCGGCCCGACAGGGCCTCGGTCAGGTCGACGAACTCGATGCCCCGCTCGTCGGCCACCCGGCGCAACGCGGTGTTCAGGGCCGGGATCACCGCCTGGTACCGGTCCCGTCGGGGTGGCACGGCCTGCAGCACCAGCCGGGTCGACGGTGTGGATTCCATGACGTGGTCCAAGATGCGGGCCGTGTTGCGCACAATCTGGGCGTGGGCGACCGAATACCAGAGGTCGTTGGTGCCGATGCACAGGATCACCGCGGCCGGCGGCCCGGTCACGGCATCGTCGAGCCGCTCAAGGACGTCGGCGGTGGTGTCCCCGCCGACCCCCCGGTTGCAGACCGCCAGCCCGGGAAACGCCGCCGCCCAAGAGCCTTCTTCGGTGAGGCTGTCACCGAGGAACACCGTGTCGCCAGCCTGCACCGGGTGGACAGCCAGCTGCGAGCGGCGGCGGGCCCGGCGACCGCCGGCGTAGGCGTCCCACAGGCGATGGCGGCCCACCGTCACGTCGAACCACGCCCACGCGGCGACCGCGCAGATCACGGCGGCCGCCAGCGACACCAGCCGCCGCATCAGCCCTCGACCGGCTCGACGTAGATCGGGTGGGCGGTCGGTACCATGGCCCGTACACCGGCCTCGATCTCGTCGATGGCGGCCACGACGCCGGCCGTGCTCAGGTCGGCCCGCAGCACGACCTTGGCCCCCACCAGGATGTCGTCGGGACCGAGGTGTTGGGTGCGCAGGTCGGCCAGCGACACGACGGCGTCGACCCCGGTGATGGCGGTGATGATGGCCTCCCGGTCGCTGGCATTTGCGGCCTCACCGATCAGCAGGCTCTTCATCTCCCGGGCCAGGACCACGGCGATGGCGGCCAGGAGCAACCCGATGGTCAGGGTGCCCACCCCGTCCCAGCGGGGTTCGCCGGTCACGTCACTCAGGACCACGGCCGCCATGGCGATGACCAGACCCAGCATGGCCCCGGCGTCCTCGAGCAGGACCACCGGCAGCTCGGGCTGCTTGGCCCGCACCACGAACCGGGACCATGACAGGTCGCCCCGCACCCGGTTGGCCTCGACGATCGCCGTCCGGAACGAGAAGCCTTCGAGCACGATGCCGATGGCAAGGATGCCGACCGCCCATTCGAGATGGTCGACGGCGTGGGGGTGGCGGATCTTCTCGATGCCCTCGTACAGGGCGAAGCCGGCGCCCAGGGTGAACAGCACGATGGCGACCACGAACGACCAGAAGTAGCGCTCGCGCCCGTGTCCGAAGGGATGGGACGGTGTCGCAGGACGGGATGCGCGGCGACCGCCGAGGAGCAGCAGAGCCTGGTTGCCGGTGTCGGCCGCCGAGTGGATGCTCTCGGCCAGCATCGACGACGACCTGGTGATGATGAAGCCGACCATCTTGGCGATGGCGATGCCGAGGTTGGCGAAGAGTGCGGCGAGGACGGCCTTGGTGCCGCCGGAGGTTGCCATGTCGTGTCGGGCTCCCGGTGCTCGGACGAGGGACGGTGGACCCGTGCAGCGTAGTGTCGGCTCCGGACCCACGACCGACCCGACCCCGAGGCCTGCCATGCCCACCGTCTTCGACAGTCCCGACGCTCTGGCCGACGCCGTCGGCACCCATCTCGGCCACAGCGACTGGATGGTGATCGACCAGGAGCGCATCGACCGGTTCGCCGACGCCACCGGCGACCACCAGTGGATCCACGTCGACCCGGCGGCTGCCGCCGACGGCCCGTTCGGGTCGACCATCGCCCACGGGTATCTGACCCTGTCGCTCACCAACATGCTGCTCCCCACCCTCCTCGAGGTGCGGGGCGTTTCCATGGGCGTCAACTACGGGGTGAACAAGGTGCGGTTCCCGTCGGCGGTGCCCGTGGATGCGCGGGTTCGGGCCGGGGCCGAGGTCGTGGAGGTCGACGAGGTGGCCGGTGGCGTCCAGGTGGTCATCCGGATCACCGTCGAGATCGAAGGCCACGACCGCCCGGCGTGCGTGGTCGACAGCGTCAGCCGCTTCCTGCGCTGAAGCCGTCCCGATAGCCTCCGGCCGTGGCCAAGCGCAAGCGTCGCAACGCGAACCTTCCTCCCGTCTCCTCGCCACCGGTGCGGCCTGGGCTCCTCAGCCCGATGCGCACCGTGCCGGCCGGGATCGGGCGACCCCCGTATGCCGCCACCGGCGATCCGGGGCCGTCCCAGTCGTCGAGCGTGCGCACCCCCGACGAGATCGAACGGATGCGGGCCGCCGGTCGGGCAGCGGCCGAGATCCTGTTGGAGGCGGCGCCCGCCGTCGTCCCGGGCGTGACCACCGACCGGATCGACGAGGTGGTCCACCAGGCCAGCGTGGCTCGCGGCGGCTACCCGAGTCCCCTCAACTACCGGGGGTACCCGAAGTCGGTGTGCACGTCGGTCAACGAAGTGATCTGTCACGGCATTCCCGACAGCCGGCCGCTGGCCGACGGCGACATCGTCAACGTGGACGTGACGATCTACCTGGACGGGGTCCACGGCGACAGTTCCGTCACCCTGCTGGTGGGCGATGTCGACGACCATTCGCGCCGGCTGGTCGCCGAGACCCGCACGGCCATGAACGCCGGTATCGCCGCCGCCGGACCCGGACAACCGGTGCACGCCATCGGCCGGGCCATCGAACGCCACGCCCGGCGCCACGGGCTGGGCGTGGTACGGGAGTTCATCGGCCATGGCATCGGCACCGAGTTCCACAGCGGCCTGCAGATCCCGCACTACCACGACCCCCGGGCGTCGACGGTGCTGGTGCCGGGCATGACGTTCACCGTCGAGCCGATGCTGACCCTCGGTGATCCGGCGTGTGCCCTGTGGGACGACGACTGGACGGCGGTGACCAGGGACGGGCGCCGGACGGCCCAGTTCGAGCACACCGTGCTGGTCACCGACGACGGCCTCGAGATCCTCACCGTCGCCGGCGACGGAACCGTGCCGGCCGACGTGCTGGTCGACCCGGGCGTCTGACTCAGCGCAGTTCGGCCGACCCGTCCTCGGCCAGGGCGACCCAGGTGCGGCCCGGCGACAGGCGGATCGTCTCACCGTCGATGTGGTACACGGCGGGTGCCGACTCGTCGGGACGGTCCCATTCGCCGACGATGACGTGCCCCGCGGTCAGGATCCACGCCACCCCCGACCCGGTCGTGTGGGCCTCGGGGGAGCGGCCGTCGGCCGGACTCGTGCCGTACCGGATGAACTGGACGACGACGTTGGCCGGTGCGACCTGGACACCCGCTGAGTCGATGTGGGCGGATCCGCCCTGGCGGCGGGCCCACCCGGAGCCGTTCCACGAGTAGTCGACCTCGGTACGACCGAAGTCGACCTCGACCCCCTCGGCCGGCTCGGCGTCCGGGTGGAGGGCCTCACCGTGTACCCGGAACTCGAAGGGTGCCGGCGGCATCTCGGTGCGTTCGGGGAACCGGTTCCATAGCCGGGTGGTGGAGGCGTACAGGTTGTGGGGGGCGCTGCGGGAATCGGAACGCCAGTAGGCGCCCGGCTCGTCGTCGTAGCCGGCCAGCTCGAGCTCGCTGTTGCGCACGATCTGCAGGGTGATGTGGTTGGCGCCCGAGTAGGCGAACAGCGGACGGTCGAACCCGGCGAGCAACGGGGGGTCGGAGGTGCGGGCCGAGCGGATCGGTCCGACGGTGCCGGGACTCTGGGTCTGGAAGATGGCGACCAGGCGGGTCAGCCCGGCTTCCACGATCTCCTCGTAGACGACGTCGGCCTGGTTGACGCCGGTCTGGGGCCACGCCGCCTTGACGTTGTCGATCTTGACGGCCAGGGCGGGCCGGCCGATGTCCTGGCCCAGCTCGGCGGTCCAGCGCATCGTCACCAGCAGCGATTCGAGTCGCTCGATTTCGGCTCGGGCCGCGGCGATGTTCGCTTCAGCCACGGTGATACCGGCCTCCGCGTCGCCGATCTGGGCTTCGATGCCGGGTATCAGGTCGACGGTGTCCTCCCGGTGGTCCACTGCGTCCTGCCGGCGATCGCCGGTCCGTCGGATCTGCTCGTTGACCCCGTCGACCCGACGGCCCAGGAGCCGCAGCTCGGCGTAGAGGGCCAGCAGCTGGTCGTTGGCGTCGTCGATCACCGCCTCGTAGAGCAGCCGGGACCGGATTCCCTCCAGGGCCTCGTCGGTGAGTTCCACCGACTGGGTGAGCACTGCGTTCACGTGTTCGTCGTTGCGGACGTAGGCGTCGATCGCCATCGCGTGGCGGACGGCGGTGGGCTCGTCGAGGGCGATGTAGCGGTCCAGCAGGTCGTCGGCCAGCAACTCGAGGTGGATGGGCAACAGGGCCAGTTCGGCGTCCTCGGTGGCGATCAGGGCGTCGATCTCGGCAATCAGGGCGTCGAGGGCATCGAGGTCGGCCTCGTAGCCGACGACCTGTGCCTCGTAGGCGGCGATCTCGCCGTGGAGGTCACCGATGCTGCGCTCTTCGGCGGCGATGAGTTCGGCGTAGGTCTGGGCGCCCACTGCGGCGACGGCGACCAGGCTGCCTGCCAGGCCCACGAGGGCCATGCCGAGGAGGAGTCGATGCCGCACGGCGACGAGCGTAGAGGCCCCCGAGTGCCGCTCAGGGGCACCCGCCCGCCCGCCGGTCAGCGGGCCTGGCAGTTCGGGCACCAGGTGGTGGTGCGCTGGTCCAGGGGGCGGGCGACGAGGGCCTCGCCGCAGCACCGGCACGGCTGGCCCCCCCGGCCGTAGCAGTCCAGCCGGCGCTGGTTGTCGCCCGTCGACCCGTCCGGGGTGCGGTAGTCGCGCAGCGTGGTGCCCCGGTTCTCGAGCGACTCGGCCAGCACGTCGCGGATGGCCGCCAGCAACCGGGCCGCCCGCTCGGGGCCCACCCGGCGGGCTCCGGGGTTGATGCCGGCCCGCCACAACGCCTCGTCAGCGTAGATGTTGCCGACACCGGCGATGGGTCGCTGAGACAGCAGGCTGGTCTTGACCCGGCGGCGGCTGGCCCGCAGCGAACGATGGAACCGGTGGTCGTCCAGTTCCGGGTCGAACGGCTCCGGTCCGAGGTGGTGCAGGGTGGGCAGGCCGTCGTACACGCCGCGGGGAACGACGGCGAGGCGTCCGAACCGTCGCACGTCGTCGAACACGAGGTGGCGACGGTCGTCGAGCTCCCAGTCGGCCCGGACGTGGGCGCCAGTGGCCGGCCCATCGGCCAGCAGGAGGGCACCGGTCATGCCGAGGTGGATGATCAGCTCGTGGGTTCCCGACAGGTCGATGAGCAGGTACTTGCCCCGACGGTCCACCGCGTCGATGCGGTGTCCGATGGCGTCGACGGCCGGCCGGAACTTGGCCGACGGATGGGCGGTGGCCGACCGCACCCGGGCATCGAGGAGCAGCGGCTCCAGGTGCCGCCGGATGGTTTCGACCTCGGGGAGCTCGGGCACGGCGTCAACGTAGCGGCAGGTGGGTCGACGGGTCCTCGGCCCGGGCCGTCGGTGGGTTAGGTTTCGTCCATGCCGACCGTCGCCGTGGTGAACCAGAAGGGTGGGGTGGGGAAGACCACGGTCGCCCTCGGGTTGACCTCGGCGGCCGCGGCCCGGGGCATCGAGACCCTCGTGGTCGACTTGGACCCTCAAGGCAACGCCACCACCGGCCTCGGCGTGTTCGAACCGACCCGGAGCATCGACACCGTGCTGGCCGAGGAGCAGCCCGGCGGTGTCCGCATGGTGGTCGAGACGTCGGGATGGCCGGTCGAATGCGGCCGCCGTCCCCTCGTGGCTGCGTCGTCCCCGGGCCTGGCGGTACGGGAACCTCAGTTGGCCACCGACCCGTTGGGTGGCCAGGACCGCCTGCAGATGGCGCTCAATGGCGACGGATCGTCCGGCTGGCCCCTCGTCGTGCTCGACTGCCCGCCGTCGCTGGGCCTGCTGACCATCAACGGTCTGTTCGCGGCCGACACCGTGCTGCTCGTCACCGAACCGGGAGCCTGGGCCGCCGACGGTGTGGCCCGCATGCTCCAGACCATCGAACGCATCCGCATGCGTCGGCCCGACGGTCGGCCCCGGCTGGCCGGCATCGCCATCAATCGTCTGGGCCGCACCCGCGACGCCCGGTACTGGCATGGGCAGCTGGTCGAGGCCTACCCCGGAATCTGCCTGCCGCCGGTCCATCAGCGGGCCGCGGTGTCCGAGGCGGCTGCCCAGTCGCTGCCCATCCACGGGCTGGGTAAGCGCCCGGGGGCGACCGAGGCCTCCGCTGAGTTCGACGTCCTGCTCGACCACGTACTGGATGGAGGTGCCCCGTGAGCGGTTACGACCCCCAGGCACGGCGAGGACGTGCCGCCCCACCCGAGGTCAGCCCGGTCGACGGCCTGTTGGGAGACGAGCCAGAGGCACCTCCCGAATCACCTGACGGACACCCGGCGGAACCGGAGGCGGCCGTCGACGGGGCTGCGGCCGATCCCGAGGTTGGCGATGCTTCGGGAGCTGACGGCGAGGTGCGCCCCTTCGACGCCCCGCCGGTCGAAATGGCTGACGAGCGGGCCGACCGGTTGCACCGCCTCGGGGTGCTGGGGGCCGTGGTGGCCGCCGGCTTGCTGCTGTTGGCCTGGCGGCGCCGGCGCGGTCGCCGCTGAGCGTCCGGCGTCAGATCAGGGCCAGGGCGGGAGCGTCGGTGCGCATGCGCCCGGCGGCCAGCCGCCGCTTGATCTCGGCCTGCCCGTCGGAGCAGATGCCGGCGTAGGGGCACCAGCCGCACAGGGGTCCGGGGCTGGTGGCGAACGTGTCGCCGGCGCAGTCGCCCCCCAGGTCCGACCAGGTGCCGGCCAGACGGCCGGTGGCGCCGTCGAGCGCGCCGTCGTCGACGGTCGTCTCGATGATCTCCCGGCCGAGGTACAGCAGCCGGGCCCGACCGGGACGTTCCCCGGTCTCGGCCTCGACGGCCGCCGCGTAGAGCAGCACCTGGTCGAGCGACTTCTGCCGGTCGGCGGCACGTGGGGGCCGGCCGGACTTGTAGTCGGTGACCACGAGGGTGTCGCCGTCGTCGTCGAGGCGGTCGACCACCCCGCGGAACGGCACGCCGGCCACGACGGTGGACAGCCGTTGCTCGGTGGCCCGCACGTCGATGCCGGCGGGATCCTCGAGTTGCCACAGCCCCTCGATGGCCTGCCAGGACTTCCATCGGAATTCCCGTTGGGCGTCGTCGGCCAGTCCGAGGCCGCGGTAGTCGGGGTGGGCCGAGATCTGGGGCCACACCTCGCGGGCCAGGGCGCGGGCCCGGTCGGCGGTGCGCTGGTCGGGCGGCTCGTCGCACAACAGCTCGAGCACCCGGTGGGCGAAGGTGCCGACGAGGGCGGCCTCGCCCGGCGGGTCGGGCAACTTGTCAACGTAACGGTGTTTCCAGCGGCGCGGACACTGCCGGTAGGTGCCGGCCGCCGACGGCGACAGGAAGGCCGGGAGGTCGGCCATCAGCGACCGGCCCGGTCGGACGGGGGCAACAGCATCAGATGTCCAGGGCGTCGGGGTCGAGCAGCGTGCTGTTGGCGACCAGGTAGTCGCGTCGCTTGGCGACGTCGGCCCCCATCAGGACGTCGAACATGCGAGCCGCCTCCTTGGCCTCCTTGGCGTCGGCCATGGTGAGCCGGCGCAGGATGCGGGTGGCGGGGTCGAGGGCGCATTCGGCCAGCTCTTCGACGTTCATCTCGCCGAGCCCCTTGAAGCGGTTCCAGCGCAGGTTCTCGGCCTTGCGGTTCCCCTTGGTGAGTTCGGCGGTGAGCGCGTCGCGTTCGTCGTCGGAGAACGCCCGGTGCACGGTGTCGCCGACCCGACATGTGTAGAGGGGAGGCTGGGCGGCGAAGACCCGGCCTTCCTTGAGCATGGGCCGCATGTACTCGTGGATCAGGGTGAGGAGCAGGCATCGGATGTGGCTTCCGTCGACGTCGGCGTCGCACAGGATGACGATGCGGCCGTATCGGGCGTCGTCGAGGTTGAACTCCTTGCCGGAACCGGCACCCACTGCGGTGAACAGGGCCTGGGCCTCGGCGTTGTCGAGCACCTGTTTGAGGGTGGCCTTGCCGGCGTTCACCACCTTGCCCCGCAGCGGGAGGATGGCGGTGTTCTCCGAGTTGCGTCCTGCCTTGGCCGGACCGGCGGCCGAATCCCCTTCGACGATCACCAGCTCGGCGTCGGGGCCGTGGACCCGGCAGTCGGCCAGCTTGTCGGGCATCCCGGTGGAGCCCATCGAGGCGGCCTTGCGCTTGTTCTCCAGCAGTTGCTTGGAGCTGACCCGGTTGATGACCGCGGTGGCCAGCTTGTCGCGGACGGCGTTGACGTGGGTCTTGGGACCGCCACCGGTGAACCAGTCGGCCAAACCCTGCTTGACGATGTCGTAGACGATCTTCTCGATGGCCGGGGTGCCCAGTTCCTGTTTGGTCTGACCCCGGAACTGCGGTTCGGGCACGATCACCTTCAACGCGGCGACCAGGCCCTCCTGGACGTCATCCTTGCCGGCCCGGTGCTTGTTCTCCTTGGCCAACTTGGCCAGCTTCCGGGTGTCCTTGAGGAGGATGTCGTTGACGGCCCTGGTGAGAGCCCGATCGAACCCCGCGGTGTGGGTGCCGCCCTGGCTGGTGGGGATCGTGTTGACGAACGACTGCACCTGGGCCTCGTAGTTGCGCACCCAACGCAGGGCCACCTCGACGGTGCACTCGCGTTCGACGTCGCGCATCTTGCCGTCGACCGGCACGCGCTCGCTGAACGTGTCGATGCCCGACAGGGTGATGATCTCGCACACATTCTCGCCGCTGGACAGGTGGTCGACCAGGTCGGCCAGCCCGCCCCGGGACACGAAGTCGAACGGCTCCTTGGCGCCGCCGGCCCGCTTGTCGACCACCCGGATCCGTACCCCGGGCACGAGGAAGCAGGCCCGGGTGACACGGTCGCAGATCTCGTCGGGGTCGATGCGGGCGTCGGCGTCGAAGATGTCGCGATCGGGCCAGAACCTGACCCGGGTCCCCGACTTGGTCTTGGCGATGCGCTTGACCTTCTGGAGTTGATGCCCTGCTTTGAACGACGAGCCCGAGAACTGGCCGGCCACCCGTTCTCGGAACGCCAGCTCGTGGGTGTGGCCGTCGCGGTCGACCTGGGCGACGAGCTTGGTGGAAAGGGCATTGACGACCGACGCTCCGACGCCGTGCAGCCCGCCGGAAGCCCCGTACGCACCGCCGCCGAACTTGCCGCCGGCATGGAGTTCGGTGAGCACCACCTCGAGGGCGGAGACCTTGCGCTTGGCGTGGGTGTCGATGGGAATCCCGCGGCCGTTGTCGGCGACCTCGACCGACTGGTCGCGGTGGAGGGTGATCTCGATGCGGTTGGCGAAGCCGGCGGCCGCCTCGTCGACCGCGTTGTCGACCAACTCCCAGACGAGATGGGTGAGGCCGGGGCTGCCGGTGCCGCCGATGTACATGCCGGGTCGCTTGCGGACCGCCTCCAGGCCCTCGAGCGTCTGGATGGCGTCGGCGTCGTAACCGGTCTGCTTGCCGGCGGGCTTCTTGGCGGGCTTCTTAGCGGGCTGCGTCCTGGTGGCCACGGTCACCACCGGGACGGCCCAAGGGCCAGGATCTGGCGCTCGGTGGCCGTGCTCACCAGGTCCCGGGCGCTGGGATCGAGCAGCAGGGGCACCGGGTTGGGGTCGGGCTTCTTCGGGTCGTCATCGACGGCCATGACGGCCAGCAGGCCGAACGGCTGGCCCACGTAGGCGGTGGTGAGGGCGGCACCGTCGGCGACCCGGGTGACCCGGACGCCCACCCCGCCACGGCCCTTGGTGTCGAACTCGGTGACCGGGGTGGCCTTGGCCGTGCCGTCGTCCGACACGGTGATGAGGGTGTCGTCGCCGAGGATCACCCCGCCGGCGACGACCTCGGCGTCGGCCCGCAACTTCATGCCGGCCACGCCGCCGGCGTTGCGGCCTTGCACGCTGATGCCGTCGACCGCGGTGCGCAGCACCTGGCCGTCGGAGGCGACGAGTAGGCAGTCGACGCCGTGGGGGGCACAGAACGCCGCGGCCACCCGGTCGCCCGGCTTGAGCTTGATGACGGGCTTGCCGGGGCGGGTGCCGCGGATCTCGTCGAGGGTGAGCCGCTTGGCCATGCCGCTCGCGGTGACGATGACCAGATGCTCCCGGCCTTCGGCGACCAGCGAATGGAGGGCCTCGCCCCGATTGGCCCCGAAGGCCTGGGCGGCACCGGCACCTCGGGCCCGACCGCCAGCGTCGGTCAGCTCAGCGGCCAGCACCTGGAGGACCCGGCCCTCGGAGGTCACGGCCGACACGGTGGACGTGGTGCGGGCCACGATGGCGGCCAGCAGGACGTCGTGGCGGCCCGGGTTGGCCCGCCGCCCACCGTCGACCGGGGTGCGGCCGATCTGCCCGGACGTCGACAGGGTGACGACGCACGGTTCGTCGGTGACGTCGTCGGCCACCTCGTTGGCCTCGAACACCTGGATGTCGTCGGGGTGGACGATCTGGGTCCGGCGCTCCCGGCCGAACCGCTCCGCCGCCTCGTGGAGTTCGTTCAGCACGAGCGTGCGCTGACGGGCCTCGGACTTGAGCAGTTTGTTGAAGTCGTCGATGTCGGCGACCAGCCCGTCGTGTTCGTCCACGATGCGCTGCTTTTCCAGCGCGGTGAGGCGCTTCAGGGGCATGTCGAGGATGTGGTCGGTCTGGATCACGCTGAGTCCGAAGCGCTCCATGAGGGCTGTGCGGGCCGCCGCGGTGTCGTCGGAGCCCCGGATGATGGCCACGACCTCGTCGATGGCGTCGAGGGCGATGAGCAGCCCCTCGACGATGTGCAGCCGGTCGGTGGCCCTGGCCAGCCGGAACCGGGTGCGGCGCACCACCACGTCGAGACGGTGCTCGACGTAGAGCCGGCACAGCTCGTAGAGCCCGAGGGTGCGGGGTTCGCCGTCGACGAGGACCACGTTGTTGATGCCGAACGACTCCTCCATCGGGGTGAGCCGGTACAACTCGCTGAGCACGGCCTGGGGGTTGTGGCCCGGCTTGACGGTGATCTGGAGCCGGAGGCCGGTGTGCCGGTCGGACAGGTTCTTGAAGTCGGCGATGCCGGCGACCTTGCCCTGCTCGTTGAGCTCTTTGAGCCTGCCGATGACCCGCTCGGGGCCGACCTGGTAGGGCAGTTCGGTGACCATGATGGCCTGGCGGCCCCGCGGCAAGGACTCGACGTGGGCGGCCGCCCGGACGCGGATCGAACCCCGGCCGGAGGTGTACGCCTCGCGTATGCCGTCATCGACGATGATCCCACCGCTCGGGAAGTCGGGGCCGGGGAGCACGGCCAGCAACTCGTCGATGGTCGGTTTGGGCCGTCGCTTCTTCATGACCAGCTCGATGGCCGCTGCGACCTCGAGCAGGTTGTGGGTCGGCATGTTGGTGGCCATGCCGACGGCGATGCCGGTGGTGCCGTTGACGAGGAGGCCGGGCAGTAGGCCGGGCAGACAGGCGGGTTCACTGGACTCGCCGTCGTAGGTGGGGCGGAAGTCGACGGTGTCCTCGTCGAGCTCGCCGACCATGGCCATGGCGGCCTCAGACAGGCGGCATTCGGTGTAGCGGGGGGCCGCCGGCGGGTCGTCGAGCGAACCGAAGTTGCCCTGCGGGTCGACGAACGTGATGCCCCGGGCGAACGACTGGCCCATGCGCACCAGGGCGTCGTAGATGGCGGCGTCCCCGTGCGGGTGGTAGCGGCCCATGGTGTCGCCCACCACCCGGGCGCTCTTGCGGTGCGGGGTGTCGGGCCGGACCCCCATGCGGAGCATGGCGTACAGGATGCGGCGCTGGACCGGCTTGAGGCCGTCGCGCACGTCGGGAATGGCGCGGGCGGTGATGACCGACAGCGAGTAGGCGAGGAACGACTCGCGCATCTCGGTCGCCACCGGCACCGGGTTGACGGCGCGGGCGAAGGACTCGTCGTCGAGCAGTCGCTGCTGGGTGCTCACGGTGTCGGTGTCTCGTGGTGGGGGGTTGGTCGGTGGGGGGCTGGTGCCATGCAGGCATTGTGGCGACGACCGGTGACAGGGCCGCCGGTAAGGGTCTGGTCCGACCGTACCCCGGCCGATTCGGCGAATCGCGGCAAGCCCCGAGGAGCCGGGCCAGCCTGGTTCAGGGGCGGACCTGGCAGCGTCCGATGCCCGTGACGAGGTCGTCGAGGGCATCGAGCAGGTTGCCGCCACCGACGTTGCGCAGCCGGGCCGTGGCCCCCGGTGTCCACGGCTGGTCAATGGCGTTGGTGGGCAGCCCGGCGGCGTGCCAGGTCTCGCCGACCAGCCGGAGGGCCCGGTCGACGCCGGGATCGGCGCAGGCCACCACCAACTCAGCGGCCTCCTCGACGTCGATGACCGTGGACGGCCCACCCACCTGGGTGAGCGTGCCGAGGCGGAATCGCAGTGCTTCGGCGGCGATCCGGGTGTGATTCATCATCGTCAACCGTAGTGGCGGGTCCGGGAGTGCCCGGGGATCCCGTGCCCGTTCGGTCAGCGTGACGGTGGTGGACAGCAGCCGACCGGACACGGGGCCGGGTTGACGGCGACGCACGCCGTGAACAGGTCGAAGATCATGGCGGCGAACCGGGGATCGTCGTCGACGGTGGCCGCACGGGCGAAGGCCATGCCGGCCGCCTCGGCCCGCCGCGCCGCCTCGTGGTCGAGGTCCCAGAGGATCTCGAAGTTGAGCACCGGGAAGCCGATGGGGGAGACGGCGACCGCCGGCACGCCGGCCGCGGCCAGCTCGTCGATCCGGTCGCCCACGTCGGGGGCCAGCCACGGTACGTCGGGGGGGCCGCTGCGGGACTGCCACACCAGCTCCCACGGGTGCCGCCCTGCAGGGTCGGCCCGGTCGGCGACCAGTGCCGCGGCGGCCCGCAGGTCGGCCTCGTAGTCGCAGGTGGCAGCGGAGGCTTCGGGGATGCTGTGGGCGGTGAAGAGCACGTGGGCCCGGTGCCGGACGTCCGGGGCGAGTGACGCCAGGGCGTCGGCGAGCCGGTCGCCCGCCGGTTCGATGAGGCCCGGGTGGTCGCACGGGGTCCGGATCGGGGTGATGGAGACCGGGCCGGCCGGGTCCTCGAGGCCGGCCGTCGCCGCGTCGATCCCTTCGAGGTAGGAGCGGCAGGTGGCGTAGGACCGGTACGGCGAGGTGATCCACGCTGCGATGTCGCGGTGGCCGCCCTCCCACATGCGGCGCACCGACTCGTCGATGAACGGGTGCCAGTGGCGGTTACCGCAGGCCACGGCCAGCTTCACGCCCCGATCCTCCGCCGTCGATCCGACCCGGGCGGCCAGCCGACGCATGCGCTCGTTGATCGGCGAGCGCCCGCCCGCCGTGGCGTACCGGTCGGCCACCTCGGCGAGGCGCTCTGGCGGTATGGCGCGACCGTCGGCTACGTGGGCGAGGAACGGTTCGACGTCGTCGGGGCCCTCGGGGCCACCGAACGCCGTCAGGAGCAGGGCCGTCGGTCGGGGCGGGCCGAGGTTCACGTCGACGTCGTCAGCCGTCGACGTTGAACTGGGAGAGGTCCTCGGCCAGGCCGTCGGTGATGGCGGCGGCTATGGCGCCCCGGGTGGTGGACCTCGTGTGCAAAAGGCCGCCCCGGCTGATGCCGGCCAGCGCGGTGGCCCGCTCGACCGCGGTGGTCACCACGTCGTCCGGCTCGACCACCTCGTCGAGATACCCGACGTCGACGGCCTCGTCGGGGGTGTACATGGTGCCCAGTGCGGTGGCCCTCGTGTAGTGGCGTTTCGAGAGACGGTCGCGGGCCAGCTCGGTGGCGAAGAACGGGAGCGACATGCCGATGGTCACCTCGGGCAGGCCGATCTTGAACTCGCCCCGGGTCCCGATCCGCAGGTCAGTCGACATCAGGACGATGGCCCCGGCGGCGATGGCGTGACCGGTGCACGCCGTCACCACGGGCCGGGGGAAGAGGTACATGCGCATGAACAGGTCGACGCCGGCGGCCAGCAGGTCGCGGGCAGCCGCCGGACTCTCCTGCATGACCTTCAGGTCGAATCCGGCCGAGAACCGGCCCGGGCGGCCGGTCAGCACCACGGCGTCGGCCGCGTCGGCCTCGACCCGGTCGAACGCGGCGAGCAGATGGGCGACGGCGTCGGGACCGATGGCGTTGGCCTTGCCGTCGTCCCAGTCGATGACGGCTACCTGGCCCTCGGCGCGGACGGAGACCGGAGTGTCGCTCATGGCCGCAGAACCTAGCGGGCGCCGACTGGCCCGCAAGAGGCCGCCGGTAGGCTGGTGCCCATGAGCGACGCCACCACCGAGCGCACGGACGACGCCGCATCGACGGCGGTCATGGAGGTCACCGACGGCGCCCTGGCCAAGGTGCTCGAGGCCCGGTCGGCCGAAGACCTGCCCGAGACGCTGGTGCTGCGTATCTCGGTCACCGGTGTCCAGGGTGTCGACTACGCCTACGACCTGGCCTTCATCGACGCCGACGAGGCCGTCGCCGACCACGTCTGGACGATCGGCGAGTTGGCCATGGCCGTGCCCGACGACAGCCGGGACAAGTTGGCCGGCGCCACCCTCGACCTGCCGAGCAACCCGGTGCAGGGCGGGCTGGTCATCCGGAATCCGAACCGGCCCAACCCGTTGGGCGATCTCGGCACCCTTGAGCTGTCCGGCGACGTGGCCGAACGGGTGGGGCAGCTCATCGCCCAGCGCATCAACCCGGCCCTCGCCTCACACGGCGGCTACGCCACCCTCGTCGGTATCGAGGACGAGACGGCGTTCGTGATGATGGGCGGTGGTTGTCAGGGGTGTGCGATGAGCCAGGCCACCCTCACCGAAGGCATCCGGGCCGCCATCGTCGAGGCGATCCCCGAGATCACCGAGGTGGTCGACGCCACCGACCACACCGCGGGCGACAACCCCTTCTACACGTAGTTCCGTCGTTCCGTCGTCCCCGTCCCGATCACGGTCTGGGGATGCGGGCCAGGGCAGCGTCGGCGATGCCCCGGGCGTCCAGGCCGAACCCGGCGAGCAGCGCGTCGGCGTTGGCGTGGGCATGGTGGGCCACCGGCACCCCCAGCACCGCCACGCGGGTCGCCGGCGACGTGTCGGCCAGTGAGTCGAGCACCGTGGAGCCGAAGCCGCCCTCCCGGAACCCGTCCTCGACGGTGACCACCAGGTCGTGGCGGGCGGCATCGGCGAGCATCGCGGGATCGACCGGTCGGACCACCCTGGGGTCCCAGACCGTGGCCTCCACCCCGGCCTCGGCCAGCAGGTCGGCCGCCTCGAGGGTCGGGGCCAGCATCTTGCCGACACCGAGCAGGCACACGTCCGGCCGTTCGGCGGCCCGGACCAGCCGGGCCGACAGGCCGCTGCCGACGTCGGACCAGTCGACATGGGGGGCCGGGGTCTTGGCCCAGCGGATGGCCGACGGTCCGTCGGTGATGTCGAGGGCGTCGCCCAGCATCTGCTGCAGCTCCTGGTACGACGACGGCGCGAACACGGTCATGCCCGGCACCTTGGACAGCAGCACCATGTCGAGCACCCCGTGATGGGACGGCCCGTCGTCGCCGGTGACGCCGGCCCGGTCGAGGCAGAACACCACCGGCATCCCGTGCAGGGCGGCGTCCAGGTTCACCTGGTCGAAGGCCCGGGTCAGGAACGTGGCGTACAGGGCGACCACCGGGCGGAGCCCGCCCATGGCCATGCCCGCCGCTGCGGTCACCGCGTGCTGTTCGGCGATGCCGACGTCGAAGCACCGGTCGGGGAACCGGTCCCGGAACGGCAGCAACCCGGTCGAGTCGGGCATGGCCGCGGTGATGGCCACGAGCTCGGGACGCGCTTCAGCCGCCTTGACCAGGGCCTCGGTGAAGGCCTCGGTGTAGCTGCCGGGCTTGACCCCCGACGTGTCGTGCATGTGCTTGATGGGGTCCCGTTCGGCCGGTTCGTAGCCCCGGCCCTTCTGGGTGAGCACGTGGACCACCACCGGGCCGTCGAACGCCGAGGCGTTGGTGAGCGCCTCCTCCACCTCGGCGATGTCGTGGCCGTCGAACGGGCCGAGGTAGTGGACGCCGAGGGTCTCGAAGAACGCCGTGGGCTCGAACATCTCGCGGATGGCCGCCTTGGTCGCGTTGATGCCCCGCTCGACCAACTCACCGACCCACGGCAGCTGCTCGGCCAACTCCTCGAGGCGACGCTGCCGGCGCATGTACGTCGGGTTGGCGCGGATGTGGATGAGGCTCTCGGACAGCTTGCCGACCGTCGGGGCGTAGGACCGCCCGTTGTCGTTGAGGACGATGGTGACACCGAGGCCGCTGTGTCCCAGGTTGTTGAGCCCCTCGAAGGCCATGCCGCCGGTCATCGACCCGTCGCCGATCACCGCCACGACCCGGCGGTCCCGGTCCGACGCTTCGAACGCTGTGGCCAGGCCGTGGGCGTAGGACAGAACCGTGGAGGCGTGCGAGTTCTCGATCCAGTCGTGGTCGGATTCGCTCCGCGACGGGTAGCCCGACAGACCGCCCTCCTGGCGGAGTTCGGCGAACTCGGCCAGCCGGCCGGTGAGCATCTTGTGGACGTAGGCCTGGTGCCCGGTGTCCCACAGGATCGCGTCGTTCGGGCTGTCGAAGACCCGGTGGAGGGCCAGGGTCAACTCGACGGCACCCAGGTTGGAGCCCAGATGCCCGCCGGTGCGGTCGACGGCCGCGACGACCTGGCCGCGGATCTCGGCGGCCAGGGTCTCCAGGTCCTCGATGCCGAGGGAACGGAGGTCACCGGGGTTCCGGATCGATTCGAGGCGCAAGACGGGGATCCTGACGGGCGGGTGCCGCCCAACGGTACCCGCATTACCGATCGGACGGGCGTCCGCCGGGCTCAGGCCGTGGTGCGGCGCAGGCTCCAGCGGTGCCAACCGTCGGCCAGGGCCCGGCCCAGCCAGATGCCGGCCCCCAACACCAGCAGGCCGCCGACGGCGTCGATCCAGTAGTGGTTGCCGGTCACGATGACCGCGAACAGCGTGGCCACCGGGTAGGCGGCGATGAGCCAGCGGGTCGTGCGGCGCCGGAGCACCGGCCACAACGACACGGCGCACCAGGCGGCCCACGCGAAGTGGAGGCTGGGCATGGCGGCGTACTGGTTGGAAACCTTCTGCATGGTCCCCGAGTCGAACGACCACAACCCCCCGATGTCGGACAGGGTGTCGACGAACGGCTGTCCGGTGATGCAGCCGCCGAACTCGCCGCAGTCGGTGAGGAGTCGGGGCGGCATGAGCGGGAACAGGCTGAACCCGATGAGGGCCAGGCCGGTCGTGCACAGGAAGGCCGACCGCCACCGCGGGTAGAGCACCGGGAACCGGCGGTACAGCCACACCAGGGTGAAGATGGTGACGCCGAAGTGGAACGTGCCGTAGAACACGTTCCAGAACTGGATGAACCAGCGATGGTCGATGAAGGCGTCCTGGATGCGCAGTTCCTGGTAGAGGCCGAGCGCCCGCTCGAGGTCGATGACCCGTTGGGCGTTGTCCAGGGCCTCACCGGGGTCGACCGAGGCCGAGCCGAACAGGTTCCGGGCTGCCGTGTACACGGTGTAGAAGACCAGGACGAGCAGTACCTCAGCCCACCAGTGCAGGCCGGTGCCCACCCCTTCCTCGCCGAGACGGCGGAGCCGGGCGCTCAACGGGGTCGAGGGGGTGGAGGAGGGCATGCCGCCGGGACGAAGGTTCAGCGCACCCGCTGCAGGAAGCGGTCGGTGTCGACGACGACCCGCACGATGGTGGCCGCTCCGACGACGGCCGCGGGGTCCCCCTCGGCGCACCGGTCGACGCAGGTGGCGGTGGCGCGGAACGTGATGCGACGGCCCTCCACCTGTTCGGCCTCGACGTCGGTGCGAATGGTGTCGCCGACGCCCGACGGGAACAGGTGGTCGACGTGGATGCGCATACCGACCGTGGTCTGGTCGGCCTCCAGATGGCCGGCCAGGGCGGTCAGGGTCGTCTGCTCGAACAGGGCGACGAGCCGCGGCGTGGCCAGCACCGGGACCTCGCCCGAACCCTGGTTGATCGCCGTGTCGGCCTCGGTGACGGTGTGGGTGGAGGAGGCCCGGAGGCCGACGGTCGGAGGCACAACGGTACGATACGCATTCGCCGGGTGTCCGTGAGGCATCGTGGGCGGCTGGCCGGTCCCGACCAGCAACGACGACCAGAGCCCCTCGCGGGGCGTGAGGGAAGATCCCGAACGTGAGCGACCACCGAGACGACGGATCCCTGCTCGACCCCGATCTGCTGGAGGCCACCGTGCGAGCCGGTCTGCGCACCGGTGGCGATTTCGCCGAGGTGTTCGTCGAGGACCGGCGGTCCATGTCGGCGGTGCTCGACGACGGGCGTATCGAAGAACTCACCAGCGGCCGCGACCGCGGGGCCGGCGTCCGTGTCGTCGTCGGCGACACCACCGGGTTCGCCCACACCGCCGACCTGTCGGCCGCCGGCCTGGAATCGGCCGCCGCAGCGGCGGCAGCCGCTGCCCGCTCCGGCGGTGGCGGCACCCGAGCTGTCGCCCTGACCGGGACGGGTCGGCTCCCTGCGCCGCGGGCCGAGGTGATGCCCGGCGACGTCCCCAAGGCGGACAAGGTGGCGCTGCTGCTCCGGGCCGATGCTGCGGCGCGGGCCCAGGACGCGGCGATCGCCCAGGTCACCGCCCGGTACGGCGACGGCCGCCGCCGCATCCAGATCGCCAACAGCGAAGGCCTGCTCACCGGCGATGACCAGGTCCGCACCCTCTGTTCGATCTCGTGTGTCGCCAACGGCGACACCGGCATGCAGACCGGGCGCGAGTCGGTCGGCCACACCATGGGCTTCGAGCTCTTCGACCGGATCGACGTCGACGAGCTGGCCGAACGGGCGGCCCGGCGGGCACTCACCAAGTTGGCCGCCGTCCCCGCGCCGAGCGGCGAGATGCCGGTCGTCGTCGGTCCCGGGGGTGGTGGCGTGCTGTTCCACGAGGCCTGCGGCCACGGCCTCGAGGCCGACCTGATCGCCAAGTCGGCGTCGGTGTTCGCCGGGCGCCGGGGCGACACCGTCGCCGCCCCGATGGTGACCCTGGTCGACGACGGCACGATGGACGGTGAGTGGGGCCGTTATGCCATCGACGACGAGGGCCGGCCGGCCCAACGCAACGTGCTCATCGAGGACGGTGTGCTCACCGACTACATGTGGGATCGCCTGCGAGCCGTCAAGGAGGGCCGTCCCAGCTCCGGCAACGGCCGCCGCCAGAGCTACCGCCACCTTCCGATGGTACGCATGACCAACACCTACCTCGGGTCCGGTCCGGACGACCCGGCCGAGATCGTCGCCGGCACTGACCACGGGGTGTACGTCGCCCAGCTCGGCGGTGGCCAGGTCAACACGGCCACCGGCGACTTCGTGTTCGGCATGACCGAGGCCTATCTGATCGAGGACGGCGAGCTCACGGCACCGATCCGGGAGGGCAACCTCATCGGCAACGGTCCCCAGACGCTCCTCGACATCGACGCCATCGCCGGGGACTTCGCCATGGGGTCGCCAGGCACCTGCGGCAAGGACGGTCAAGGGGTACCGGTGGGCGACGGCACGCCGACCCTGCGGGTCACCCGCCTCACCGTCGGCGGAACGGCGGCCTGACGTGCCCGAACTCCTCGACCTCTGCGAACGGGTCGTCGGCTGGGCGGTGGCCGGCGAACAGATCGAGGTGGTCGCCGTCCACGAACGCGAAACGGAGATCCGGGCCTATGAGGGCGACCTCGAATCACTGACCGCCGCGGAATCGCAGGGCATCGGCGTCCGGGTCGTGCGCGACGGCCGACAGGGGTTCGCCTATGCAGGCACCCTGGAACCCGACGCACTGGCCGAGACGCTGGCCGACGCCCGCGACAACCTGACGTTCGCCACCCCGGACGAGCACTGCGGTGTCGCCGAACCCGACGGCGTCGAACCGGCGGTGCTCGACATCCACCGGGCCGCCCTCGTCGACCATCCGACCGACGCCAAGGTGGCCATGGCCCTCGAGTTGGAACGCCGAACCCGCGACGCAGATCCGCGGATCGTCGGGGTCGAATCGGCCGAGTACGCCGACTCCGTCACCGAGACCGCGGTGGCCACCACCACGGGCATCCGCGCCGCCACCCGGGAGACGGGGTGCTATCTGTCCGCCTACTCGCTGGCCGAATCCGGTGGTGAGACCCAGACCGGTTTCGGGTTCTCGGTGGGCCGCCAACCCGACGACCTCGACGTCGGGCGGGCCGCGGCCGACGCCGTGGAACGGGCCACCCGCATGCTGGGCGCGACCAAGCCGCCGTCGGCCCGCCTGACCGTGGTGCTCGACCCGTGGGTGAGCGCCCAGTTCCTCGGCATCGTCGGCGGTACCTTGAGCGCCGAGATGGTCCAGAAGGGCCGCTCGCTGTTCGCCGACCGGCTCGGCGAGGACGTCGGTGCCGGGGTGCTGACACTCGTCGACGACCCGACCGATCCGGCGGCCTTCACAGCCACGGCCACCGACGGCGAAGGGCTGGCCACCCGCCGCAACGTGCTCATCGACGGAGGCCGGCTGGAACGCTTCGTGCACAACAGCTACACGGCCCGGCGGGCCGCCACGGCGTCGACCGGGTCGGCGGTGCGGGGCTACGCCTCGACCCCGGGGGTGGGGGTCCAGGCGGTGGCGGTCGCCCCCGGCGATCACACCCCGGCCGAGTTGATCGCCGGCATCGATGACGGTCTGCTCGTCCAGGGGGTGAGCGGCCTGCATTCGGGTGTCAACCCGGTGAGCGGCGACTTCTCGACCGGCGCCGAAGGCCTGCGGATCCGCCACGGCGAGGTGGCCGAACCGGTGCGTGAGTTCACCATCGCCTCCACCATCCAGAAGATGTTGCACGACGTGGCCGCGGTGGGCAACGACCTCGAGTGGCTGCCGATGACGGCGGCCGGCGTCACCCTGGTCATCGGCGAGCTGACCGTGTCGGGCGCCTGAAGGAGGTCGTCGCCGTGCCCCTCCTGCACGCCGTGGTCTACGGCATCGTCCAGGGGGTGACCGAGTTCCTGCCCGTGTCGTCGAGCGGTCATCTCGCCCTGTTGCCGTGGCTGTTCGACTGGGACCATTTCGGCGACGACCAGGCACTCGAGAACGCCTTCGACGTTGCCCTGCACGTCGGCACCCTGCTCGGGGCGGCGTGGTATCTGCGGGCCGACATCGCCAGGTACACCACGGCGGTCCTCCGCTGGGGTGGACGGGGCCCCCTCACCGGTGATGCCCGTATTGCCGGGTTGTTGGCGCTGACCGCGGTGCCCACCGGACTCATGGGCGTCGCCGTGTTGGCGTTCACCGACGACCTCGGCGACCGCACCTGGCTGGTCGCCACGGCGCTCATCGTGTTCGGTGCGCTGCTCTGGTGGGCCGACCGTCGGCCGGTCGACCAGCGCATCGGCGACCTCGGGGTCCGTCACGCCGTGGCCCTCGGGGTGGCCCAGGGTCTGGCGTTCCAGCCCGGCGTGTCCCGGTCGGGGGCCACGCTCACCGTCGCCCGTGGGATCGGTCTCGAGCGCACCGAGGCTGCCCGCCTGGTGTTCCTGATGAGCCTGCCGGTCATCGCCGGGGCCGGAATCGTCAAGGCGTTCGATGTCGAGGTGCCCGCCGGCTGGTGGCCGCCGTTCCTCGTCGGCGTCGCAGCGGCGGCGGTCAGCGGTTGGCTGGCCGTGCACTGGCTGCTGCGCCTTGTGGCCCATCGGCGGTTCGACGGGTTCGTGGTTTACCGGGTGCTGCTGGGCGCCGCGGTGCTCGGCCTGCTGGCCACCGGCGTCCGCTGACCCCCGTCAGGGGGCGGTGGGAGCGAGAGCGAGGGCGATCTCACCCCAGCGGCGGGCCGCCGCGACATCGGCCACCCGGTCGACGGGAACGGCGACCGTCACCGACCGGTCACCGGGGATGAGCACCCGGGCGTCGCCGACGAGGAGATGCCCGGAGGGCGAGTAGTCGTCCACGGCGTACAGGTCGACCCGGTCTCCGGCGACCAGGACCAGCCGGCCTTCCGGCTGGTCGAGGGCCAGGGCCCGTTCGCCGGGTACGGGACGGTTCTCGTCGGGTGGTCGCGGTACGGCCGACGACACCCCGGGGGGGCAGGTCGCCGGGGTCAGTGCGGCGTCGACGCCCATACCGGTAACGACGGCGAGTACGGCGGCGGCCAGCCACCAGGCGGCGCGGCGGTGGGCGGCCCAGGACCGCAGGCGGGCGAGCAGGTACCCCATGGAGGCTCCCGTCAACATCGGGACCGGTCGGGGAAGCGGCGCGGTGCCGCCTGTTCGTCAGTCGGACGAGGTGGAGGCGGAGGCCGGAGCTGGCGAGCCCGATGAGCCCGATGAGCCCGACGAGCCTTCGGAGGAGGAAGAAGAAGAAGAGGTCCCGGTCGATGCCGGGGTCGACGAGGCGTCGGTCGACGGCGACGAGTCGGTGGTGCGGGTGGACCGGTTGGATCCGTGGTCGTTCTTGTAGAAGCCGTCGCCCTTGAACGAGATGCCGACCCCGCTGAAAACCTTGTTGACCGACCCGTCGCAGGCGTCGTCCAGGCAGGCGACGATCGGGTCCTCGGCGAACGACTGGCGCACCTCGAACTCGCGGGTGCAGGACTTGCAGCGGTACTGGTAGGTCGGCATGGCGGGGCCCGTCGGCGGTCGCGGTGGGGGAGATGGAGGAGATGGAGGAGATGGTGCAGGCACGGGCGGGGCCCGGCGGCAGGGCTAGTGTACCGTCGAACCCGGACGGGCCCCAAGGGGCGGGTCCATCACCGACGAAGCCCGAGAGGGGATGCTGGTCCCGTGGTCGTGTCCGTGCTACTCGTCGTGGGGTCGTACCTGTTGGGGACCTTCCCGTCGGCCCACCTGGTCGCCGGGCGAAAGGGCCTGGACCCCACCACCGCCGGGTCGGGCAACCCCGGAGCGACCAACGTCTACCGAGTCGCCGGACGCCGCTCGGGCCTGGTGGTGTTCGCCGCCGACCTGGGCAAGGGCATCCTGGCCGCCGGCGCTGGGCTGGCCGTCGACGGTCGCCCGCTGGCCACCGCCTGCTGGGTGGCGGCCACCATCGGGCACATGGCGCCCATCACCCGTCGCCTGCGGGGCGGCAAGGGTGTGGCGACGGCCGGCGGTGGGAGCTGGGTGCTGTTCCCGGTGGCCGCAGCGGTGTGCATGGTGGTGTTCGTCGTCGTGGCCCGGCTGACCGGTCGGGCGTCGCTGGGTTCGCTGGTCATCGCCGCCCTCCTGCCGGTGATCGCCGGGGTGTGGCTCGACGCGACGACGGCCGAGCTGCTGGCGGCCATCGGCCTGAGCGTCGTCGTGGTCGGCCGTCACTACGAGAACATCCGCAGGCTGCTGTCGGGAGCCGAAGGGTCCTGGGCGGGCGGCTGAGCGCCCGGCCTGGGTAGCCTCGCCTTCCCGCCGACCGGCGCACACGATGTCACCCATGGGAGCCCCATGATTCCGCTCGAGGAGGCCCGAGCCCACGTTCTGGAACGCTGCCCGGGGCCGCGGGTCGAGCGGGTGCACCCCGACGAGGCGCGGGGCCGGGTGCTGTTCGAGGACATCGTGACCGCCGAGGCGGTGCCGCCGTTCGCCAACACCGCCATGGACGGGTTTGCCGTCCGGGCCGCCGACACGGTCGGGGCGCCCCGCGTGCTCCGCATCGTCGGGACCCAGGCCGCCGGTGCGGCCCATGGGGCCACCGTCGCCGCCGGGGAGGCGGTGCGCATCATGACCGGGGCGCTCATCCCGCCGGGGGCCGACGCAGTCGTCATGGTCGAGCGCACCAGCACCGACGGCGAACTGGTCACCGTCGAGATCGAGGTGCCCGCCGGCAACCATGTGCGGGCGGCCGGCGAGGACCTGGAGCCCGGGCAGACGGTGTTCGCTGCCGGGACCCTGCTGACGCCGGGGCATCTCGGAGTGTTGGCCAGCATCGGGTGCACCGAGATCGCCGTGGCCCGAGGGCTGCGGGTCGGGGTGCTGTCGACGGGCGACGAGCTGGTTGACGGCGACGCCCCGCTGGCTCCCGGCCTGATCCGCGACGCCAACCGCCACGCCCTGCTGGCCCTGCTCGCCGAATCCGGGTTCGACGGGGTCGATCTGGGCATCATCGCCGACGACGAGACGGCCATTGAGGAGGCGTTCCGCTCCGCCTGTCATGGTGACGGTGCCTGCGACGCGGTGCTGTCGTCGGGGGGTGTGAGCATGGGTGACTTCGACTACGTCAAGACGGTGCTCGACCGGCTGGGCGACATGCGCTGGATGCAGGTGGCCATCAAGCCGGCCAAACCCCTGGCCTTCGGTACGGTCGGCGGGGTGCCGGTGTTCGGGCTACCGGGCAACCCGGTGTCGTCGATGGTGTCGTTCGAGTTGTTCGCCCGGCCGGCACTGCTGGCCATGTCGGGGCACGCCGAACTGGATCGACGGCGCCTGCGGGCCGTCGCCGAGGGGGATCTCCGCCGTCGCCCCGACGGCAAGACCCACTTCGCCAGGGTGTCGTTGCGGGTCGTCGACGGTGTGGTGCTCGCCGGTTCCGCCGGTGGCCAGGGATCGCATCAGCTCTCGGCGATGGCGGCCGCCGATGCGCTGGCCGTGCTGCCCGACGGTGACGGTGTCGCCGACGGCGGACCGGTCGAGGTGCTGGTCCTGCGTTGAATCCCCGCGCCGGATGGCTGGTGCGGCATCGGACCTCTAGCCTGCAGGGTGTGGATCGCCACCTCACCGACTCCTTCGGCCGCCGCCACCGGGATCTTCGCATCTCGGTCACCGACCGCTGCAACTTCCGGTGCACCTACTGCATGCCGGCCGACGGTCTCGAGTGGCTGCCCCGCGACGAGGTGCTCACCTACGAGGAGATCGCCCGGGTGTCCCGCCTGCTGGTGGAGCGCTACGGCATCGACAGCATTCGCCTCACGGGCGGTGAGCCGACCCTGCGGGCCAACCTCCCCACCCTGGTCGCCATGCTGGCCGAACTGCCGGCCGACCTGTCGCTTACCACGAACGGGGCGACCCTGCGCCTGGCCGCTCCTGCGCTGGCCGCGGCCGGGTTGCGGCGGGTGAACGTGTCGCTCGACTCGTTGCAGCGCGAGCGGTTCGCCGAGCTGACGAGACGCGACGATCTGGCCAAGGTGCTCGACGGCATCGACGCCGCCCTCGAGGCCGGGCTGGATCCCGTCAAGGTGAACATGGTCGTGATGGCCGGCGTCAACGACGACGAGATCATCGACTTCGCCCGCTTCGGCCGGGAGGCCGGGGTGACGGTGCGGTTCATCGAGTTCATGCCGCTCGATGCCGAGGAGGGCTGGTCGGCGACCAAGGTCGTGACCCAGGACGACATCGTGGGCCGGATCCATGAGGTGTATCCGCTGGAGGCCGTGGAGCGCACAGCCGCGCCGGCCACCCGGTTCGCATACGCGGACGGCGGCGGCGAGATCGGCGTCGTCGCCAGCGTGACCCGCAAGTTCTGCGATACCTGCGATCGGATCCGGCTCACCGCCGACGGCCAGTTCCGCAACTGCCTGTTCGGGCTCGACGAGTACGACCTGCGCGGGTTGCTGCGGTCGGGGGCCGGCGACGACGAGATCGGAGCCCTGGTGGAGCGGGCCGTCGGTGCCAAATGGGCCGGACACGGCATCGGCACCGTCGACTTCATCCGGCCGGCCCGGTCGATGTCCCAGATCGGCGGCTGATGTCGGCCGAGTTCACCCACCTGGACGCCGACGGCCGGGCCCGCATGGTCGATGTCGGCGACAAGGCCGTCACCCGGCGTCGCGCCCTGGCGCGGGCCCGGGTCGAGATGGCCCCGACGACGTCGGCGGCCCTGGCCGGCGGCAGCGTGCCCAAGGGCGACGTGCTGGCCGTGGCCCGGGTGGCCGGCATCCAGGCCGCCAAGCGCACCTCGGAGCTCATCCCGCTGTGTCACCCGTTGCCGCTCAGCTCGGTCGTGGTGGAGCTCGTGGTGGGGGAGGGGGCGGTCGACATCGAGGCCGTCGTCGAGACCGTCGACCGGACTGGGGTCGAGATGGAGGCCCTCACCGCCTGTTCGGTGGCGGCCCTCACGGTGGTCGACATGTGCAAGTCCCTGGACCGCTCCATGAGCATCGGGCCGGTGGCCCTGTGGGAGAAGGACGGCGGGCGGTCGGGATCCTGGCGGCGGTCCGTCGGCTGATCCCGCCCCGGCCACCGCTCGTGGTGGCTTTCATCGGGCTTCGCGCGAAGCGCGCGAGATCACGCGCGATTCGCGCGTGATCATCCACCGAATTACAGGGATGTCGTACTACCGTGCGGACACGTGTCGGGCGACGGGTCCGGCACCGGACCGGGCGAAACCGCAGACAGGCCCCGACAGGACGAAGGAGATCGACGGTGCTGATCCTCGTGGGACTCGGAGTGCTGTGGGCGGTCGTCCTGCTACCGCCCCTCGTCCGTCGATCGGGCGCCCCACCGGTGGCCCGCCCGGGCAGGGCGCTCGTCGCCGTCGGCGGCCTCGACCGGTCCAGCCTCCGGGGCCTCCAGCAGGCCGCATCTTCCGTCCCGTCGTCGGCCCGCGACGCCCGTCGCCGTCGCCGCGACGTCCTCCTGGCGCTGGGCGGCATCGCCACCCTCACCCTGATGGCCGCCATGGCGGTGGGCAGCGTGCTGTGGATGGTCCACTTCCTCGCCGACGTCGTCCTCGTCGGCTACGCCGTGATGCTCACCATGCGGTATCAGCGGGCCGTCGAGCGCACCGAGACGATCGTGCCGTTCCGTCCGTCGTCGGCCGTGATGGCCAACTCCATGGGCGCCCCGGCCGGGGTGGCCATGCGTGACGAGGCCGTGCTCCGCCGTCAAGCCAACTGATCGGCCGACGGCAGCGTCTCCGGGCGCCGCTACGCTCCAGCCCATCCACGGGGGTGTAGCTCAGTTGGCTAGAGCGCTACGTTCGCAACGTAGAAGTCGGCGGTTCGATTCCGCTCACCTCCACTGCGGTGGACGCGGTCCGGGGTGGAGATCCGTTCACACCAGGCGTTCGTAGGAGCCGCCGAGCACCTCGTCGGTGGGGCCGCCCAGCCAGTCGAGGCAGGTGGCGTACATCGAGCGGGTGTCGATCGAGACGGGCACGTCGCCGTCGACCAGATGGTCCAGGTCGATGCCGCCGATCAGACCCGAACCGGCTCCGATCAGGAACTGGCAGGCCGCCGTCCCGTGGTCGGTGCCTCCCGAGCCGTTCTCGGCCACCCGCCGACCGAACTCGCTGGTCGTGGCCACGAGGACCCGGTCGCCGTTGCCGTCCCGGTCGAGCCGCTCGCAGAACGAGGCGAGACCGGCGCCCAGGTCGGTCAGCAGCGCCTCCTGGCGGGACAGTTGGTCGCTGTGGGTGTCGAAGCCGTGGACGCTGACCACGATCACCTCGGTCCCCAGGTCCATGTCGATGATGCCGGCGGCCGTGTCGAGCATGCTGGCGAAACCCTCGTGGCCGCCGGCCGACCCGACCGCGTCATCCTCGCCGACCGGCTCGTCGGATGCCGCGGCGAGGAGCTCGACGGCTTCGAGGGTGGCAGGGATGGCGGCCTGGGCGGCGGCGTGGGCCGGCTGATCGGACAGCGGTGACGCGCAGGCGAGGAAGGCCTCGACGATGTCGTCCCCGTCCATGCCGCGGGGTGTGGCCAGCCCGAAGCCGGCCGGAGAGCGGATGAACGTGCTGATGCTGGTCTCGGCCGTGAGGATGGATGCGCCACCACCGAGGGCGATGGCCCGCAGCGGGTTCTCGGAGCCGTCCGATGTCGCATCCAGCCAGCGGCCGATCCAGCCGGTGGTGGTCCGATCGGGTCCACCGCTCATCCACGCGTCGGACGCAGTGAAGTGGGATCGGCCCTGATCGGGGACGCCGAGGCCGGTGGCGGCGAGGAGCCGGTCGTCCTCCCAGAGTCGGGCCAGGGGGGCGAGGGCGGGGTGCAGGCCGAAGTCGGTCACCCCGGTCAGGGCCGTCAGCTCCTCAGGGTCGATGGCGATGGTCGGCCGGGCGTCGTTGTAGCGGCCGTCGACGGGGACGAGGGAGTTCAGCCCATCGTTGCCCCCTGCCATCTGGATGACGACGAGGACGGGTGCGGTCGGCCGGACGATGGTGGGGGGCCGGGTCGTGGTCGAGGGGGCCATGGTGGTCGTGGTGCTCGTGGTCGTGGTGCTCGTCGTCGTGCTGGTCGGCCCCCCGACCGTCTCGACCTGCTCCCGGATGAGCGCAGCCCAGGTGCTGAACCCGAGGGCGCCGGCGGCGGTGGCACCTCCGGTGATGGTGAGGAATCGGCGGCGGCTGAGATCGGACATGGGATCAGACCAGGAGGAGTTCGGGAGAGGCCAGGGCCAGGGCGAGCACCGAGGTGACCCGTCCCCGGTCCCGGGTGGCGGCGAGGTCGTCGAGGGCCGTCGTGGTGGCGGCACCGAACCCCTCGGGCCGGCCCAGCAGGTCGGCGAGCTCGTCCCATCGTCCGTCGTCGGCGGCGACCCGCACCGGTGCGTCCTCGGGGATGAGCCCGGCGAGATGCCCGGACACGGTGAAGCGTGCTGCGGTCGATGAGGCGCTCAGGTAGTTCTCCGGTGGCGGGAATCCCCCTACGTGCGGGGGGTGTCCGGGCAGCATGTCCATACCCCGGAGGATGCGCATGCGGACCCGCGCCTCGGGTCGGGCGCCGGTGGTTCGCTCGGCGTTGGCCAGCCAGCTGACCGGATGGCGGATCAGCGGGGTGCGGGACGGGAGGTCCAAGCCGGCGGCGGCCGCCGCTTCCACGAGCGGGGCGATCTGGAGGTCGTTGGCGGCGAAGGTCGTCGCGAGCCCGTCGACGATCGAGTCGTCGAGATCGTCGCCGAGGATGGCCCGGCCCATCTTGGCGGCGATGAACCTTGGGAGCGCCTCGTGACCGAGGACGGCGTCGATGACCGTGTCGACGTCGTGGACCCCGTCGACGCCGAGGAGCGTCTGCGGGGTGTCGTCGTGGCGCCGGGGGCGGAACACCGCTTCGCCGTAGATCTCCGGCGGTGTGTGCCACCCGGTGAGGGCGGTCGCCGCCGCGGCCACGTCGGCCTCCGTGTAGTGCTCGATGCCGAGCGAGTAGAGCTCCAGCAGCTCGCGCCCGTAGTTCTCGTTGGGATGGGACGCCACGTTGGTCCGACCGTCGAGGAACTTGAGCATCGCCGGGTCGACGGTGACGTCGCGCAGCATGGCGCCGAAGTCGCCCCGCGCGTGGGTGCGGAGCAACTCGATGTGGACGGCCATTGACCGTGGGCTGAGGACCACGGCCCCGTTGACGGCGAAGTGGTCGTGCCAGAAGAACGTCAGCCACTCGAGCAGCGGGTCGGTCGAATCGCGCAGGGCGTCCAGCCAGGCATCGAGGAGACGCAGGTTGATCTCGGCCCGGAGATTCGGTCGGTCGGTCGGCTCGGTGTCCTGGGGGATGTCCATGTCGACGTCCCCGAACAGCGACGGCGGGGTCGGGGAACCGTGGGCGGTCGGGTCGAGCACCCGGGCGATGACCTGGTCGCGGTCGAGGGCGGCCAGGTCGTCGAGCTGGCCCGGTGCGGGGCCGAAGCCGGTACGGCGGGTCAACCAGGCCAGGTCGGCTCGACTGGTCATCGACCGGGAGCGGAGGTCATCGGAGTCATGGTCCCACCATCGAGGGCCCAGGTGACCGCGGGTTGAGCGGGAGGTGAGGAGTTGATGAGCGCCGATCAGCGGCCGGCGTCAGCCTCCACGGCCTCGACCAGACGGGCCGGCAGGTGGGGGAGGGCCTCGGCGACCCGGGCCCAGCTGGGGATGAACGGCGATCCGGTGGGGTCGGCGAGCACTTCGGCTCCGGCCCGCAGGATGGCCTCGCCGAACAGGGCGACCGCCGCTTCCTCGGCCGCCCGGTCGTACCGGATGCCGTTGATGGTCGCGTCGGCCTGGTAGCGGTCGATGAGGTCGTCGGCCACCCGCGTGTACGTGGCGCGGATGGTCCGGAAGCTCTCGGAGGTGAGCACCACCCCGGACACGGCCAGTTTGCGGAACAGGGCCTTGGCGATGTCCCCGCTCATCCGGTGGAGGCCGCCAGTTCGGTCGTCGGGTGACAGGCCCTGGTGCTTGTGGTCGTAGCCGCCGGCCAGGTCGACCTGGCACACCCGGTTCGGGGTGTAGCGGCGGAACACCTCCGACAGCACGCCGATCTCCAGCCCCCAGTCCGAGGGCACCCGCAGCGAACGGGCCACGCTGAGGTCCATGGCGCACTCGCCGGCCAGCGGGTACCGGAAGCTGTCGAGGTAATCGAGGTGGTCGCTGGACCCGAAGGTCATCGCCAGGGCGCGGACCAGCGGGGTCAGGCAGAGTCGGGAGACCCGTCCGTTGAAGCCGCTGGAGCCGTCGGTTCCGGGAACGGCCCGATCGTAGAAGCCCTTGGCGAAGGCGAAGTCGAGGTCGGGATGGGCCAGCGGGTGGAGCAGGCGGGCCGGCAACGACCGGTCGTAGGTGAGGATGTCGGCGTCGTGGAGGGCGATGATGCGGGCCCGGTCGGCGGCCAGGAGGTAGCCCAGGCAGTACCAGGCGTTGCGCCCCTTGCCCGGTTCGGCCGGAGCCAAGCCATGGTCGGCCAGCTCGTCGTCGACCGCCTGCAGCCCGGGGCCGTCGTTCCAGACGATGCGGTGATGCTGGGGGAGTCGGGAGAAGAATTGGCGGGCGTGGGCGAAGCCGTCGGCGTCGGCCCGGTCGAGGCCGATCACGATCTCGTCCAGGTAGGGCACGGCGGCCAGCTCGTCCACGATGTGCTTCAGCGCCGGGCCGTCCAGCTCGGCGTACAGGCACGGGATCACCAACGCCATGGGCCGGTCGGCACCCCAGGCCGTCAGCTCGGCCTCGAGCTCGGCGACCGGCCGGTCGCCCAGCCGGTGAAGGGTGGCGATGACCCCGTTCTGGAAGAAGTCGGGCACCCGGACAACATTAGGGTCTGACTAAGGGGATCGGGTCGGGTGCCGGGTGGCCGGGGTTCGGTCCCTATAGTCCGCCCCATGTTCGGAGCATCGCGTGGTGTCCTGGCTGTGGTCGGCCTGCTGGTCGCCACCGCCTGTTCCGGGGGTGGCGACGCCTCGGGCACCCGATCGATCGTCGTGCTCAGCGCCGACGACGCGGTGGAGATCGTGTTGCCCGACGGGGTTGACGAGGTCCCCGAGGTCGTCACCACCGACACGGCCACCGTCGGGGAGGACCCCGCCTCCGACGAGCCGGTCGAGGATGGGTCGGCGGAGGATGGGTCGGCGGAGGACGGGTCGGTGGAGGACGGGTCGGTGGAGGACGGGTCGGCCACCTCGACCGAGCCGCCCAAGGAGACGGTGCCCCTGGCCGAGGACGACACGCCGACCGGCCTCAAGCTGCTGGAGGCGCTGGGCGGGTTCAACGAGTGCCTGGACGTCGAGGGCTGGGAGTTCCTCGGCCTGCCCAATCCCGACCTCGGCGCCGGTGCCCCGGTCAACAACCCCGACTACATCTCGGCGCTCCAACTCTGCAACAGCCGCACCGGGATCGCCGAGGCCTTCCAGGCCTATGAGTCGTCGCGGGCCTCGATGACCCCCGACCAGATCATGGTCGAGAACGAGCAGACGATCCTGATCACCGACTGCCTGCGGGGCAAGGGCTGGGACATCGGTGAGCTCACTCCGGACGAGAACGGCCTGCTCAACACGGGTGGTCAGTTCAGCAGCCCCGACGGCCGCATCGACGCCGACCAGATCGGTGACTGCGTGAGCCGGATCAACCTCGAGGGCGGGGACGGATCGTGAGCGGCCGGGTTGCGTGGGCCGCTGTGGCGGTGGTCGTGGCCGCCGGCGTGGCCGTCGCCCTGTGGCAGCCGTGGAGCGACGAGCCCACCATCGTCGACGACGGGCTGGACCGGGCCATCGCCGAGGTGGTGTCGGTCCGCACCCTGACCGACGAGATCACCGTTCAGGGCGAGCTGCGCCGGGACGAGCTCCAGGTCATCAACTCGGCCGTCGACGGCAAGGTGAGCGACGTGCTCATCGACGATGGCGACACCATCGCCGCCGGCGACGTCCTGGTCGCCCTCGACGGCCGGCGGGCCGTCGCCGTCGACGGTGACTTCGCCTTCTACCGGCAACTCGACGTGGGCGCCGAAGGGCCCGACGTGCTCCAGTTGGAGACCATCCTCACCTCGGCCGGCCACGACGTCGGCATCGTCGACACCCACTACACCGAGGACACCCGGGCCGGGTTGGCGGCCTGGCAGGCCGTCCACGGCTACGGGGCGGCCACCTCCGAGGTCGACGAGGTGGTCACGGTGACCCTGCTGAGTAACGGTGCCGGCTACCGGGTCGGGGCCCGCAACGCCGCGTCGCTCACCATCCAGGCCGTGCCCGTCGAGGCCGTCGAACCGGTCGCCGCCCCGTCCGGGGACACCGGCGGGGGCCTGCTCTACACGACCCGCCGGGCGTCGGCGGCCGGCACGGGCCGCCTGCTCACCGTCGGTGCGCCGGCCGACCCGCCGTCGATCACCGTGTCGGCCTCCGCCGAGACGGTCGACGAGGGCGACTCGGTGACCTTCACCTTCGCCGCCGACCCGGCGCCGTCCTCGGACCTGATCGTCAACGTGGTCGTCGGCGGCGACGTCACGTCGGGCGACGACTACGAGGAGGTCGGCGACTCGGTGTTGTTCCCGGCGGGCGAGACCACCGTCGATCTGGTCGTCACCACCCTCGTCGACGACGACGTCGAGCCCGACGAGGACCTGGAGGTCACCATCGGCGCCCTGTTCGGCAACTCGCCGCAGTACACGGTGGGCGGGCGCTCCGAGGCGATCGTCGTCGTGGTCGACCCGACGGCCGACTTCGTACCCGAGGTGCACGTGCATGCCAACTCCGAGTCGGTCGGGGAGAGCGGCAGTGCCTCGTTCACCTTCGACACCCACCGGGACGTCATCGAGGACGTCGAGATCCACTACTCGGTCGGCGGCGGGGCCTCGGCGGGACGCGACTATGTGACGCCGGACGGCTCGGTCATCATCACCACCGGCAACGACTCGGTGGACCTGGACATCGCCCTGCGGGCCGACGACCGGGTCGAGGCCGGCGAATACCTGACGGTGACGGTGATCGACGACCCCGATATCGACGGCGACGGCGAAGCGGCGTACACGGCGGTGAGCCCCAAGTCGGCGTCGATCGAGATCGTGTCCGATGACCTCCCCGAGCTGACCCTCCGCGGTGGCGGGGTGGTCAGCGAGGGGCAGACTGGCACGGTAACCATCGTGGCCGACCAGGCCCCCGACGAGGACACGTCGGTGAACTACACGGTGTCGGGCAGCGCCCAGCCCGGCCTGGACTACGACGTGATCAGCGGCACCGCCCTCCTGCCGGCCGGAGAGACCGAGGTGGTCATCGAGATCCGCACCATCGACGACGACGTGGTCTTCCTCCCGACGGACATGATCGTGGCCGACTGGCCGGCCCGGGTGGGCAGCGTGGCCGTCGACGAGGGCGAGTTCGTGCTGCAGGGCAGCACCCTGCTGTCGCTGACCGAACCCGATTTCACCATCCGGCTCTTCGCCACCCCGACCGAGCGGGCGTCGCTCGACGTCGGCCAGGAGGTGCTCGTCAAACTGTCGGCCGGCGACCAGGAGGTCGACGGCACCATCACCCAGCTCGACGACTCGGCGTCGACCGCCGGGGGCACCGAGACCTACGAGGGGGTCGTCGAGACGTCGATTCCGCTGGCCGGGGTCGACGGTGCCGCGGTGGCTATCGACGTGGTCGTCGATGAAGCGGTCGATGCCGTCGTCGTGCCGATCGCCGCCGTGCTGCGCGACGGCGCCGACAGCCTCGTCCGGGTCGTGACCCCCGAGGGGGCCATCGAACGCCGCCCCGTGACGACCGGGATGCTCGACGGCGCCTGGGTCGAGATCGAATCCGGCGTCGCCCCGGGCGAGTACGTGATCCTCGAGATCGACCGGCGCTGAGCCGGCGGCGTTCGACGTCCGATGGGCCGGTCGCTGATCACCCTCGAGGGGGTGTCCCGGGTGTACGGGGAGATCTCACCGGTGCACGCCCTGCGCGACGTCGACCTCGACATCGCCGCCGGTGACTACCTGTCGATCGTCGGGCCGTCCGGTTCCGGCAAGTCCACCATGCTCGGGCTGCTGGGGGTGCTCGACCAGGTCAGCTCCGGGGTGATCCGCATCGACGGCCGGGACATCACGGTGCTGCCGGACGGCTCCCGCTCCCAGTTGCGCGGCGACGTCGTGGGCTTCGTCTTCCAGCAGTTCCACCTGATCCCGTACCTGACGGCCCGGGGCAACGTCGAGACGGCCCTGCTCTACCGCGGGTTGACCCGCCGGGAGCGGCGGCGGCGGGCCATGGCCGCCCTCGATCGTGTCGGTCTCGTCGACCGGGAGGACCACCTGCCCATCCAGATGTCCGGCGGCGAGCAACAGCGGGTGGCCATCGCCCGGGCCGTGGTCACCGAACCGCTGCTGGTCCTGGCCGATGAGCCCACCGGGGCGCTCGACACGGCCAACGCGGCCAACGTGCTCGAGGTGTTCGCCGATCTGCGGTCCTCGGATCGGGCCATCTGCATCGTGACCCACGACCTGGACGTGGCGTCCCGTACGGATCGGCGCATCACCATGTTGGATGGCCGCATCGTCGGCGACGAGCGCCAGGCCGGCGTCGGGAGCACGCCGTGAGCCGGTTCGGTGAACTGCTCCGGGTGGCCGTGGCCGGTCTCACGGCCCGCAAGGTCCGCACCCTGCTCATCATGTTGGGCCCGGTGCTCGGCGTGGCGGCCATCGTCGCCGCCATCGGTATCAACGAGAGCTCCAAGGGCGACCTCAAGGCCAAGCTTCGGGACCTGGGCACCGACCTGATCGTGGTCAATGCCCAGTCGGCGCTCGGCGGCTTCAGCAGCGAACCGGTCATCCCGGCCACGGCGGCCGACCGGGTGGCCCGGCTGCCCGATGTGACGTCGGTATCGGGCACCCTCCAGCTGTCCAACATCGTGACCCTGCCGTTCCCGGAGGCCGCCGACCACTACCGGGCCTTCCCGGTGCCGGTCATCGTCAGTGACCTCGACCTGCCGGCGACGCTCGAAGTGCCGATGGTGAGCGGACGCTTCCTCAACGAATTCGACGTGGCCACTGCAGCCCGGGCCGCGGTCATCGGCCGGGACCTGGCTGACGAGTACGGCTACCTCCCCGGGGAGGTCCGGACCATCGAGCTGGACGGCCTCGAGTACGGCGTGGTCGGGGTGCTCGACTACGTCCTGCTGGAGCCCTCGATGGACTCGGCGGTGTTCCTCACGATGGCCAACGCCATGGAGGACTGGGACGTCGAGGAACCCGACCCGACCCGGCTGTACGTCCGGGCGCCGACCAACACCCGGCTGGTGGCCGAGGAGATCCCGACCGTGGTGAGCCTCGGCGGGCCGGACGGGGCGACGGCCAGCGTCCCCACCGACCTGCTCGACGCCCAGTCCCAGGTCGACGAGAACCTCAACAACCTGACCAAGATGATGGGCGGTCTGGCTCTGATCGTCGGCGGTGTCGGCATCGCCAACGTCATGTCCATCTCGGTCATCCAGCGCTCCTCGGAGATCGGCATCCGACGGGCGCTCGGTCATCGACGGGGCACAATTGCCATCCAGTTCCTGTTCGAGGCGCTGATCGTCGGCGTTCTCGGTGGCATCGTGGGCGCCGGCGTCGGCGCTGGGGTGGTGTGGGCCGTGGCGGCCAACCGGGGCTTCACCATGGTGCTGTCGGTCTCCGGGCTCATCGGCTGGGCCGCGGTGTCGGTGGCTGTGGCCGTGGTGGCCGGGCTCTACCCGTCCTCCAAGGCGGCCCGCCTGGAACCGCTGGAGGCTCTCCGTCTGGGCTGATCGGCCGGGGCCGGCCGGGTCGCCGCCTACCATCGGGGGGGTATGACCGACGACCTCGACGACTACGGCTGGGGGGACCGCCCCCTCCCCGACGAGGGCGTACCTGGACGCATCGTGCGGGTCGACCGCGGCGAGTGCGATGTCGTCACCAGCGCCGGGCGGGTCCGGGTCCTCTCCGACTCCCAGCGGGCCCAGGGCGAGGTGGCCCCGGCGACCGGGGACTTCGTCGCCGTCGCCGACGACCCGGACCTCGGGCCGCTCATCACCCGGGTGCTGCCCCGGTCCAACACGGTGTCCCGGCGCGACCCGTCCGAGGCGGTCGTCGAGCAGGTGCTGGTGGCCAACGTCGACACGGTGCTGATCGTCCACGGTCTCGACCGGCCCCTCCCGCCGGGCCGGCTCGAGCGGTTCCTGATCGTCGGCCGGGACAGCGGTGCCGACGTCGCGGTGGTGCTGACCAAGGCCGATCGGGTCGCCGATGCGGGCGAGGTGATGGCGACGGTGCGTGCCGTGGCCGACGATGTTCCGGTGTTCGCCGTCGGGCTCGGCGGAACGGAACCCGAAGGCCTGGAGGCCCTGGCTCCGTGGATGGGGGCCGGGCGCACCGTCGCACTCCTCGGCGAGTCGGGGGCCGGCAAGTCGACGCTGATCAACGCCCTGCTGGGTGAGGATCTCCTGGCCACCGGAGAGGTCCGGGCCGGCGATAACAAGGGTCGGCACACGACGGTGCACCGTGAGCTGGTTCGGGCCGCCGACGGAGCCCTGTTGATCGACACGCCGGGCATCCGGGCCGTGGGGATCTGGGACGCCGAGGAAGCCCTCGACCGGGTGTTCGGCGACCTCGAGGAACGGGCGGCGTCATGCCGGTTCGCCGACTGCGCCCACGGTGCCGAACCCGACTGTGCGGTGGTCGGAGCCGTCACCGCCGGCGAGGTCGACGCCCGCCGCGTCGCCCGCTACCGGGCGCTACGCACCGAGTTGGACCAGCAGCGGGCCCGGGAGGTCGAACGGGAGCGCCGGGCCCGGGGCGGGCGCCGGCGCTGAGCGGGCCGGCCGGTCAGGCCGACTCGTCGGTCAGGCGCCGCCGGTCCAGCTTGTCGCCGCTGTTGAGGGGCAGGGCGTCGACGATCCGGACCGCCTCGGGCAGCTTGTAACCCGACAGGCCACCCCGCCCATGGCGGCGCAGGTCGTCGAGGTCCGGGGGGTTCCGGGGGTCGACGGGCACGACGACGGCCACCCCGACCTCACCCATCACCGGGTCCGACCGGGGCACGACGGCCACCTGGGCCACCGCCGGATGGGTGCCGATGACGGCCTCGACCTCCTGGGGGTAGACGTTGTATCCGCCGCGGATGTACATCTCCTTGACCCGACCGGCCAGCCGGAAGCACCCCCGCTCGTCGATCTGGGCCAGGTCGCCGGTGCGCAGCCACCCATCGACCAGGGTCGCCGCCGAGCCCTCGGGGTCGAGCCAGTACCCGGACATGGCCGTCGGGGTACGCAGCCACAGCTCGCCGACCCCGCCGTCGATCAGCAGCTCGCCGTCGTCGCCGCGGACCTCGGCCTCCACCCCTGGACGGGGCCGACCGATGGTGTGCAGGGCCTCCTCGTCGTCGGCGTCGAGCGCCGTGCCCAGGCCGACGCCTCCCGATTCGGTGGACGAGTAACGGATCGAATAGGGCGCACCGAAGCGCCGCCGAGCCTCGTCGACCATGGCCGGGGGTGACGGGCCGCCGCCGACCACGATGGCTTGGACGGCCGAGAGGTCCAGGTCGTCGAACCCGGGGTGGGCCAGCATGAGGGCGATCTGGGCCGCCACGCCGGTGACCGCGGGCATCCGGTGGCGCACCACCAGGTCCAGCACCTCGGCGGCGTTCCACCGGTCGAGTACGTGGATGGTCACCCCGGCCGCCAGCTGCCAGGGGAGCTTGGTCATGAACCCGACGTGGGCCATGGCCGTGGCGGCGATGGTGTGGCCGACCCCTCCCCAGGCGCCGTCGGTGTCGAACCGGGCGACGGCCGCCAGCTGCCGTTCGGCGAACCAGGCGCCCTTCGGGTCGCCGGTCGATCCGGAGGTGAAGCAGATGCACACCGGGCGCTCCGGGTCGGGCGGCGCGGCGGGCGGGACGGGCCCCGCGGACCGCAGTCCGGCGGCCACCCGGCCGCCGTCGGCCGCTGGGTCGAACTCCACGGTCGGCACCTCCGGCGGCAGTCCTGCGGCCAGCGTCGCCGTAGTGACGACCAGGTCAGGGGCGACGGCCGCCGCGATGCCGGCCCGCTCGCGGGCGGTGAGGCGAGGGTTGACGCCGGCGGTTGCCGCGCCGAGGTGGTCGGCCGCCGCGTAGACGGCCACGTAGTCGGACCCCGAGGGCAGCGACAGCAGCACGGTGGAACCGTCGCCGACACCCCGTTCAGCCAGGCCGCCGGCCACCTCGCCGACCGCCACGCCGAGCTGCCGGTAGGTCACCGACAACCCGGCGCTGGTGACCAGGGCCGTGCGGTCGCCGTGGGCGCGGGCCGCCTCGGTGACGGTTCGGGCGAGCATCGGCTCAGGTGGGGCCGGACAGGTGGGGGGGCGGCTCGAACGGCGGGTTGGGCAGCTCGACGGCCCCGTGCTCGTCCAGCAGGGCGTGGAAGCCGGCCTCGTCGGCCCGGACCGGCAACGGGTCGTCCAGCCAGGTCTCGAACATGAGGCATCCCTCGTCGGCGTCGGCGATGAGCGGGCCGAACGCCGCTCCCTCCTCGAGCACGATCAGGGTGCCGGCCGGACAGTGGCGGCCGCCGACGTCGACCGCGCCCTCCATGACGTACACCAGGTGGTCGGAGCGGTGGCCGTGGCGTTCGACGATCATGCCCGGGTCGTAGTGGCCGAGCACCACCATGCGGTCGGTGGACCACTCCAGGAACTTCTCGTGGACCGATACCCGCCGGTCGCCGTGCTGCTGGGCCCGCACCTCGGTCCACGGAACGTCGGCCTCGTGGATGATCGAGAACCGGGGATTCGATCGGGCGGGTCGCCCGGTATCGACGACCTCGACCGGCTCCTCGGCGTCAGGAGGACCCTCGGGGGCCGGGGGCGGGGTCGGGTCGCCGGACATGGCGGTCAGTCCAGCAGGTCGAGGACCAGCTCCGATGGTCGGGCGATGACGGCCCGGCCGCCGTGCACGGCCACCGGCCGCTGCATGGCCTGCGGGTGGGCGAGCAGCAGGTCGACGACGCCGGCCGCGTCCAGGCCCGTCGGGTCGATGCCCTTGGCCGGGTCGGCCCGGACCAGGTCGGCGGGTGGCCCGTCGAGCATGTCGAGGAAGCCCTCGACGACCGAGCGGGTGAGGGGCTGTTGCAGGTACTGGATGACGTCGAACTCGACGCCGCGCTCCTCGAGCAGGCCGAGGGCGCCTCGGGACTTGCCTCAACCGGGGTTGTGGTACAGCAGCAGGCGTTCAGTCGTGGTCATGGGGCGACCGTAGTCGCCGGTGACGGTGACGCTCAGATACCCAGAGCGAAGGCCGCCACGGCCGACACGGCGAAAACACCGCCGACCATCTGGAGCCGGCTGATCCGCTCGCCGAGGAAACGCCACGCCAGAACCATCGACACCCCCGGGCCCAGGCACACCACGGCGGTCACCACAGCTGCTGAACCCCGCTGGTACGCCGCGGTGACCAGGGCGAAGGCCAGGGTCAGGGAGATGGCGACGAGCGCGCCGGACGCGGCGAGACGAAGCGTGGGACGTCCGACACCGGTGACACCGGCGGCGGTGGTCACGACCAGCGAACCGATGATCATGGTCGTGAACACGGGGAAGACCCCTGCGGCTTCGTCAACGAACGAGAAGCAGACCCCGGAGCCGCCGATGCAGGCGCCGACGAACACCGCCCGGGCGAGCACCGGGCCGTGCATCATCAGGCCGGGCCGGGCTGGTTGGCGCTGACTCGACAACAATACGACCGCGGGAACAGCCATCAGCACCCCGAACATCTCCCAGTTGCCGAGGTGCTGATCGATGAACGGTCCGGCCAATGCAGGCAGGGTGATACCGGTCAGGCCGTACACCGGAGCGAACACTGCGATGGGGCCGACCGCCATGCCCTGGAAGAGGACCGGACGGGCGACGGCCATGATGAGCCCGGCCAGCAGCGACCACCCGAGGTCGGTCCGGGTGACGGCCTCAGGCGGAACGGCCAGTAACCACACACCGGTGTAGACGGCGCCGACGGCGGTGACGACCGACGAGAAGGTGAGGGAGGCCCCGGGTCGCGCCGAGCGCTGTACGGCCAAACCGCCGGTGAGGTCGCTGACGCCGTAGGCGACGGCTGAGAGTGCAGCCAGAAGCACGAACATCGTCGGGACGGTATCGGCCGACAGGGCGTCGACCGTCTACCGTGCAGGCGATGGATGCGACAACGTGGTGACCCGGCGGGGCTGTGGCCGGCGCTGACCCGGAAGGCCGCTTCTGGGTGGGGCTGGATCCGCTCGGTGTCGTACTCGAGGCCCGATGGTTTCCGGAAGGCACCCGGACCGCGGTGGACGCGGCGGCCGCGCTCGGCTGCCGCCTCGAACAGATCGTGAAGTCTCTGGTATTGGCGGTCGGGGATCGCCGAGTGCTGGTGCTGTGTTCGGGAATCAACCGATTGGACCTGGGCCGGGTGGCCGACGAGTTGGGTGTGGCCGTTGATGACGTGCGGATGGCCACGCCGGACGAGACCCGGGCCGCCACCGGTCAGGTCATCGGCGGGGTGGCGCCCTTTGGGCATCCCGAGCAGTTGCTGACCTTCGTCGATCCACATCTGGCCGGCCTCGACGAGGTCTGGGCTGCAGCCGGGGCTCCGCACGCCGTGTTCCCGATCCGGCCCGACCTTCTGATCGTGTCCACCGTCGGCCGGTTGGCCGATGTCACGGCCCGCTGAGCACCCCGCCGGTCACCCGCTGGTAGTCAGGCGTAGTCGAGGGGGAGGGCCGTGGTGGCCTTGAGTTCTTCCATCACGAAGATGCTGCGCACGTCGGTCACCGCGACCCGTTGGATGAGCCGCTTGTAGAAGTCGTCGTAAGCGCGGATGTCGGGCACGACGACCCGGAGCATGTAGTCGATCTCGCCGCTGGTCCGCCAGGCGGCGACGATCTCGGGGAACTCGGCGATGCCGCTGGTGAAGCGGTCCAGCCAGGCCGCAGAATGGTCGCCGGTCCGGATCTCGACGAGGGCCGTCACGCCGAGGTTGAGGGCGGTCGGGTCCAGCAGGGCCACCCGCCGGTCGATCACCCCGCGCTCCTGGAGCTTGTGGACCCGCCGCCACGCCGTGGTGGCCGCCAGCCCCACGGTCCCGCCGATCTCGGCCGCGGTGAGGGTGCCGTCGTCCTGGAGGAGATGGAGGATTTCCCGGTCGATCTGATCCATAGTCAAAGAATATCGCACAACATCGGAATATAGAGGAACAGTCGTGCATAAAAGTTCCAGAAGCATGCACGAATGCATGATCCAGTGCATCCCGGCCCCCGTACGGTGACCGCATGCTGCGACAGACCTTCCGTGACCACTTCCTCGGCCATCCGACGGCCGTTGGTGAGACCTACGGCGAACACTGCCGGCGGGCGCTGCGTACCAGCCTCCGGCTCTTCGGTGCCGCCGTGGCAGCGATGATCCACGCCGTGGTGCCGGCCTGGTTCACCACCACGGCCAGCGTGACGGTCGGTGAGATCAACGACGAGATCCAGGAGTTGCACGCCCTACAGTCCGTGGGGTGAGCCCCGGACCACTCATCGTCGAGGCGACCCGGGGCGACCGGGTCGAGAGCAGGCACGAGGTCGACGCCGTGGTCGTCGACGCCGGTGGGGTGGTGGCGTCCTGGGGTGATCCCGATCGCCCGGTGCTGCCCCGCTCGGCGATCAAGCCGCTGCAGGCCGTCCCCCTCGTCGAGTCCGGAGCGGCCGACGCCTGGAGCCTGAGCGACGCCGAGCTGGCCCTGGCATGCTCGAGCCACGATGCGGAACCGGCCCACGTGGCAGCCGTCGAGGCGTGGCTGGCCCGCCTGGGCTTCGATCACCGAGACCTCCGATGTGGCGCCCATCCACCGGGCAATGCCGCCGCCGCGGCCGCTCTGGCGCGTGGCGGCCATGAGCCCACGGCCGTCCACAACAACTGTTCCGGCAAGCACGCCGGGTTCCTGACCCTCATGGCCCATAGCGGCCTCGACCCGGTGGGGTACCTCGAGCCCGGGCATGCGTTGCACCGCGACCACCTCACCCCGGCCCTGGCCGAACTGTGCGGGTTCGACCCCGACGGGCAGGTCCCCGGCATCGACGGCTGTGGGATCCCCGTGTGGACGATGCCACTCCGCGGGCTGGGTGCGGGGTGGGTCGGTCTGGCGGCCCGACCGGCCGGCCGCCGGCTCCTCGACGCCATGGTGGCGGAACCGTTCCACGTGGCCGGGACGGTGCGGGCCTGCACGAGGCTCATCACCGCGGCCGCTGGTCGGGCCGTGGTCAAGACCGGGGCCGAAGGGGTGTTCTGCGGCGTGATGCCCGGCCGGGGTCTGGGGCTGGCCGTCAAGGTCCGCGACGGCGCGGCCCGGGCGTCGGCGGTGGCCATGGGATGGCTGCTGGGCCGCCTGGAGGCCGTCGACGGTGACGGTCGGGAGGACCTGGTGAACCATGCCGGCCGCGTGGTCGGGACGCTGGCCGTCGCCGATGACCTGACTGACCGTCAGATTCCATAGGCTCCAACGCAACGACACGGAACGGCGATTCGAGGAACGACATGGGCAGTGCAGACGGACGGGTGGTGATCGTGACCGGAGCCGGGCGCGGCCTGGGACGCGAACACGCCCTGGCCTTCGCCGCCGAAGGGGCGATGGTCGTCGTCAACGACCTGGGCGTCGGCCGCGACGGCGAGGAGGCCGGCGGCACGCCCGCCGAGCAGGTCGTGGCCGAGATCGAGGCTGCCGGCGGTACCGCCATCACCAACGGTGCCGACGTCGCAGACTGGGATCAGGCCGAGGCCATGGTGGCCCAGGCCGTCGACACGTTCGGCCGCCTCGACACCCTCGTGTGCAACGCCGGGTTCCTCCGCGACCGGATGCTGGCCAACATGTCCGAGGACGAGTGGGATTCGGTCACCCGGGTCCACCTGAAGGGCCACTTCGCCCCGGCCCGCCACGCCATCGCCCACTGGCGGGACCGGGCCAAGGCCGGCGAGCAGGTGGCGGGCCGAATCGTCATGACCTCGTCGGGCGCCGGGCTGATGGGCAGTATCGGGCAGGGCAACTATGCGGCGGCCAAGGCGGGCATCGCCCTCCTGGTGGTGCAGGCGGCCGCAGAGTGGGGTCGTTACGGGGTGCTGGTGAACGGCGTCGCCCCCGATGCCCGCACTCGCATGACCGAAGGCGTGATCTACGACGCCGCGGCGCCCGATGGTTGGGACGACAAGGACCCGGGCAACGTGTCGCCGCTCGTCGTGTGGTTGGGCAGTGACGGGTGTGACGTCACCGGGCGGATGTTCGAGGCCACCGGAGGCCAGCTCAACGTGTGCGACGGATGGCAGCACGGCCCGGTCGTGTCGATCGGCGACCGCCGGTTCACCGTCGCCGAGGCGGGTGACGCGGCCCGGGCGTCGATTGCCGGCGCGCCGGAGCCGGCTCCGGTGTTCGGCGCCTAGATCTCCCGGGTGTCGTCGGCCTCTCCGGCCGCCACCGACTCGATGGCCCGGTCCAGCGCGGTGTGGGCGCCGACGGCGTCGACCCCCAGTTGCCGGGCCGCGAAGGCGAATCGGGTCGCGGCCTCGTCGAGTCGGCGTCGCCGTTCATGCAGCGGTTCGGACTCCGGCGGCTCGTCGACCACGAAGGTCCCGAGTCGGCCCCGCCCGGTGACCACGCCGTCTTGGTCCAGTTCGCGGTAGGTGCGGGCGACCGTGCCCGGGGCCAGGGACAGCCGGTCGGCGAGGTGTCGGACCGTCGGTAGCCGGACCCCCGGTGGGAGATGGCCCACGGCCACCATTACCGAGAGCTGGGCGCGGAGTTGTTCGAAGACGGGGACGGTGCCGTCGGTGTCCAGCCGGACGACGAGGCGGCGCGGCTGGCCGGTCTGATCGAGGTAGGAGACCACGGCTGGGGACGGCATGCGTTGGTCATTGTAACAGTACAAAGCACAGTAGAACGTCAGAAATGGGCCATATTCTTGCCTAGAGCAGTGATACAGAGCATTGTTGTATCAACAACAGCGGACAAGTCGTCCGAGGCACGACAACCGGGGGAGTACCCATGAAGTTGGTCACCGCAGTCATCAAGCCATTCAAGCTCGACGACGTCAAGGACGCCCTGGCCTCCCTCGGCGTGCAGGGCATGACGGTCAGCGAGGTCCAGGGCTTCGGCCGCCAGGGTGGACACAGCGAGACCTACCGGGGCACCGAGTACAAGGTGCTGTTCACCCCCAAGACCCGGGTCGAGATCGTGGTCGACGGCGATCAGGCCGACGCCGTGGTCGATGCCATCGTGGCCGCGGCTCGAACCGAGAAGATCGGTGACGGCAAGGTGTGGGTCACCGACGTCGGGGGCCTGGTCCGCATCCGCACCGGCGAGCGGGGTGCCGACGCCGTCTGACGCCTCCGGTCGCCCCGCCCGGCCCGTTGCGGCAGGGCGGGGCCGACTACCGTCGGAACCGATGAGCGACATCACCGACCTCGAACAACTCGTCCGGTACGAGATCGTGAACCAGGTGGCCTGGATCACGATCGACAACCCCGACAAGGGCAATGCCCTGTCGCCGGGCATGCGGGACCGCATCGCCGGCCTCGTGAAGGGGTGCAACGGAAGGTTCGAGGCCCGGGCCATCGTCATCACCGCCGAGGGCTCCAAGCTGTTCTGCCCGGGGGCCGACATCAGCGTCGGCCGGGAGTTCGCCCCTCGCCCCGATGACGCTCCCGAACTGGCCGTCGGTGAGGCCCGGCGCATGATGCTCGAGGGCCAGCTGGCCCTCATGCCGGCCATCCTCGACTGCGAGCTCCCGGTCATCGCCGCCGTCAACGGCACGGCAGCAGGGGTCGGCGCCCACCTGGCCCTGTGCTGCGACCTGGTGATCATGGCCGAGCACGCCAAGTTCATCGAGGTGTTCGCCCGGCGGGGCCTGGTGCCCGACGGCCTGGGCGCCTGGATCCTGCCCCGCCTGGTCGGCCTGCAAAAGGCCAAGGAGTTGTTGTTCTTCGCCGATGACGTTCCGGCCGACGAGGCACTCCGCATCGGCCTGTGCAACGCCGTGGTGCCCGGCGACGATCTCATGGCCACGGCAACGGCCTGGGCCGAGCGGTTGGCGACCGGCCCCACCCGGAGCTTCATGCTCACCAAGTGGATGCTCAACCGGTCGCTGGACGTCGACCGTCGGACCCTCGAGGACAACGAGGCGTGGGCCGTTGAGCTCAACAACTCCACGGTGGACGCCGCCGAGGGCATCGCCAGCTTCCGCGAACGCCGCGAACCGCACTGGCGCGGGTTCTAGATACCGTCGGGCGACGTGGGGCGACCAGAGGGCGTGACGGCGTGATCATCAAGGTGAGTTCAGCCGGCGACGTGACCGTCGACGACTACGACCTGTTCACCGGGTTCCACGTCGAAGCCGACGGGGACGGCGCCGCCGACCGTCTGGCCGCCACCATGGGCGAAGGAACCAGGGCCGAGAACGGCTACCTCTGGATCGCCGAGCGGGCGATCCGGCATTGGGTCGGGGTACGGGCCGACGACGACTGGGAGGCCGGCTTCACGGCCATGGTCGACTACGCCCGGTCCAAGGGCTGGACCGACCCCGCCGGCACCCACCTGCGTGCCCACATCGAACACCGGGCTTGAGCCCGCCGACCACGAGGGGCCCCGATGGCCGACATCACCGTCTTCCACAACCCGCATTGACACGCTTCCAAGAACGCCTTGGCGGTCGCCGAGGAACTGGGGGTGCAGATCGACGTCGTGCTCTACATGAAGGAGCCGCCCGACGCGGCCCTGCTGTCCCGCATCGCCGCCGGCCTCGACGGGCCGGTCGAGGACCTTGTGCGCAAGGACTCGCAGTTCAAGAAGCTGGAGCTGGATCCCGACGACTATGTCGGCGACGCCGACGCCGTGGTCGAGCTGCTGGCCCGGCGCAAAGCCCTGCTGCAGCGTCCGGTGCTGGTGCGGGGGGATCTGGGTGGTGACGGGCCGCTGTCCGCCCGGGTCGGTCGACCCAAGGACGCGTTGTACGAGTTTCTGGGGGCCGACGGCTGATGTGGGCCACCGCCGATCTGTGCGACGATCACGGCGATGCCGTGCAGGTGCTCGGCGGCGGTTTCGGCTCCTACGGCGGGGTCCCGGCGTTCGCCGGACCGGTCACGACCTTGTCGGTATTCGAGGACAACACGCTGGTCCGTGCGGCGCTGGAGGAGACGGGCGAAGGCCGGGTGCTCCTCGTCGCCGGCGGCGGTTCGACCCGTTGTGCGCTGGTGGGGGGCAACCTGGGTGAGCTGGCGGTCGCCAACGGCTGGGCCGGCATCGTGGTCGACGGTTGTGTCCGCGACGCCGTCGAACTACGGGACCAGGCCGTCGGGATCCGGGCCCGGGGTACCTGCCCCCGCAAGAGCGTCAAGGCCGGAGCCGGTGACCGCGACGTGCCGGTCAGCGTTGGCGGTGTGGAGGTGCGGCCCGGCATGTTCCTGTGGGCCGACGACGACGGGGTCGTTGTCGCCGACGGTCCGCTGTTCTGACCGGAGGGACGGCTCAGGGAAACCGGGGCGGCCGCTTCTCGTTGAGTGCGGCCACGCCCTCGGTGTAGTCGTCGCCACCCATGTGGTGGTCGAACAACGTCAGGGACTCGGCGACCGACGAGGCGGCGTCACCGTGCAGGTCGGAGTAGATCTGGCGTTTGGTGGCCGCCAGGCTGCTGCGGGCCACCGGCCCGAGGTACTCGTCGATCCATCCGATGACATGGCCCATGAGCCGGTCGGCGGGCGCGACCCCGTTCACGAGGCCCATGGCCTCGGCCTCCTCGGCCAGGACCACCCGGCTGGTCAGGAGCAGGTCGTTGGCCCGGGTCACGCCGATGAGCCGGGGAAGCAGCCACGACAGCCCGTACTCGGCCGGCAGGCCCAACTTGCCGTGGGCCGTGGTGAGCTTGGCCCCGGCGGCAGCGAAGCGCAGATCGCAGAAGCAGGCCAGCACCAGGTGGACGCCTGCCGTGGCCCCGTTGAGGGCGGCCACCACCGGTTTGGTCAGGCCGAAGTGGTAGGCGAAGTCGGCGTCGAAGGCCGGGTGCACACCGTGGCCGGGCATCGGCACGTCATCAGGTAGGCCGGCGTCGTAGCCGCCGCGCTCGACGTGTCCGTCGAGGGCCTCGGCGTCGGCACCCACCCCGAAGGCCCGGCCGTCGGGGTCGCCGGTCACCACGATGGCCTTGACCGCCGGGTCGTGCTCGGCCCGCTCCAACAGCCATCGGTACTCGGTGTGCATCCGGCCGGTCCAGGCGTTGCGGCGGGCCGGCCGCGACAGCGTGATGACAGCCGTCGAGCCGGTGAGCGCCCAGCTGGTCGTCTTCAACTCCATGGACCGGTCACGCTAGCCCGCCGCCTTCTCGCCACGGGGAGGGAGCAACTACGGTCCTCAACCAGCACGCACCACGCGGAGGAAACCATGCTCGCTGCCATCCTGACCCAGGTCCCGACCGACGAACTGGTCGTCGCCGACGACGTCACCCTGCGGGACATGGCGCCCGGCGACGTCAAGGTAAAGATCGCCCACAGCGGCGTCTGCCACAGCGACCTGTCGGCCATGAACGGCACGATTCCCCAGCCGCCGCCGGCGGTGCTCGGCCACGAAGGGGCGGGTGTCGTCACCGACGTCGGCCCCGGGGTCACCCACGTGGCCCCCGGCGATCACGTCATCATCGCCTTCTCCCCGCCCTGTGGAACCTGCGCCTTCTGCACCGGACGCGGCCAGCCGAACCTGTGCATCAACGGCCTGATCGCCATGAGTGCCGCACCCCAGTTCCGGCAGGGTGACACGGTCATCGGCGCCATGACCGGATGCGGCACGTTCGCCGAGGAGACGATCGTGCCCGGCATGGCGGCCATCAAGATCGACGACGACGTGCCGTTGGACGTGGCGGCGCTCGTGGGGTGCGGGGTCACCACCGGCGTGGGTGCCGCCCTCAACACGGCCAAGGTCACGCCGGGATCGTCGGTGGTCATCATCGGTGCCGGCGGCGTCGGCGTCGCCGCCATCCAGGGGGCCCGTATCGCCGGGGCGTCGGCGATCGTCGCCGTCGATCTGCACGAGGGCAAGCTGGACCGGGCCAAGTCGTTCGGTGCCACCCACGGGGTGGTGCCCGACGACCTGCCGACGGCCACGGCCGAGGTCACCGGCGGCGAGGGCTTCGACTTCGCCCTCGAGTGCATCGGCATGCCGTCCACCATGCGGCAGGCCTTCGACCTGACCCGGCGTGGCGGCACCACGTGCATCGTGGGCGTCGGTCGGGCCGAGGAGACCTTCTCGTTGTCCGCCTTCGAGATGTTTTTCTCGGAGAAGACCCTGGTGGGGTCGATGTACGGCGGCGCCGACGTGCGCACCGACTTCAACCGGTTCCTCCGCCTCTACAAGGCCGGACGGCTCGACCTGGAAGGCATGATCTCGCGGCGGATCGCCATCGACGAGGTCAACGACGCCATGGCGTGCATGGGCGACGCCGACGTCATCCGCCAGGTCATCGATTTCTGATCCGGTCGGCCAGGGATCGACGGGTGCCGGGGAGGTAGACGTCGTGGCGTTGCTGCGCACCGACCTGGTGCTCGAGTACCCCTTCACCCGGACCACTGGTCCGGTGATCGGTGCGTTCCTGACCGGGCTCCGTGACGGCCGGTTGTACGGCGTCCGGCGGAGCGACGGCACGGTGTCGTGCCCGCCGGTCGAGTTCGATCCGGCGACCGGTGCGCCGCTCGACGAGATCGTCGAGGTCGGCCAGGCCGGCACCGTGGTCTCGTGGACGTGGGTGGACCCGCCCCGTCCCCAGTCGCCGTGGGACGACCCGCACGCCCTGGCCCTGGTGCGCCCAGACGGTGCCGACACCCCGATGCTCCACGCGGTGCTGGTCGATTCGGCCGCCTCCATGTCGACCGGGATGCGGGTGCAGGCCGTCTGGCGCGACGACCGGGTCGGGCACATCGCCGACCTGGCCGGCTTCGTCCCCGCCGATGGGGCGACGGACGCTGCACCCGTCACCGCGCACGGTGACGAGCCGGTGCGCTCGGTACGGACACCCATTCGGCTGACCTACGACTTCGTGCCCTCCGACGCCTCCCAGGAGTATCTGCGGGGGTACGCCGAGCGTCGCATCCTGGGCCACCGTTCCCCGGTCGATGGGGCGGTGTTCATCCCGCCCCGGGGGGTCGATACCCGGCACGGGGTGGCCACCACCGAGGCCATTGAGTTGGCCGACACCGGCCACGTCGGAAACTTCTGCGTGACCCACCTGCCGATCCCGGGCCGCACCGACCTCGAGGTGCCGTACGTCAGTGCCTGGATCCACCTCGACGGGGCCGACGTCGGCTTCCTCGGCCTCGTCGCCGGGTGCGCCCACGACGAGGTGCGCACCGGCATGCGGGTCCGGGCCGTGTGGAAGCCCGACGACCAGCTCGAGGCCACGGCCGAGAACATCCTCTACTGGGTACCCACCGGAGAACCCGACGTGCCGGCCGACCGGGCCGGAAACCGGGCGTGGGGGGCGGACGGCGATGCGTGACGTCGCGGTGGTCGCCACCGCCCACCGCCAGGTGCCAGCCCTCACCGGTACCACCGAGGTCCAGCTTCTGGTGCCGCTCATCACCGCGGTCCGGGACGCCGCCGGCCTCGACCAGGCCGACATCGGGTTCACGTGTTCGGGCAGCAGTGACTTCCTGGCCGGGCAGGCGTTCTCGTTCGTGCACACCCTCGATGCCGTCGGTGCCGTCCCGCCCATCGCTGAGAGCCACGTCGAGATGGACGGTGCCTTCGCCCTGTACGAAGCCTGGGTGAAGATCCAGACCGGCGAGGTCGACACGGCGCTCGTCTACTCGTATGGGAAGTCGTCGCCGGGTTCCCGCCGCGATGTGCTGGCCACCCAGCTCGACCCGTACCTCGTCACCCCGCTGTGGCCCGACGCCCACGCGGTGGCCGCCCTCCAGGCCCGCCTGCTGCTCGATGGGGGCCTGACCAGCCCGACGGCGCTGGCCGAGATCGCCATTCGGAGTCAACGCAACGCGGTCGACAACCCGCAGGCCGTGCGGTCCTCGGCGGACGCCGGGGTCGACGAGCTGCTTGCCGAGGGGTTCGTGGCCGATCCGTTGCGTCCTTCAGACATCGCTGCCGAGGCTGACGGTGGGTGTGCGGTGATCCTGGCTGCCGGCGACCGCGCCCGCACCCTGTGCGACCGGCCGGCGTGGATCCGGGGCATCGACCACCGCATCGACGCCCACGGGCTCGGGGTCCGCGACCTCACCCGAGCGCCGTCCGTGGCTCTGGCTGCCGAACGGGTGGGCGTGGGCGCCGACCGGCTGGACGTGGCCGAGTTGCACGGTCCGTACACCAGCCAGGAGGCCGTCCTCGAACGGGAGTTGGGCCTCCAACCCGACACGGTCGTCAACCCGTCGGGCGGCGCCCTGGCCGCCGACGTGCTGATGGCGTCGGGTCTGGTGCGCATCGCCGAGGCCGCCAACCGGATCGGGGCCGGCACCGCCGACCGGGCCCTGGCCCACGCCACCTCCGGTCCGTGCCTGCAGCAGAACCTGCTGTGCGTCCTGGAGGGTGACTGACGTGGGCGCCTCGGCCGGCAAGGAGCGCACCGCGGTGCTCGGGGTGGGCCAGACCCGCTACCAGTCCACCCGGGGGGACGTGTCGATCGCCGGGCTGGTGCGGGAGGCCGCCGACCGTGCCCTGGCCGATGCCGAGTGCGCCTGGACCGACATCGACGCCGTGGTGATCGGCAAGGCCCCCGACTTCTTCGAGGGGCTGATGATGCCCGAGTTGTACCTGGCCGAGGCGCTGGGCTGCGTCGGCAAGCCGGTCCTGCGGGTCCACACCGCGGGTTCGGTCGGGGGGTCGACGGCGCTGGTGGCCACCTCGCTGGTCCAGGCCCGGATCCACCGCCGGGTGCTCACCCTCGGCTTCGAGAAGCAGTCGGAGTCCAACGCCACGTGGGCCCTCTCGTTGCCCCAGCCGTTCTCCGTGTCGATCAACGCCGGCGCCGGCGGCTACTTTTCACCGATCATCCGCCAGTACATGGCCCGTTCGGGCGCCCCCGAGCTCATCGGGTGCATGGTGGCGTTCAAGGACCGCCAGCACGCCCTGCGCAACCCTTACGCCCACCTCCACCAGCATGATCTGACCTTCGACCAGGTCGTCGACGCCCCGATGCTGTGGGACCCCATCCGGTTCTCGGAGACCTGTCCGTCGTCGGACGGGGCGTGCGCCATGGTGCTGGGCGACGAGGCCGCCGGCGACGCCGCCGATCGACCGGTGGCGTGGGTGCAGGGCACGGCCATGCGTTCCGAGGCCAACAACTTCCCCGGCCGCGACGAGGTGAATCCGGCGGCCAGCCGGGCCTGCGCCGCCGAGGTGTACCGCCAGGCCGGCATCGCCGACCCGAGGGCCGAGATCGACGCCGTCGAGATGTACGTGCCGTTCTCCTGGTACGAGCCGATGTGGCTCGAGAGCCTCGGGTTCGCCGACCGCGACGAGGGGTGGCGCCTCGTCGAGGAGGGAGCGACCCGGCTCGACGGTGGTGATCTGCCGGTGAACTGTTCGGGCGGGGTGCTGTCGTCGAACCCCATCGGGGCGTCGGGGATGATCCGTTTCGCCGAGGCCGCGCTTCAGGTGCGCGGCCTGGCCGGCGACCATCAGGTCGACGGGGTGCGGCGGGCCTTCGGCCACGCCTACGGAGGCGGCGCCCAGTACTTCGCCATGTGGATCGTGGGGGTCGACAAGCCGTCCTGAGGGGCCGGTCGGTACGGGCTGTGCCCCGCCGCCTACGATGCGTGCCGACCCGCCCGTCGTGAACCTGGAGAGCCCCATGCGCATCGTCGTCGATTTCGACCTCTGCGAGAGCAACGCCATCTGCATGCAGATCGCCCCCGACGTGTTCGAGGTGCGTGACGACGACTTCCTCTACGTGCTCGAGGAGAACCCCGCCGAGGATCGTCGCTCCGCCATGGAGGAGGCGGTCCAGCGCTGCCCCAAGCAGGCCATCGCCATCGAGGGCTGAGCGGCCCAACGGCGCTTCGGCGACCCTCCCATGCGTTCATCGGTCACCATCGTCGGTGCCTCGCTGGCCGGGCTGCGGGCCGCCGAGACCCTGCGGCGCGACGGGTTCGAGGGCGCCATCAGCCTCATCGGTGACGAGCCCCACACGCCCTACGACCGGCCCCCGCTGTCCAAGCAGTTGCTGGCCGGTGCGTGGGACATTGAGCGCATCGCCCTCACGCCGGCCGACAAGTTGGCCGATCTGGATCTGGATCTACGCCTCGGGGCCAGGGCAACCGGGCTCGACGTGGCCGCCCGGACGGTCGAGGTGGATGGAGTGCCGGAGCCCTACGACGGCCTCATGATCGCCACCGGCGCCCGCTGTCGGACCCTTCCCGGCACGGAGGGCCTGGCCGGCGTCCACACGCTGCGCACCCTCGACGACGCCCTGGCCATCCGGGGCGCTCTGGCTGCCGGGCCCCGGCGGGTCGTGGTGGTGGGGGCCGGGTTCATCGGTGCGGAGGTGGCGTCGACGGCGGTGGGATGGAACGTGCCGGTCACCATGGTCGAGGCGCTGCCAGTGCCGATGGGGCGCGTCCTGGGTGATGTCGTCGGCGGTGCGGTGGGGGCGGTGCACCTGGCCCATGGTGTCGACCTGCGCTGCGGGGTCGGGGTCGACGAGGTCCTGGGTGACGACGCCGTCACCGGTGTACGGCTCAGCGACGGCGCGGTCGTCGAGGCCGACGTGGTGGTGGTCGGCATCGGGGTGGTGCCCAACGCCGAGTGGCTGGCTGGTTCCGGGCTCACCGTCGACGACGGGGTGGTTTGCGACGAGACGTGCCTGGCCGCTCCCCATGTGGTGGCCGCCGGCGATGTGGCCCGATGGCCGAACCGGCGGTTCGGACAGGTCATGCGGGTCGAGCACTGGGACAACGCCGTTGACCAGGGCGTGCACGCGGCCCGCCGGCTGATGGTCGACGACGCCGACGCCTCGGCGTTCGCGCCGGTCCCGTGGTTCTGGAGCGACCAGTACGACCGCAAGATCCAGTTGGCTGGCCGGGCCGGGCCCGACGACGAGGTCCGCATCGTCGCCGGATCGGTCGAAGAACAGCGGTTCGCCGCCTTCTACGGACGGGGCGACCGGCTGATGGCGGTGTTCGGCATGAACCGGCCCCGCCAGGTCATGCAGGGCAAGGGGCTCATCGAGGCCGGCACGGCGTGGGGCGAGGCGCTCGAGTTCGCCACCCAGTGGGAATGACCCCCGGCCGGTGGCTGGCCGTGGCGGTGGCCGCCCTGCTGGGTGCGGGCTGCGGTTCGGACGCGCCGCATCCGTTCGATCCGGCGACGCTCGAAGGGGCGATCGCCGTGTCGCTGTTGCCCGACCACCCGGAGATGATCGACGGGGTGACGTGTCCCGAGATCGGGGAGTCTCGGATCACGAGGTGTGCCGTGGTCATCGCCGGCGCCGAGGTGCAGGTCGTGGTGGATGGCCCATCGGACGACCGCCACGTCTCGGTGGTCACCGGCATCGACCTGGTGTGGGCCGACGACGTGGCCGCGGTGGCTGCCGAGCGTCTCGATGCCGACCTGGGTGTGGTCAACGACGTGGTGTGCGGGCCGGTGCTGCGGGTGGCGGCGGCTGGCCAGCGGTTCGACTGTGTAGCCACCGATCCGGATGGCGGCGATCACCGGTTCGTGGCCGAGGTGCTCGACCGGCACGGGGCGTTCCGGCTGGACCTCGTGCCCGGGGGCTGAGGGTCAGCGAAGGCGGTCGGCCAGCCGGGCGTTGACCAGACGCCGCTCTCGATGCTGGGCGACCATCAGGGCCCCCTGGGGAACGGGGTGGGCGTCGAGGAAGGGATCGACGCCCGGTGAGAGGCCGGGTTCGATGAGGGCCCGGACGCCTTCGAGCATGCGGGCGATGCTGTTCGACGGGAGCCGCCCGGTGAGGTTCGCCCAGTTCTCGGTGAGCCAGCCCCACACGGCGGACCGGTGCTGGCGGTGGTTGAGGGCCTCGCGGACGAGGAACGGGGCGTCCTGGGTGCGGATCGTGCCGTCGAGGATCCCCGTGAGGAGGGCATCGATCTCGGATCTCCCTGGGAACCGGGGCAGGGCACGGAGATGGCGCTGCTGGTCCTGGGCGGTCGGGGCCTCGTCGGCCAGACGGCTGAACTCGGCGAAGGTCGTGGCGTCGCCGTGGGTGGCGGTGATGGACACCACGGCGGCCGCCACCGCGGGGTCACCGTGGCCGGCCCGCCACCATCGGGTCGCTCGTTCGACGACGGCCTCGTCGTCGGCCAGGTTGCCCATGGCGTCGACGGCCAGGCCGCGGAGTTGGCGCGTGCGGTCGTCGTCGCCGGGTTCGGGATGCCAGCCGAGCCGGTCGAGCAGCGGGTGGAGGAGGTCGGTGACCCTGGGGAGCGGGCGGGCCGGTGCGCACAGGTCGAGGGTGGCGAGACCGCCGACGGCGGCCTGCCACACCCCGAGGTCGGTCTCGTCGGCCAGGCCGGCGACGTGGTCAAGGAAGTCGTCGGGGGTGGTGGTGCCGGCCAGGGTGTGGGCCCACAGGTCGGACACCCGGTTGGCCCGTTCGGCGGCCGAACCGGCGACCGGGCCGTCCGATGGCGAGCGGTAGAAGCCCGACGCGTCGGCGTTGACGGTCGTCAGGGCGCCGTCCAGCTCGAGGGTGCCGGGCCGGTCACCGTCGAGCAGGACCCGTTGGATGCCGGCCGAGGTGCGCACCCGCACCGGCACGGTCCAGCGGGTGCCGTCGTCGACGCCGTCGTAGCGGAACGGCCGCTGGGTCAGCTCGAGGCGGTCGCCGGTGAGGCGGCCGGTGATCTCGGGGTGCCCGCCCTGGAAGATCCAGCCGTGCATCAGGTCGCCCACCGGCTCGCCGGAGACGGCCTCGAGGGCGTCCCACAGGTCGTCGTTGTCGGTGGTGCCGTGGAGGTGGGTGGTCAGGTAGCGGCGGACGCCGTCCCGGAACACCGTCTCGCCGAGGTACTGCTCGAGCATGCGGACGACAGCCGCCCCCTTCTCGTAGGTGATGAGGTCGAACATGCCTTCGGCGTCGGCCGGGGTGAGGACCGGGTACTCGATCGGACGGGTAGAGGCCAGTGAGTCGACGTCCATGGCCGCGGACCGGGCCGAACCGAATCCGGTCCACACGTCCCAGTCCGGCCGGTAGGCCTCGACGGCCTTCATCTCCATGAACGTGGCGAAGGCTTCGTTCAACCAGATGCCGTTCCACCATCGCATCGTGACCAGGTCGCCGAACCAGAGGTGGGCAAGCTCGTGGCTGAGCACCGCGGCGACCGCCTCCAGTTCACGCTGGGTGGCGGTGTCGGGGTCGACGAGCAGCAGCACCTCGCGGAACGTGATGCAGCCAAGGTTCTCCATGGCCCCGAAGGCGAAGTCGGGGAGGGCCACGAGGTCCACCTTGCCGCCGGGCACCGGGAGGTCGTACCAGTCGGCGAACCAGCGCAGCGAGTGGGCGGCCACGTCGAGGGCGAAGCGGGCCAGGTGGCCTCGACCCGGCGGGTGCACGACACGGACGGGTACGCCGTCGACGTCGACGGCCGCCGTGGCTTCGAGGGGGCCGACGACGAAGGCGACGAGGTAGGTCGACAGGGGAATGGTGTCGGCGAACACGACCCGGTCGAGACCGTCGTCGGTCGGGGTGCGGGTGACCTGGGCGCCGTTCGACACGGCCAGCAGGTGCGACGGAACGTCGAGGATGACCCCGAAGGTGGCCTTGAAGTCGGGTTCGTCGAAGCACGGGAAGCAACGGCGGGCGTCGGTGGACTGGAACTGGGTGGTGGCGATGGTGTGGGCCAGCCCGTCGTCGTCGACGAGCGTGCTGCGGTAGAAGCCCCGGAGGCGGTCGTTGAGCACGCCGTCGAAGGCCAGCTCGATGCGGGCCGGACCGGGGCCGATGGGGGCCGTCGTGGTCAGGGTGACCTGTTCGACTTCGGGGTCGAGGCTGACCGTCGCCGGTGCTCCGTCGATGGTCGCCGATCGGATGGTCAGTTCGGCGGCGTTGAGCACCACCTCGGCGACGGGCTCGTGGACTTCGACGTCGATGCCGGCCGTGCCTTGGAAGGTGGCGGCGTCGAGGTCGGGGGTGAGATGGAGGGCGTAGTGCCGGGGCCGGACGAAACGGGGGAGGCGATGGGGGTCTCGGGGATCGTGCTGGGGTGGCGGCATGGACGGCTGAGCGTATCGCCGGGTGGCCGTGGCCTCAGTCGGTGAAGGGAGCGACGACGCGTTTCTGGCGGTACTCGAAGACCAGCGACGTGCGCTCGTCGACCACGCCGTCGATGCTGGAGATGCCCTCGAGCACCAGGTGGCGCAGGCTGTCGGTGTCGGCGACGCTCAGGTGGACGATGACGTCGTCGATGCCCGTGATGAGGAATACGCCCAGGGTCTCGGGCAGGGCCCAGAGCCGTTCGACCCGAGGCCCGGCGCCTGGGACGCACGCTGGTGGCTGAGTGCCGGTCGGTCATCGGCGACCTCCTGGCCTCGCTGACGCCCGACCGCTTCGAGGACACCGTGTCGCTGGCCGGCTCGGCCATGGACGTCCGGGGTTACGAGGACCTCAAGCTGACAAGCGGACGGGCCCTGCTGGAACGGCTGGGCGCGGCCCACCGCTGATCCGCAGCCGAATCGTCACGCGACCGACACCTATGCCGCGTCCCGATGGTGTGCAATGGGGGTGCGGAGTAGGGGCCGTGGTTGCCCGTCCCCCGGGCGGTGGCGGCTCCCCACAGTGGGTGCTGCCGCGTGGCGCCCGGAAGGGAGACACCATGGGTTGGTGGGACGAGCGGCATTACGACGCGTCGACCGTGCCCGAGTTGCCGACGCTCGACACGGGGACGTTCCCGGCCGAGGACGCCTTCGCACGGAACATCGCCGCGGCCCGCAGTGAGGATCTGGACCGTCGGCGCCGCGGCCTGGCGCCGGTGCGGATCAGGAGCTCGGTGGCCTGACCCTGAGCGGTCGGCGCCGTTCGGCCATGGGGTGGGGGAGCGGCGCACACACGCGGCACACTGGGCCGGCGTCGTCGTCTGGTCGGCGCGGACCGTGTGAGGAGCCACCGTGCAGCCAGCCGTGCAGCATGCGACGTTCGACGTCGTCGGCGTGGGCAACGCCATCGTCGACGTGCTGGCAGCCGTCGACGACACATTCATCGAGCAGCACGACCTGGCCAAGGGGTCGATGACCCTGGTCGACGCGCAGCGGGCCCTCGACCTCCACGCCGTGATGCCGGCCGGCCTCGAGGCCTCCGGCGGGTCGGCGGCCAACACCATGGTCGGGGTCGCCGGCTTCGGCGGACGGGCCGCCTTCCTCGGCAAGGTGGCCGACGACGATCTGGGAGACGTATTCGGCCGGGACCTGCGGGCCGCCGGTGTGCTCTTCGACTGTCCCGGTGCCAGCGACGGACCGCCCACCGGGCGGTGCCTGATTCAGGTTACCCCGGACGCCCAGCGCACCATGAACACCTCCCTCGGCGTGTCGTCGCTGCTGTCGCGCCATGACGTCGACACCGACCTGATCGCTTCGGCCGGCCACCTGTACTGCGAGGGCTACCTCTGGGACGTCGAGGTGGCCAAGGACGCCATCCGGTTCGCCATGGACGCCGCCCGCGCCGCGGGGCGCACCGTGTCGCTCACCTTGTCCGACGGGTTCTGCGTGGACCGTCACCGCGACGAGTGGCGGGAACTGCTGGTCGACCGGGTCGACGTCGTGTTCGGCAATGCCGGCGAGATCTGCTCGCTGTACGAGGTCGACGACGTGGCCCGGGCCTGCGACGCGGTGGCCGCCGACGTGGACCTGGCCTTCGTCACCCTCGGACCCCGCGGCTCGCTGGTGGTGGCCGGATCGGAGCGCATCGACGTGGTCGCCGACGAGCTCGACGGGGTGGTCGACACCACGGGGGCCGGCGACCTCTACGCCGCGGGCGTGCTCTTCGGGCTGAGCCAGGGTGCCGATCTGGCCCATGCCGGACGTTTGGGGAGCATCGCGGCCGCCGAGATCATCGGACACCTCGGGGCCCGACCCGAGGCCGACCTGACCGCGGTGGCCGAAGCGGTGCTGGGCTGACACAGCGGATGGTTTGCCGATCAGGGGATCGGCAGCGGTCACGACTACCGTGACCACCATGATCGACGGACTGACCTGCTTCGATGTCAAGACCGACGGCGGCGTGGCCACCGTGACCCTCAGCCGGGGGGACAAGCTCAACACGATGATCCCGGCGTTCTGGGACGAGCTGCCCGCGTTGGTGCGCGAGCTCGACGCCCGGGGTGACGTCCGGGCCGTCGTGGTCGCATCCACCGGCCGCCACTTCTCTGCCGGCATGGACCTCGCGGTGTTCGGTGACAGCCAGCGGCCGACCGACCGGCAGGAGCCGGGTCGGGTGCGGGCCAACCTCCGGCGGAACGTCTTGCACCTCCAAGAGACGTTCAGCTGCTTCGAGCAGGCCCGCATGCCCGTGCTGTGCGCCATCCAGGGCGGCTGCATCGGCGGTGCTGTCGACATGGTCACCGCGGCCGACATGCGGTACGCCACCGAGGACGCCTTCTTCTGCATTCAGGAGATCAACATCGGCATGACCGCCGACGTCGGCACCCTGCAGCGGCTGCCCAAGCTGATCCCTGAGGGCGTGTGCCGTGAGCTGGCCTACACCGGGCGGCGTATGCCGGCCGCCGAGGCCAAGGCGGTGGGTCTGGTCAACGAGGTCTTCCCCAACCAGGAGGCCATGCTCGATGCCGTCCAGGCCATCGCGGCCGAGATCGCCGACAAGTCGCCGTTGGCCGTGTGGGGGTCCAAGGAGATGATCACCTACGCCCGGGACCACAGCACCGCGGACTCGCTGAACCACATCGCCACCTGGAACGCCGGCATGTTCGTCGGTGGCGACATGCAGGAGGCGTTCACCGCCCGGGCCGAGAAGCGCCCTTCCGAGTTCGACGACCTGCTGCCCTTCAAGGGAGGGGTCGGCGACGGCGTCTGAGGTTCAGTCGCCGACCGGATCGGCCGGTCGGAACGCCAGGTCCATGTCGCCCAGGCGGACCAGGGCGCTGCTGATCCAACCGCCCAGGCCACCGAAGTGGTCGTCGAGCGCCGCCCCGTCCTCGAGGACGTCGGTGCCCAACTCGTAGATACCTTCGTAGGACACCTCGATGGCCCAGTCGGGGTCGTCCAGGCCCCGGTCGAAGATCGTCTCGACGGTCGGCCCGTTCAACGCCAGCTCGTCGCCGCCCAAGTCGGGGGCTTCGGCGGGGAGGGCGGCGAGGATGGTCGCCGGATCGGGGTTGCCGACGAGCCGCTGGAGTCGGAGCACGACCTCGACGGCGATCTGGGGCGGCTCGTCGACCTCCCCTTCGAGGTACCAGCGTCGGTAGGTGGCCTGCGACCAAGTGGGCCATTCGAGGGTCAGGTCGCAGCGGACCCGTGGCGGGTCGCCCTCGCCGGGTAGGCCGTACGAGGTCTCCCAGGTGAGGTCACCCAGCAGGACGTCGGCCTGGAAGCGCTCCTCGAGGGTCTGGCGCTCAAGGCGGGCTGCTTCGAGCGCTTCGCGCAGCGCACCGATGGCGTCGGAGAACACGTGATCCAACATGGCTGCCGACCAGCGTACTCAGCGGGCCTCGCTGCCGGTCCCGCGGTGGGCCACACTGGCAGCACCCATGGAGGAGTTGACCGCCGCTGAGGCCCGCCGGGCCGCCCTGGCCGCCCAGGGGTTCGCCGACCAGCCCCCGGCCCGCGCCCCCGGTCCGGCCCAGTTCGCCCGGGTGTTGCGGCGTATCGGGCTGCTGCAGCTGGATTCGGTGCAGACGGTGTGCCGGTCGCACTACCTGCCGGTCTACAGCAGGCTCGGCGTCTACGACCGCGCCCGTCTCGACGACTGGTTGTGGCGTTCGGGCGCCATGTTCGAGGCGTGGAGCCACGAGGCGTCGATCCTGCCCGTCGAACACGAGCCCCTGCTGCGCTGGCTGAAGCGGCGGGCCCGTCACGGCGACATCTGGGCCGGCCTGCACGACATGGCGACCCGTCGGGCCGACTACGTGGCCGCCGTGCTGGCCGAGGTTCAGGTTGCCGGACCCCTCACCGGTGGTTCGCTGAGCGACCCCCGGCCCCGCCAGGGAACCTGGTGGAATGGGCGATCGGACGGCAAGCGGGCCCTGGACTGGTTGTTCCGGGTCGGCGAGGTGGGCTGTCGTCGCACCGCCAACTTCGAGCGGGTGTACGAGAGCTTCGACGGCGTGGTGCCGGCCGAGATCCGCCGCCGGCCGACGCCGAACGACGAGGACGCCCAGCGCGACCTGTTGGTGCTGGCCGCTCGATGCCATGGGCTCGGTTCGGCCGCCGACCTGGCCGACTACTTCCGACTCAAGGTCACCGAGTCCCGGCCGCTGTTGGCCGGTCTCGTCGACGACGGCCGTCTCGACGAGGTACGGGTCGACGGCTGGAAGGACCCCGTCTACCGCCATCCCGCCCATCGGCGACCACCGATGGTGGACGCCCGGGCCCTACTGTCACCGTTCGACTCGGTGGTGTGGTTCCGTCCCCGGGCTGAGCGTCTCTTCGGTTTCCGGTACCGCATCGAGATTTACGTGCCCGAAGCCAAGCGGGAGTACGGCTACTACGTGTTGCCGTTCCTGCTCGGCGACACGCTGGTCGGGCGGGTCGACGTCAAAGCCGACCGGGCCGGCGGTTGTCTGCTGGCCCGAGGGGTGTTCGCCGAACCGGACGTCGACCGGGACCACGTGGCGGCCGAACTGTCGGTGGAACTGGACCGCCTGGCGGCGTTCCTCGGCTTGGACCGGTTGGTGGTGGGTCGCCGGGGCAACCTGGCCGCCGCCCTGCGGGCCGCTCGCCGCTGAGCGGTCAGGGGCGAGCCCGCCGCCAGCGGGCGTAGCGGGCCTGATGGCCGAGGGCGGTCACCGCCCGGTCGGCCGAGGCGTAACACAGCCGGCCCGTCCCGCGGACTGCGGCGACCATGGGGTTGTCGGGACGGGCCACGGCCAGTTCGGAGGCCACCAGCACCGGGGTGCCGTGGGTGTCGGCGGCTGCGGCGGCCGCTTCGGCGTAGCGGCGCTCTTGGCGTTCGTGGAAGTCGACGATGCGTTCGAGGCCGTGGTCGGGGTGGAACGGGCCCGAGCGGGTCAGAGCCGCGGTGTTGCCTTGGATGCCCAGGCCCAACTGGATGACGGCGTCGACGTCGGGATGGGCGGCGGCCGTGTCGATCAGGTCGGGGATGGTGTCGCGGGTCTCGCCGCCGGCCATGTCGACGGGATTGTTGCGGCTCCATCGCGGCGGGAGCATGCCGTCGATGGTGTCGCGCAGGTCCCCTGGCAGGGCCAGCAGGGTGAGGTCGGGGTGCCGGGTCACGGCATCGGCGGTGACGACACCCCAGCCGCCGGCAGTGGTCAGCACCAGGACCCGGTCGCCGGCGGGCAGCGGCTGGGTGGCGAAGGTGGCGGCGGCTTCGAAGGCCTCCTCGATGGTGGCGGCCCGCACCAGGCCGGCCTGGCGGGCCATCCCGTCGAACACCCGGTCGTCGCTGGCCAGCGAACCGGTGTGAGAGGCTGCCGCCCGTTGCCCACCCGAGGTGGCCCCGCCCTTGACGACGACGACCGGCATCCGGCGGGTGACCTCCCGGACCCGTTCGTAGAAGCCCCGGCCGTCAACCAGGCCCTCCACGTAGCAGAGGGCCACGTCGGTCTCGGGATCGTCGGCAAACCACTCGAGGTAGTCGGCGATGCCGGTCGCGGCGGCGTTGCCGGCCGACACGGCCCGGCTGATCCCCACCCCGGTCTGGCCGGCGTAGTTCTGGAAGGCGGAGACGAAGTTGCCCGACTGGGAGGCGACCGCGATACGGCCCCGGGGCGGGTAGGGGGCGACGATCTGGGCGCACAGCCCGGCCGGCGGCGACACCACGCCCTGGCCGTTGGGGCCCGCCAGGATCAGGCCCAGCTCGTCGACGAGGGCGACCATGGCTGCTTCGGCCGCCGCCCCTTCGGGTCCGGCCTCGGAGTATCCGCCGGTGACCATGAACACCGCCCGGACACCCCTGGCTGCCGCGGCCCGGACCAACGCCTCGTTGGCGGCGGACGGCGTGCACACCACGAGCAGATCGGCGGCCCCGTCGGGCACCTCGTCGATTGAGGCCAGCACCGGCCGGTCCAGCAGGGTGCCGGCCTCCCGGCCGATGGCGAACACCGGCCCCGGGAACCCACACGCCAGGATGTTGTGGAGGGCCACGAACCCGAACTTGCCCGGATGGCTCGACACCCCGGACACGATGACCCCGCAGGGAGCGAACAGCGGCGACAGGTCGCGGGCCATCAGATGGGGTTCCCGGTTTCGACGAGGGCGTCGACGGCGACCGGCATTCCGCCCACGACGATGAGCGGGTTCAGGTCGACGGCGGTGATGGCCGGGTCGGCAGCCAGGGCGCCGAGGGCGCAGAGGGTGTCGGCCAGCACGTCCCGGTCGACGGCCGGCTCACCGCGGAACGGGCCCAACAGCGTCTGGGCGCCGAGGTCGTCGATGAGGTCCGCGGCGTCCAGCCGGTCGAGGGGGGCGAGGCGGAACGCCACGTCGGCCACCGCCTCGGCCAGCACCCCGCCGACGCCGAGCATCACGCACGGCCCGAACTGCTCGTCGCGGATCAACCCGGCGATCAGCTCCCGGTTGCCGGCGACCATCGTCGAGATCAGTACCGACACCTCGCCGTCCTCGGGCCGGGCGGCGGCCAGCAGCTCGGTGGTGGCCACCGCCACCTCGTCCTCGCTGGCCAGCCCCAAGCGGACCAGGCCCCGCTCGGTCTTGTGGGCGATGGCGTCGCCACAGAGCTTGGCCACCACCGGGAGACCCAGGTCGGACGCCACGGCCACGGCCTCGTCGGCCGAACGGGCTTCGGCCCACGCCGACACCCGTACCCCGGCACCGGCCACCACGGCACGTGATGCGGCTTCGGAGAGGGTGGTCACGGGCGTTTCACTACCACGTTCTCGCCGGCCGCCGGTCAGCGAGCGTCGGCCAACCGGGCGTAGCCCGGTTTGATGACATCCTCGATGATGGCGAGGCGATCGTCGAAGGGCCAGAAGGCGCTTTTCATGGCGTTGACGGTGAGCCAGCGGAAGTCGTCCAGCCCCCATCCGAGCGCCCGGTGCAGGGCCACCATTTCCGAGGTCATCGAGACGTCGCTCATGAGCCGGTTGTCGGTGTTCACCGTGACCCGGAAGCCCAGGGCACGCAGCAGGCCGATGGGGTGGTCGGCGATGCCGGCCACCGCGCCGGTGTGGACGTTGGAGGTCGGACACAGTTCGAGCGGGATCCGGCGGTCGCGGACGTAGGCGGCCAGGCGTCCCAGGCTGGCCCGGCCGTCGCCGTCCACCGTGATGTCGTCGACGATTCGCACCCCGTGCCCGAGGCGTTCGGCACCGCAGAACTGCACGGCCTCCCAGATCGAGGCCGGCCCGAAGGCCTCGCCGGCATGGATGGTGAAGTGGAAGTTTTCCCGCTGGAGGTAGTGGAAGGCGTCGAGGTGCAGGGTCGGTGGGTACCCGGACTCCCGGCCGGCGATGTCGAAGCCGACGACGCCCCGGTCCCGGTGGCGCACCGCGGCCTCGGCCACGGCCCGCGAATCGGAGTCGGTGCGCATGGCGGTGACGAGCGTGCCGACGGCGATGTCCCGTCCGGCGGCCCCGTCGGCGAAGCCGGCGACCACGGCGTCGATCACCTCGTCGAGGGAAAGGCCGCCGGCGGTGTGTAGGGCGGGGGCGAAGCGCACCTCGGCGTACACGACGCCGTCGTCGGCCAGGTCGGCGGCGCATTCGGCGGCCACCCGGTGACAGGCCTCGGTGGTCTGCATGACCCCGACGGTGTGTTCGAATGTCTCGAGGTACAGGCCGAGGTTCCGGCGGTCGGCGCCCCGGTGGAACCAGTCGGCCAACTCGTCGGGGTCGGTGGTGGGCAGGTTGGTGTAGCCGCCGGCCTCGGCCAACTCGATCACCGTGGACGGACGCAGGCCGCCGTCGAGATGGTCGTGGAGCACCACCTTGGGCGCCTGGCGGAGCAGGTGGAGATCGAGGGTCTCGGCGGGCTCAGGGTCCATTCCGCACCCTACCTGCCGTGCCGTCCGGCGTTCCGTTCCGGTACTAGCGTGCGGAGGCGTGGAAGGGGACCGGTATCTCGCCGATGTGGTGGTGACCTGCGACGACGGGGACCGGGTCTTCGCCCCGGGGGTCGTCGACGTGGTCGACGGGCGCATCGTGTGGGTCGGGGCCGATGCCGACGCCCCGCCGTCCGGTGATCGGAGGGTCCACCGGCTCGGGGGTCTGCTCATGCCGGGGCTGGTCAACGCCCACGCTCACACGCCGATGACCCTGGTGCGGGGGGCCGGCGACGGGTTGCCCCTCTGGCGGTGGCTGACCGAGGCCATGTGGCCCCGCGAGGGCCGCATGACCGACGAGGACGTGTGGTGGGGGATGACCCTGGGATCGGCTGAGATGCTGCGGGCCGGGGTGACGACCAGCTGCGAGATGTACCTGCACGAGGATCCGGTTGTGGACGCCGTGACCACCTCGGGGGCCCGGCTGGTCATGACCCCGGGCATCGTGTCGGCCCTGCACCCCGACGAGTCGGGCGACGGGCGCATGGCCGACATCGTCGACCTGCATGCCCGGCACCACGACCGGGCGGGCCGTATCACCGTCGGGATCGGCCCTCATTCGGCCTACGACCTGGGTGTGGCCCGGCTGGCCGAGCTGGCCGCCGAGGCCCGACGCCTCGACGTGGTCCTCCACGTACACCTGGCCGAAACGGCCCAGGAGAGCGAAGGGCTGGTTGCCGAACACGGATGCAGCGTGGTGCAGATCCTCGCCGACCATGGGGTGTTCGGCGGGCGGGTGCTGGCCGCCCACGCCGTGTGGGTCGACGACGACGATATTGCCGTGCTGGCCGACCACGGGGTCGCCGTGGCGCACTGCCCGTTGTCCAACATGAAGCTGGGGTCGGGGATCGCCCCGGTGGATGCGTTGCGGCGTGCCGGGGTGCCGGTGGCGTTGGCGACCGACGGTCCAGCCTCCAACGACACCTTGAACCTGTGGGAGGAAGTCAAGTTCGCCCCGCTGCTGGCCCGGGTTGAAGCGTTGGATGCCACTGTGCTGACTCCGGTCGAGGTGCTCTCCATGGCCACCCGGGTCGGAGGTGTCGCAGTCGGGCTCGACGACGTCGGGGTGCTGGCACCCGGGTTCGCCGCCGACCTGATCCGCATCGACCTCGACCACCACGCCTTCGTGCCGGTCACCGAGCCGGCCGAGCTGCTGGCCCACCTGGCCTGGGCCGGTACCGACCGGTCGGTCACCGACGTCTGGGTGGCGGGCGATCCGGTGGTCGTGGGCGGCGAGGTGGTGACCGTCGACGAGGAGCGGGCCCGGGCCGAGGTGCAGCAGCGGGCGCAGAGGCTGGCCGCCCCGTGACCGGCTGGACGGCCGATGAGGTGGCCGGGCACTTCGGCATGGTTCCGCTGCCCGGCGAGGGGGGGCGGTGGGTCCAGACCCTGCTTGACGGCCGGTCCAGCGCCATCCTCTACCTGCTGGCCGACGGCGACTTCTCGGCCCTGCACCGGTTGGACGGCGACGAGGTCTACCACCACTACGCGGGGGCGCCGGCCGCCCTCCTGGTGCTTCATCCCGACGGTCGGGCCGACGAGCCGGTGCTGGGTGGCGACTGGGCGGCCGGCCAGATGCCACAACTCACCGTGCCCGCCGGGTCCTGGCAGGGGTCGTCGACCTTGGGGGAGTGGTCGCTGCTCGGTACCACCATGGCCCCGCCGTACCACGACGACGGCTTCGAGCTCGGTGACCGGCAGGCGCTGTCGGACGGGTGGCCGGCCGCCGCCGCCCGGATCCGCGCCTTGACCCGCTGACCCGCTGACCCGCTACCAGGTCGGCCGGGCCAGCATCCCGCCGTCGACGACCAGGTCGGTGCCGGTGATCCAGCGAGCCCGGTCCGAGACCAGGAAGGCCACGGCGTCGGCAACGTCGGCTGGGGTTCCCAGGCGGCCGAGGGGAGCGGCGGCCAGCCACCGCTCGACCCCGTCGGGCCATCGCTCGGCCAGCTCGCCGTCGTCGACGAGGCCCGGAGACACCGAGTTCACCCGGATGCCGGTCGGACCCAGCTCCAGGGCCGCGGCCCGAGTGGCCATGACCAGACCGGCCTTGGCCGCCGCGTAATGGGCGTGGCCGATCGCCGGCTGATGGGCCTCGATGGACGCGATATTGACCACGGCACCGCCGTCGGGCATGACGGCGGCCGCGGCCCGGGTGAGGACCTGGGTCGCCGCCAGGTCGACGGCCAGCAGGCGGTTCCAGTCGTCGGCCGACAGGTCGGCGTAGGCGGCGACCGGTTGGATGGCGGCGTTGTTGACCAGCACGTCCAGGCGGCCGGCCTCGGCGACCACGTCGGCGACCAGGCTCTCGGGCCCGTCGGCGGCGGCCAGGTCCCGCAACAGGAGTGGGCGGTCCAGTTCGGCGGCCAATGGCGTGGCCCGGTCGACGGCCCGGTGGACGGCCAGCACGACGTGGTGGCCGTCCTCGTGCAGGCGGCGGACGATGCCGGCGCCGATGGCGCCGTTGGCGCCGGTGACCAGGGCGACGGTCACTGCCCGGCCCCGTGTCGTCCGGTGGACGGCAGTGTGCGACGATCGACGGTGCCGGTGGAGAACTTCGACATGAGAGCCGAGGGTAGTCAGATGGCGGAACCGATGAGCGACCAACTCCCCCTCACCGTCGAGTACGTGGACGGTGCCGTGGTGCTGCTCGACCAGACGGCGCTGCCCGACGAGGAACGCTATGTGCGGTGCACGACCTGGGAGCGGGTGGCCCGGGCCATCTCGGACCTCGAGGTCCGCGGTGCTCCGGCCATCGGGGTGAGCGCGGCGCTCGGTCTGGCTCTGGCCGCCGAGGGTTCGACTGCGGTGACGGCCGCCGATCTACGGGCCGAACTCGACGGGGTGGCTGAGGCCCTGGTTGCCACCCGGCCGACGGCGGTAAACCTGGCGTGGGCCGTCGCCGAGGTCCTCGCTGCGGCCGACGGTGCCGACGGTGCCGGCGAGACGGTCGAGGCGGTACAGGAGGCGGTGTCGGCGTGTGCCCGGCGCCTCCACGCCGAGGATCTGGCGGTCTGCCGGGCCATCGGCGACGCCGGGGCCGCGCTGCTGACCGGGGTTACCGACGTCGTCACCCACTGCAACGCCGGTGCCCTGGCCACCGTCGGCTACGGCACGGCGCTCGGAGTCGTGCGGTCGGCCCACCGCGACAACACCGGCCTGCACGTTTGGGTCGACGAGACCCGGCCGGTGCTCCAGGGCGCCCGGCTGACCGCCTTCGAACTTGGCCGGGACGGCATCGACTGTACGGTCATCGCCGACGGGGCCGCAGCGTCGGTGCTGGCCGCCGGCCGGGCCGGGGCCGCGGTGGTGGGGGCCGATCGGATCGCCGCCAACGGTGACGTGGCCAACAAAATCGGCACCTACGGGCTGGCCGTGGCCTGCCGCCACCACGGGGTGCCGTTCTACGTGGCCGCCCCGCTGTCGACCATCGACCCCGACACCCCCGACGGAGCGGCCATCGTCATCGAACAGCGGCCGGCGGCCGAGGTGGGGGAGTACGGGGGCCGGCCGATCACCCCGGCCGGGGCCCGCGTGTACAACCCGGCCTTCGACGTGACCCCGGCCGACCTGGTCGACGGCATCGTCACCGAGGTGGGGGTGCTGCGGGCCCCGTACGGGCCGGCCATCGCCGGGGCGCTGCGGGGCGGTCGCTGACCGGAGCCGGTCAGGACGGCTCGTCGCTGCCGGAGAGCATGAGGCGGCCGATGCGGGCCCGGTCCAACTCGTCCGTCGGGGCCACGGCGACCAGGCGGCCCCGGTAGATCACGCCGATGATGTCGGCCAGGCTCATGATCTCGTCCAGTTCGGCCGACACGAGCAGCACCCCGACCCCGGCATCGCGTTGTTCGATCAACCGCTGGTGCACGAACTCGATGCTGCCCACGTCGATGCCCCGGGTCGGCTGGGCGGCGACCAGCAGCGGTGCCCCGTGGGAGAACTCCCGGGCCGCGATGACCTTCTGCTTGTTGCCGCCGGACAGGGAGCGGGCCGGAGCGTTGATGGACGCGGTGCGGATGTCGTACTGCTCGACGAGGCGACGGGCCTCGTCGTCGACGGCGTCCAGCTGGCGGACGCCCCGCCGGGCGTACGGCTCCCGGTGGTAGCGGTTCAGCACTAGGTTGTCGGCGATGGAGTGGATGGCGACCAGACCGTGCTTCTCGCGGTCCTCGGGGACGTGGGCCACCCCAAGCTCGGAGATCTCCCTCGGCTGGTGGCCGGTGATCTCGGTGCCGTTGACGAGGACCGAACCCGACTGTGGTGCCCGCAACCCGGTGACCGCCTCGACCAACTCCCGCTGGCCGTTGCCCTCGACGCCGGCGATACCGAAGATCTCGCCGGCCCGCATGGTGAGGTCAAGCCCGTCGACGGCCGGCCGGTCGCGGTCGTCGTGCACCCGGAGGTCCCGGATCTCGAGCAACGTCCCCGCCGGCTCGGCCGGTGACTTGGACACCCGGAGGACGACGCTGCGGCCGACCATCATCTCGGCCAGACCGGCCTCGTCGGTGTCGGCCGGGTTGGCCGAGCCGACCACCCGGCCGTGGCGCATCACCGTCACCCGGTCGGCGATGGCCAGCACCTCGCGCAGCTTGTGGGTGATGAACACGATGGCCACCCCTTCGGCGACCAGGCCGCGCAGCACGTCGAGCAGCTGGTCGGTCTCCTGGGGGGTGAGCACCGCGGTGGGTTCGTCCAGGATCAAGACGTCGGCCTGCCGGTAGAGGGAGCGCAGGATCTCGACCCGTTGCTGGGTGCCGACGGGCAGGTCCTCGACGATGGCCCGCGGGTCGACCTCGAGCCCGTACCGTTCGGCAAGGCGGGTCACTTCGGCCACCGCGGCGTCGAGGTCGAGCACGCCCCGGCCCTTGGTGGGTTCTTGGCCGAGCACCACGTTCTCGGCCACGGTCAGTGGCGGCACCAGCTGGAAGTGCTGGTGCACCATGCCGATGCGGTGGGTGATGGCGTCACGGGGGCTGTCCATGCGCACCGGTGTGCCGGCCACCCGGATCTCGCCCTCATCGGCGTGGTAGAGGCCGAACAGGATGTTGACCAGGGTGCTCTTGCCGGCGCCGTTCTCGCCGAGGAGCGCGTGGACCTGTCCCCGTTCGACCTGCAGGTCGACCCCCTCGTTGGCGGTGACCGGGCCGAAGCGCTTGGTGACCCCGATGGCCTCGAGCGCCAGCGGCGCGGTGGTGGCGCTCATTCGCGGTCGTAGGGCTGGCCGAGGGCAGCCGGCGGTCGGGCCCGGCCGACGAAGCCGGCCAGGACGACGATGGTGACGACGAACGGGATCATGCCCACGAACTGCGGGTGGTCGGTGAACCAGCCCCGGAACTGGAACTGGGTCTGGATGGCGCTGGTGTAGCCGAACAGCAGGGCCGCCCCCCAGGCGCCGACCGGGTTCCAGCGGCCGAAGATCATGACGGCCAGGGCGACGAAGCCCTTGCCGTTCGACATGCCCCGCTCGAACGACCCGACGGCCTCGAGGCTCAGGTAGGCGCCGGCCAGCCCGGCGATGGCTCCACCGAGGATCAGGTTGAGGTATCGCATGCGCACGACGGACACGCCGACCGTCTCCGCAGCGCTGGGATGCTCGCCGACGGCTCGGGTGTGCAGCCCCCACGTCGTCCGGAACAGGGCGAACGACAGCACGGCCACCAGCAGCAGGGTCACGTAGGTGATGGGCGGGTTCTCGAAGAACACCTTGCCGACGACCGGCAGGTCGGCCAGCGGGCCCAGCCGGATGATCGGGGTCTTACCGGGGATCGTGCGCCCCTGGGTGAAGAAGAAGCTGGTCAAGCCGATGGCGGCGATGTTGAGCACCGTGCCGGCGATGATCTGGTCACCCTTGAGGGTCACCGACAGGCCGGCCAGCGAGGCACCCATGAGGGCACCGACGGCCACTCCGGCTGCCACACCGAGCATCAGCGAGCCGCTCCCCGAGGCGACCATGAACCCGGCGAAGGCCGACATCAGGATCTGGCCCTCGATGCCGATGTTGACCACCCCCGAGCGCTCCCCGAGGATGCCGCACAGGGCGCCGAGGACGAGCGGGGTCGAGTGGCGCAGGGTGGCGGCCAGGATGGCCGTGGTCGCGTCCTGCTGGAAGTCCGCGGTGAACAGGGTGAAGGCGGCGATGGCCGCCGCGGCCACCAGCCACCAGCGGTACCGGCCGATCGAGGCGGCGGCGCTCACGACGCCCCCCAGTTGGCGCCCATGGAGACGCCCTCGTCCTGGCGGCCCTTGAGGAACCAGCGCACGATGATCGGTGTGGCGACGAACAGCAGGATGAGGGCCTCGATCACGTCGACGATCTCCGGGGCCACGCCGGCTCGGAACTGCATGAGCGACGCCGAGGCGTCCATGGCGGCGATGAGGATGGCGGCCGGAATCACCGCTATGGGGTGGGTGCGGGCCAGCAGGGCGATGGTGATGCCGTCGAAGCCCAGCCCGGCGTTGAATCCGGGTTCGTAGCGGCCGACCACGCCGAGGGTCTCGATGGACCCGCCGACCGCGGCGAGGAAGCCGCTGATCGTCATGGTCAGGACGATGATGCGCTTCACCGAGATGCCGGCGTACGACGCGGCGCTGGGGTTCAGGCCTACCGACCGGATCTCGAAGCCGAAGGTGGTGCGCTGCAGCAGGAACCACGTGCCGCAGGCCAGGGCCACGGCGATGAAGAAGCCCAGCGGGATGTGGCCCCACGTCGGGATCTCGGCGCTGTCCTCGATGAACGGGGTACGGACGAGGATGTCACCCTCCGCCCGCCACACCTTGGTGGCCAGCCATTCGGCCATGTTGGCGGCCACGAAGTTCAGCATGATCGTCGTGATCACCTCGTGGGCGCCCCGGGTGGCCTTGAGCACGCCGGGGATGGCTCCCCACGCCGCGCCGGCCATAGCACCCAGGAGCAGGGCCAGGGGCATGTGGACGATCCACGGCAGGCCGGTGAAGCCGTAGCCGACCGCGCCGGCGATCAGCGCCCCGAACAGCAACTGGCCCTGGCCGCCGATGTTGAACAGCCCGGCCTTGAAGGCGAAGGCCACGGCGAGACCGCCCATGATCAGCGGGGTGGCCTTCTCCAGGGTGGTGCCCCAGGCCTCCCAGCCGAAGAACGACCCCTCGACGAGGGCCCCGTAGGCCTCCAGCGGGTTGGAGCCCGACGACAGGATCAGCACCGCGCCGATGCCGAGCGCGGCGATGACGGCGATCACCGGTACGACGGCGGCACGGAGGAAGCGCACAGGAAAAAGAAGGGTGGGAACCGAAGAAGCCGGGGAGGGGTCGAACCCGCTCCCCGGCTTCTCCTACGAGGGTTCGGTTACTCGTCGCCGAACTGGTAGCCGGTCTCCATCGAGCCATCGTTGAGGGCCGCGGCGATCTCGTCGATCGTGGCCTTCACGTCGTCGGGGATGACCGAGTCGAAGTCGTGGTACGGGGCCAGGCCGACGGTGCCGTAGTGGTTGCCGGCCGGCAGTGCACCGTTGTTCGAAGCGACGATCAGCTCGGACACACCGGCCACCATGTGCTTCTCGGCGCTGGTGATCAGGCACGGCTGGGCCTCGGGTACCGAATACCACTGGTCGATGTCAACGCCGATGCAGTACACCGAGTCTCCGGCCGAAGCGGCCGAGGCGATCTCGATGAGGCCACCGTTGCCGGTGGCACCGCCGGCGGCGAAGATCACGTCCGCCCCTTGGTCCATGGCCTGGCGGGACGTGGTGGCGCCCCACTCCGGGTCACCGAAGGCCACCTCGATGGCCCCCGGATGGTAGGTCTTCAGGATCGTGATGTCCGGGTTGATGTGCCGGGCGCCGCGGTCGAAGCCGTTGCCGAACGCCTGGACCGGCGGGACCAGGTTGGTGCCGAGCACCTGGCCGACCACTCCGGTCGACGACATGCTGGCGGCCAGTGCACCGGCCAGGAAGCCGGCCCGGTCCTCGTTGAAGATGAGCCCGGCCACGTTGTCCATGGCCTCGCCCTGGAATCCGTCGACTGCGATGAAGTCGATGTCGGGGTAGGCGGCACCGGCGACTCCGGTCGCTTCGACCATGGCGAAGCCGACGGTCACGATGATGTCGCAGCCCTTGTCGGCGAACAGGGCGATGTTGGCCGCGTAGTCCTTCGAGTCCTGGGTCTCGATGTAGCTGACGTCGGTCACGCCGATGGCCTCGGCGCCGGCTTGGGCGCCGGCCCACGCGGCGGCGTTGAACGACTTGTCGTCGACCAAGCCGACATCGGTCACCAGGCCGATGCACGTGTCGCTTCCCGCTGAATCTTCGTCGCTGCCACAGGCTGCCGACACCAGGGTGAACCCCAGCATGACAGCCAACAGCAGGTGCAAACGCTTGCGCATGAACCCTCCGGTCCTCGTTGATGCTTCGTTGAATCGTCCCCGGAAGGCGGACCGGTCAGCGGAACTCGGGCTGGGCCGAACCCCCATCGGGTTCAGCAACCGTAGCCCACCGTCGGAGTTCGTGTCCCAGGCGGCCCGGATTTTCATGCAGCGGTCAGTCTGGAGGCTGTCCGGTGGCCGAGACCCTGGTCGCGATGCCGCCGCGGACCTGCTGGTCGAGGGCCACGGTGACCGGCGCGCCGACGGCCCGGGCCAGGTGTCCGGCGATCCGGGGGGCCAGGTGTTCGGCGAAGATGCCGGTGGTGGCGAAGGTCCGCAGGTACAGCTTGAGCGACTTGGTCTCGATGCAGCGGTCGACCGGGACGTAGTCGATGGTCACCGTGTAGAAGTCGGGCTGTCCGGTGATGGGGCAGTGGGCGGTCAGCTCCGACGAGGAGAAGCGCACGCCGTCGAGGGGCCCGTCGACGGGGAAGGTGTCGATCTGCTCGCCCGGGGTGGCGTCGGCCCGGCCGAGGACCGGTTGGGCGTCGGCCTCGTCATGCACGGTGCGTCGGTCAGGAATTGCGGCCCATGTTGGGCTTGCGACCGTGGTTGGCCTTCTTGCGCCGGGCGTTGGTCTTCTTCTTGGAGGTGCGCTTCGACATGGAGGGCAAGGCTAACGGGATCGGGCCCCGACCCGGCTTCCGTCGGCACGGGTCGGCGTGTGCCATCGGTCCCTCGGCCGCCGGGTCCGGGTGGGCCGCCGTAGCCTGACCGGCCGGGCCGAAGGGCCGACCAGAAAGGGCCGTGGAGGTACCGGTGGAGCGATTCGGGTTCGTGGGGCTGCCCAATGCGGGCAAGTCGTCGCTGTACAACGCCCTGGCGGGAGGCGGTGCCCTGGCGGCGCCGTACGCCTTCGCCACCACCGACCCCAACATCGGCGTGGCCAAGGTGCCCGACGACCGGTTGCAGCGTCTGGCCGATATGAGCAGGTCGGCCAAGGTCGTGCCGGCCAGCGTGCAGTTCGCCGACATCGGTGGCCTGGTCGAGGGGGCGGCGTCCGGCGAGGGCCTGGGCAACAAGTTCCTTGCCGGCATCCGCGAGGTCGACGCCATCGTGTTCGTGCTGCGGGCCTTCGCCGACGACGACGTGCCCGGTCCGAGTGACCCGCTGGAGCACCTGCGGGTCGTCGAGGTGGAGTTGGCTCTGGCCGATCTCGACACCGTCGAGCGCCAGGTCGACAAGCAGCGCCGGGCCGTCAAGGGCGACCCGTCGTTGGCCGCCGGCATCGCCGTCCTCGAACGCGCCCTGGCCGCCCTGTCCGAGGGCACGCCGATCTACCGGGCCGGGTTGAGCACCGACGACCGGGCGGCGCTGCAACCGTTCTTCCTGCTCACCAACAAGCCGGTGCTGGCCGTGGTGAACCTCGACGAGGACCAGGTCGTCGACCCTGATCCCGTCCTTGCCCCGGTGGTCGCGGAGTTGGCCGGCGCCGATGTGATCGGCATGTGTGTCCAGCTCGAGGCCGAGGCCGCTCTGCTGCCCGAGGCCGACCGGCTCGAGATGCTCGAGGGGCTGGGCCTCGGCGAGGGTGCCCTGCCCCGGTTCGTGCAGGCCGCCTATCACCAGCTCGGGCTGCGAACCTTCTTCACGACCGGCGACAAGGAGACCCGGGCCTGGACGTTCCGGGCCGGCTCGTCGGCACCCGAGTGTGCCGGGCGCATCCACACCGACTTCCAGCGGGGGTTCATCCGCGCTGAGGCCATCCGCTGGGACGTGCTGCTCGACCTGGGCTCGTACCCGAAGGCCCGTGACGCCGGCCTGGTCCGGTCGGAGGGCAAGGACTACCACCCTGAGGACGGCGACGTGTTGGAGTTTCGCTTCAACGTGTGACGTACGATCCCGGTCATGCCGTGGTTGATTCTTGATGGCCGTGTGCTGGCGTCGATCGAGATCGCCGAGACCCGTGGAGGCAGGCGTCGTGGGCTGCTGGGCCGTGACGGGTGCGACGGGGCGCTGTTGTTGCGGCCGGCCCGGTCGGTGCACACCGTCGGCATGCGGTTTCCCATCGACGTGGCCCACCTCGACGCCGGCGACACGGTGGTGCGCACCACGACCATGGCCCGGCACCGGGTGGGCCGGCCGGTGCTGGCCGCCAAGGCGGTGATCGAGGCACCGGCCGGGTCGTTCGCCCGCTGGGATCTGGCCGTCGGCGACACCATCGAGGTCAGGGGATGACGGGCCGTCTGGCCCTGGTGGCCACGCCGATCGGCAACCTGGGTGACCTGGCCCCTCGGGCCGTCGAGACCCTGGCCGCCGCCCACATCGTGGCCTGTGAGGACACCCGCCGGACCGGGCGCCTGCTCCAGCACGCCGGGGTGACCGGCGCCCGCCTGCTCCGGGTCGACGCCCACACCGAGGATCGGGCGGCCGACGAGGTGCTCGGGTGCCTGGCCGAGGGCCGCCTGGTCGCCGTGGTCACCGACGCCGGCACGCCCGGGGTGTCCGATCCCGGCGCCCTGCTGGTGCGTCGGGCCGTCGACGCCGGCCACGAGGTGACCGTCGTGCCGGGACCGGCGGCACCGGTCGCCGCCCTTGTGGTCAGCGGTCTGCCCACCGACCGCTGGTGCATGGAGGGATTTTTGCCCCGTAAAGGGGCGGCGCGTGCGGAGCGACTGGCCCGGTTGGCCGCCGAGGAGCGGACGACGGTGGTGTTCGAGTCGCCCCACCGGGTGGCGGCCACCCTGGCGGACCTGGTCGGTGTGTGTGGGGTCGACCGCTCCGTCGCCGTGGCCCGCGAGCTCACCAAGCTCCACGAGGAGGTGTTCCGGGGAACGCTGGCCGAGGCGGAGGTCTGGGCGTCGTCGCCGCCCAAGGGCGAGATCGTCATCGTGCTGGGCGGGGCCCCGCCCGACGCCCCGCCCGGCGACGCCGACGTGGCCGAGGCCGTGGCCGGCGCGCTGGCCGCCGGTGCCTCCACCCGCGACGCCGCCGACGAGGTGGCCCGGCAGCTCGGCGTGAGCCGCCGGCGCGCGTATGCCGTGGCCCTGGAGATCGGAAGCGACCGGTAGCCTCGGCCCCATGGCCCCCCCGATTCCCGTTCTGGTCGCCGTCGCCTGGCCCTACGCCTCGGGCTCGCGGCATCTCGGGCATCTGGCCGGGGCCTATCTGCCGGCCGACGTGTACGCCCGCTATCAGCGCCTGGCCGGCAACCGGGTGCTCATGGTCTCGGGGTCCGACGTTCACGGCACGCCGATCACGGTGCGGGCCGACGCCGAGGGGGTAACGCCGGCCGAGATCGTCGACCGGTACCACACCGAGTTCGTCGCCGACTGGGACCGGCTGGGCATCAGCTGGGACTGCTACACGTCGACCGGCACCGAGAACCATGCCCGGGTCACCCACGACCTGTTCCTGCGGCTCCTCGACAAGGGCCACATCGACCGGCGCACCAGCGAGCAGTTCTTCGACGCCGAGGCCGGCCGGTACCTGCCCGACCGCTATATCGGCGGCACCTGCCCGCACTGCGGGTACGCGGAGGCCCGGGGCGACCAGTGCGAGGACTGCGGCCGCACCCTCGACCCCGAGGAGTTGGTCGCCCCCCGTTCGGCGCTCACCGGCTCGACTCCGGAGCTGCGGTCGACCGAGCATTTCTACCTGCGGCTCTCCGACTTCGGCGAGGCGCTCGGCGGGTGGCTCGAAGGCCGCGAGGGTTGGCGTCGCCACGTCCTCAACTTCTCCAAGGGCTGGATCGCCGAAGGGCTCCAGGATCGGGCCATCACCCGGGATCTCGACTGGGGGATCGAGCTGCCGGTTCCGGACCTGGGTGACGGCAAGCGCATCTACGTGTGGTTCGAGGCCGTCATCGGCTACCTCTCGGCTTCCCAGGAGTGGGCCCAGCGGCAGGGCGACCCGGAGGCGTGGCGGGACTGGTGGCAGAACCCCGACGCCCGCAGCGTCTACTTCATCGGCAAGGACAACATTCCGTTCCACACCATCATCTGGCCGGGGATGCTGCTCGGGTACGGCGACCTGAACCTGCCGACCGACGTGCCGGCCAACCAGTACGTCACCTTCAAGGGCGGCAAGGCGTCGGCCAGCCGGGGCGTGGGACTCACCATCGGGGAGGGGCTCAACCTGTTCGAGGCCGACGCCCTGCGGTACGCCCTGGCCGTGAACCTGCCCGAGCAGAGCGACACCGACCTGTCGGTCGACGAGATCGGCCGGCGGGTCAACGAGGAGCTGGTGGCCACCTGGGGCAACCTGGTCAACCGGGTGCTGTCGATGGTGCACAAGAATTGCGACGGCCGGGTACCCGAGGTCGGGGACCGCAGCGATGCCGATCAGGCGGTGCTGGCCGAGGTCGACGCCTGTCTCGAGGCGGCGGCCGGATACATGGAGCGGGTGGAGCTGCGGGCCGCCCTGCGTTCGGCCATGGAGGGGGCGGCGGCCGTCAACGCCTACCTGAACGCCACCGAGCCGTGGAAGGTGGCCAAGGTCGACGCCGACCGGGCCCAGGTGATCCTGGGCACCGCCCTCGCCGCCGTCAACGGTGTCCGGGTCGGTCTGGCCCCGTATCTGCCGTTCTCGGCCGCGGTGCTCGACGACCTGCTGGGTGCCCCGGACGGCTGGCGGCGGGTCGAACCGGTGCCGGGCACGCCCATCCCGAAGCCGACGCCCCTGTTCGCCAAGGTCGACGTCGACGCCCTCATGGAGGACGAGACCGGCGGGGCTGGCTGAGGTAGGCCTGACTACATGGCCCGTTGGTTCGACAACCACTGCCATCTCGGCGACGACGCCGATGAGGCGGTCCAACGGGCCCGGGACGGCGGCGTGGCCGGCATGGTCACCGTCGGTACCGACCTGGCCCACTCGAGGGCCGCGGTGGCGGCCGCCGAGCGCTTCGACGATGTGTGGGCGACCGCCGGCCTGCATCCCCACGACGCCCGCCACGGCTTGGACGGCATCGCCGAGCTACTCGACCACGTGCGGGTGGTGGCCGTCGGCGAGGCCGGTCTGGACTTCCACTACGACCACTCGCCCCGTGACGTGCAGGCCGACGTGTTCCGGGCCCAGATCGGTTGGGCCAACGAGCGGTCGTTGCCGCTGGTGATCCACACCCGCGAGGCATGGGAGGAGACGTTCGCCATCCTCGACGCCGAGGGCACGCCGGAGCGCACGGTGTTCCACTGCTTTACCGGTGGGGCCGGCGAGGCCGACGGGTGTCTGGCCCGCGGGGCCATGGTGTCGTTCAGCGGCATCGTCACCTTCCCGTCGGCCGACGATGTGCGGGCCGGGCTGGCCCGGTGCCCGCTGGACCGGGTGATGGTCGAGACCGACGCGCCGTTCCTGGCGCCGGTTCCGTTGCGGGGTCGGGCCAACGAGCCGGCCAACGTCGCCCTCGTGGGGGGCAAGGTTGCCGAGGTGCTCGGCTGTCCGGTCGACGACGTGGCCGCGGCGACCACGGCCACCGCCCGTCGCTTCTATGGGCTCGAGCCGACGGCGGCCCCACCCGACGTCTGACCACTCAGCGTGGTGGCCTGCGCGCGGTGCCGCCACTCGGTGTTGCGATTTCCGTCATGGTTTCGTAACTTGCCCGCTGGCCCTACGGACCACTCATGGCTGTGCCAGAGGGGAAAGGGACGGAGTTCTGGAGGCCCATACCACCGTCGAACGGTGGCGTGTGGTGGTCGTGGCTGTCGCCACCGTCGCCGCCCTGCCGCTGTTCGTCCTGGAGAACCCCAATTCGACCGGTTCGGTCACCGCGTTCGCCGGTGCCGCCACCGTGCCGCCGACCGTGCCCACGGTCGGTTCCGACGCGCCCGCCCAGCCGGTCCGGTCGGCCGCACCCCGCGCGGTGTCGACGGTGCTGCCCGAACCCCCAGCCCACGAGGCCCATCTCGCCGACGAGGCCGCCCTGGCACGGCGTCGTGCCGAAGTGGAGGCGAAGGCGGTGATCGCCGAGGCCGAGGCCGCAGCGGTCCTCGACGCCGAGATCGGCCGCCGGCAGGTCGAGGTCGCGGCCCGCCGTGCTGAAGAGGCCCGTCTGGCTGAAGAGGCCCGTTTGGCTGAAGAGGCCCGTCTGGCTGAAGAGGCCCGTCGAGCCGAGGCCGCCCGCCGTGCCGAGGCGGAACGGGCCGCTGAAGAGGCCCGTCTGGCCGACAACGACGGTGCCGTCGACCCCGACGAGCTGGCCGATTACATCGCCGAGGAGGAGGCCCGCCGGGCCGAGGCCCGCGGCACCCCGGGACCGACGACCACGATTCCCTGGGACACCCAGCCGGCCGAAACGGGACCCACCCCCGTCCAGTGGGCGGCGTTGCGCAACTGCGAGTCCACCAACAACTACGCCGCCATCAACCCGTCGGGCAGCTACCGGGGGGCCTACCAGTTCAGCCGCACCACCTGGGACTGGATCGCCGGGCTGTACCACGAGCATCTGGTCGGCGTGGATCCGGCGGCCGCCGCACCAGCCGACCAGGACATGATGGCCCAGTCGCTCTACGACCTGCGTGGCCGCGGCCAGTGGCCGGTGTGCGGCCGTTATCTGCCGTAGCCTCACCGGCGTGACCCTCACCCGGACCGAGGTCCGGGCCCTGCTGGACCGCCACCGCATCAGCCCCAAGCGTTCCCTGGGCCAGAACTTCGTCGTCGAGCCCAACACCGTGCGCCGTATCGCCGAGTTGGCCGCCGTGGGCCCGGGCGACCGGGTGCTCGAGATCGGACCCGGTGTCGGGTCGCTGACCCTGGCCCTGGTCGAGACGGGGGCCGAAGTGACCGCGGTGGAGATCGACGACGTGCTCGCCGGCGTGGTCGCCGAGGTGACCGCTGGGCGCGCCGTCCGCGTCGTCCACGCCGACGCCATGACGGTGGACTGGTCCGACGTGCTGGGCGACGGGCCGTGGCACCTGGTGGCCAACCTGCCGTACAACGTGTCGGTGCCCCTGGTGTGCGACCTGCTCGACGACGTGCCGGCCATCGACTCGATGGTCGTGATGGTGCAGCGGGAGGTGGCCGATCGCCTGGTGGCGGCACCGGGCGACGGTGCCTACGGTCTGCCGTCGGTCAAGGTGGCGTACCACGCCGAGGCCCGCATGGTCGGCCGGGTTCCGCCGTCGGTGTTCCTGCCCCGTCCTCGGGTGGATTCGGCGCTGGTGCGCATCGAGCGGCGGTCCTCGCCGGCCGTTGAGGGCGACCCGGAGATCCTGTTCGCACTGGTCCGGGCCGGGTTCGGGCAGCGGCGCAAGATGGTGCGGCGTTCGCTGGCGGGGTTGATCGACGTCGAGACCATAGGGGCGGCCGGCGTGGACCCGACGGCCCGGGCCGAGGCGCTGACCCTCGACGACTGGGCCACCCTGGCTCGTGAGGTCGCCGGGCGATGACCCTGGTGCTGCTGGCCCCGGCCAAGTTGACGCTGTCGCTGCGTATCGTCGGGGTGCGGGACGACGGCTATCACGAGATCGACGCCGAGATGGTGAGCCTCGACCTGGCCGACCGGCTGACCGTGGGCGACGGCGACCGGCTCGAGGTGAGGGCGGCCGACGAAGGGCTGGCCGTGGCGGCCGACGCGGACAACCTGGTGGCCAGGGCCCTGCGGTCGGTGGGCCGCACCGCACACGTCGTGGTCGACAAGGCCGTTCCTGCTGGGGCCGGTCTGGGCGGAGGGTCCTCCGATGCCGCGGCGATCCTCCGGTGGGCCGGTGTCGACGATCCGGCGGAAGCGGTGCGCCTGGGTGCCGACGTGGCGTTCTGCCTGGTCGGCGGGCGGGCCCGGGTGACCGGCATCGGCGAGATCGTCGACCCTCTGGCCTTCGAGGCCCGGACGTTCACGCTGCTGACACCGCCGTTCGGGGTGCCGACGCCGGCGGTGTACCGGCGGTGGGACGACCTGGGTGGTCCGGTCGGCGACGGGGGCAACGACCTCGAGCCGGCGGCCCTGGACCTGGTGCCGGAGTTGGCGGAGGTCCGGGACTCGTTGCGGGACGCGACGGGTCAGCGGCCGCGTCTGGCGGGCAGTGGCGGTACGTGGTTCGTGGAGGGGGAGTTTCCGGGTGAGGGGCGGCGGGTGGTGCACACCGTGCCGCGGGCCTGAAAGGACCGGTCTACTTGCCCCGCATCCGCTGGGCGCGGGTGCGCTTGAGCATCTTGCGGTGCTTCTTCTTGCGCATGCGCTTGCGGCGCTTCTTGATGAGAGATCCCATGGCGGGCGCCACCGTATCGGGGCGGCCTGCGGTTTGAACCCCCGAGATCCTGCGGTCGGTCGGGCTACGCCGGGTAGCCCGGGTAGGAGTCCTTGAACACCCCTTGGTGGAGCAGCACCTCGGCGCAGGCCATGTCGGCTTCCCCGTCGGCGACCTCGGTCAGGATGGTCCTCGTCCAGTACGACTCGGTGCGCCGGCTCTGGCTCATGGCCACGATCTCCCGGTCGACGCGGTAGGTGCGGCCGACGAGCACCGGTCGGCCGAGGAGGCGGACCTCGAGGTCGATGAACAGGCCGATGGACGGCTGGCGGGCCGCGAACCCGGAATGCTTGGAGGTGGCGTTGGTGAGGACGCTCAACATCTCGATGGGAACGACGGGGCCGCCCCACGGGGTGTCGGCGTCCGGCAGGTACCAGGGGGACGGTTCGGTGATGCGGTCCAGTTTCTGGGCCAGCGTGAAGGGGTACAGCTCGCCGAAGTCTTCGTCGAAGGTGACGGTGACGTGCTCGTCGCCCGGTCCGGTCATGCCGACGGTGAGCAGGTCGATGACGTGGAGCTCGCCCGGCGGCTCGGCGGTGGCCCGGGTCAGCCGGGGGGCGAGGGCCGTCTCGGGGTGGTCGGGGCCGACCGACGCCGTGCCGGTGAGCACCGGGGTGCCGTCGGCCTTGGCCGCGTCGATGCGAGCCTGGCTGGGGACCTCCGGGTGGTCAGTCGCGGTGGCTGTCACCTGCTCGCCCTCGACGACCATGTTGAGGAAGTGGGCGCTGAGACAGCCGTGGCTGAACCAGCGGTCGCCCCACCGGTCGTGGCAGAGGGGATCGAACTGGCTGAAGTGGGTCGGCCCCTCGATGGGGCCGGCGGCGAGGCCCAGCGAGGCTGCGGTGGCGTCATCGTGGACGCTGGCGTGCCCGCCGTACGACTGGTCGGCCAGCATCTGGGCGGGGGAGCGCTGCGGCCCGGAGGCGGCACCGTCGGTCGACCGGTCGATCGGCGTGGTGAACGGTGACGTGGGGCTGGCCATGGCCGGAAGGTAGCAGGGGCCGATCTAGGGTCTCGCTCCGTGACGACGGGTGGCTACGAGCCGGTGTTCCCCAGCGGGTGGTACGTGGTGGCCGACAGCGGCGAAGTGCCCGACGCGGCCCTGGTCGCCGCCGACGTGTTCGGTCGGCAGTTGGCGGTGGGCCGCCGGGAGGACGGGACCGTCGTGGCCACTCAGGACCTGTGCCCCCACGTCGGCGGCGTGTTCACCCAGGGCGGCCGGCTGGTCGACGGTTGCGTGGTGTGTCCGTTCCACGGCTGGCGCTTCGACGGGTCGGGGCGGTGCGTGGAGATCCCCGCCGGGGACCCGATCCCCCGGAGGGCCCGCCTGCGCATGTGGCCGGTGCGGGAGCGGGACGGCCAGATCCAGGTGTTCCACGGTCGGCGGGGGGTGCCCGCTGAGCCCGACGCCGACGTGCACGACCGCCGTCAGCCGGGTTGACCACTACGCTCGTAGGTGTTCCGTGGCCGGTAGTTCAACTGGCAGAACGCCTGACTTTGGATCAGGAGGTTGGAGGTTCGAGACCTCCCCGGCCAGCCACATGTCCCGGAGGGGCCCGACGGCGACCGGGTCAGTCGAAGACCAGGGCGAGACAGCGGTCGAGGGCCCGAGCCACCGCGGTGTCGTCGGTGATCAGGATGGCCGTCAGCCACACACCGTTCTGGACGGTGAGGACGTCGGTCGCCCGGCGGGCCACCTCGTCGGGACCGAGGTCGGGACGGGCCGCGGCCAGCAGCCTGCCCAGGCCGGCGAGGTAACGCTCCTGAGCCTCCCGGTTGATGGCCGCGTAGGCTTCGTCGACCCCGGCCAGCGACCACAACTGGAGGCGCAGCCCCAGGTACCCGCGGGTCAGGAACGCAGCGTCGAGGGCCAGGCGCAGGCAGTGGCGGAGCTGTTCGTCGGGCGGGACACCAGGGGGCGGGGTGACCAGCTCCTGGTCCCGGTCGCCGATCCGGCGCAGGGCGGCGCAGATCAGCGCCGTCTTGTTCTCGAAGTGGTAGCTGGCCAGGCCGAGGGCCACGCCGGCCTCACGGGCCACGGCCCGCATGCTGACCCCCGCGATGCCCTTTCGGGCCAACACGGCCAGGGTGGCGTCAAGGATGCGCTCGTCGGCCGGAGCCGGGCTCGACGTCGCCGTCACCTCAGAACCTCATCTGTTGGACCTGTGCGGACAGGCCACCGTCGAGCACCCACAACTGGCCGTTGGCGTAGCGGGCCTCGTCGGAGACGAGCCAGAACACCAGGTTGGCCATGTCGGCCGGCGTGCCGAGGGTGCGCGACGGGTGGATGGCCTCCGCCTCGGCCCGGGCCCGGCCGACCTCACCGACGGCACGGTCGGCGAAGAACCGCTCGAGCATCGGGGTGTCGATGTACCCGGGGCAGATGGCGTTGACCCGGACGCCCTCCGGGCCGTGGTCGACGGCCATGGCCCGGGTGATCATGTGCACCGCTCCCTTGGTGGCGCAGTAGGCGGCCAGGGCCGGGTCGGCGAGGTAGCCGTCGTAGGAGCCGAAGTTGACGATCGCCGCCGACCCGGAGGCCCGCAGCATCGGCAGGGCGTGCTTGGAGGTCAGGAATGTGCCGGTGACGTTGACGGCGAAGATCCGCTCCCATTCGGCCAGCGACGTGTCCTCGACGGTCTTCTCGATCTCGATGCCCGCCGCGTTGACGACGATGTCGAGCCGGCCGGCCGTCTCCTCGATGTGGGCCATGCCGTCGGCGACCGAGGCCTCGTCGGTGACGTCGAACGACAGGAACTCGCCGGCCGCCGGGGCGTCGCCGACGGTGCCGTGCTCGGTGAGGTCGGCGGCGAACACCCGCGCCCCCTCCCGGGCCAGCCGGTCGCAGACGGCCCGCCCGGCCCCGCCACGCCCCCCGGTGACCAGGGCCACCCGTCCCTCGAGGGGGGCACTCACCGGTCCGCCGACGCGTACTGGTCGAGGACCAGCCCGTGGAAGTGGTGGAGGGCGTGTTCGGACAGCCCCGATCCCGACGGGTCGTTCACGATCCGGCCCTGGGTGAACGCCGGGGTCTCCATGCCCCGCTGCACGCTCTCGACCAGGTTGATGTCCTCGACCTGGAGGACCTCGTCGAGGTAGCGGATCGACTCCCGCTCGGCCTCGTCGGGTTCGGCCGACTCGAGGAAGAAGTCGTAGGTCTCGTGGGTGAGGTCGGGGCCGACCGGGATGACCTTCAGGATGATCATGTTGCCCCGTCCCGGGTACCGCATCATGCATGTGTTGGGCCACAGCCACCACACGGCGTGGTCGGTCACCGTCGCCCCGCTGACGTCGTAGGCCGTGTTGGCCGTCTTGCCCGCCTCGGCCATGTGGCTGGAGTAGATGCCGTGGGTGGTGACCTCGTAGGTGTCCATGTCGACCAGCGACACGAAGTCCTCGTGGGCCACGTGGCAGTGGTAGCACTCGAGGAAGTTGTCGACGACGTTCTTCCAGTTGCTGCGGATCTCGTAGGTGAGGCGGTGGGCGAAGGTGAGGGCGTCGACGTCGGGCGCCCAGCGGGCGATCTCGGCGCCGAGGTCGCCGGACTGTGCGGCGAGGGGCGCCGCCTCGGGGTCGAGGTTCACGTAGACGAAGCCGCCGAACTCCTCGACCTGTACGGCGTCCAGGCAGATGTCGCCCGGGTCGAAGTCGTCGAGGTGGCCGGTGTGGCGGGCGGCCCGCAACTGCCCGGTGAGGTCGTAGCTCCAGGCGTGGTAGGGGCACACCAGGCTGGCGACCGTGCCCTCGCCTGCGACCAGGTGGTGGGCCCGGTGCTGGCACACGTTGTAGAAGGCCCGGAGGGCCCCGGTCCGGTCCCGGACGGCGACGACCGGCATGCCGGCCACGTGTTCGGCGACGTACGACCCGGGCTCCCGGAGCTTTTCGGCGTGGCAGATCCACTGCCAGGTCCGGCCGATGATCCGGCGTTGGTCGACGTCGAACCAGTGCCGGCGGGTGTAGGCGTCGGCGTGGAGTGAGTGCGAGCGGCCGGGCTCGGGGGTCCAGCCGGCGGCGATGTCGACCGGCCGTTCGGCGGTCCGGTCGGGGGAGGGTCCGGTGGAGGTCACGGTGCCTTCTGGGGGTCGAGCCGGCTCGAGAGGGCGGCGTCGACGACGTCCTGGTGGTTGCGCACGTAGTGGTTGGCCACGTCGTTGGCCGGCAGGTGGTCCCACGAACGGAGGCCGCTGGTGGCGCCGGTGGCCCGGTGGACGGCGTGGCGGGCCCGCTGGCTCTCGAGGACCCGGTTGGTGATGGCGTCGAAGTCCCAGCGGGCCTCCACCTCGTCGGCGAAGACCTGCACGGTGGCCGCGTGGGCGGGGTCGGCAGCCAGGTTGGTTCGCTCGTCGGGGTCGGCGGCGACGTCGTGGAGTTGCGGAGGGTCGGTGTCGCAGTGGACGTACTTGAGGTCGCCGCGCCGGATCATGGTGACCGGCCGGGAGGTCATCTCGGCCGTGTACTCGCCGATCGCCTCGGAGCGGTCGTCGGTGCCGCCGGTGGCCAACGGCCAGAGGCTGCGGCCCTCGAGGTCGGGGGCGTCATCGGCCCAGGGGCCGCCGTCGGTGGCGAGGTCGAGCAGCGTGGGCAGCACGTCGAGGTGGGACGCCGCGTTGGGGACCGTGCCCTGGGCGACGCCGGGGCCGGCCATCACCAGCGGCACCCGGGCCGAGCGCTCGAAGAACGACATCTTGTACCAGAGGCCCCGATCGCCGAGCATGTCGCCGTGGTCGGCGGTGAAGGCGACGACGGTGTCGCCGGTCAGGCCGGTCTCGTCGAGGGTGGCGACCAGCCGGCCCAGCCAGTCGTCGACGTAGCTGGTGTTGGCGTAATACCCGTGCCGGGCCCGGCGGGCCTGTTCCTCGGTGTAGCCGACGGTGTCGGCCTGGATGGCGGCCCGGATCCGGCGGCTGTGGGGGTCGAGGGTGTCGGCGTCGAAGGCTTCGGGCGGGTCGATGGCGTCGTGGTCGTAGCGGTTCCACCATTCGGGCCGGGCGACGTACGGGTCGTGGGGGTGGATGAACGACGCCACCAGGAGGAACGGCCGGTCGTCGCGGCCGGCGGCCCGGTCGCGTGCCAGGTCGAGGAGCTTGCGGCGAGCGGTGTGGCCGACCTCCTCGTCGTAGTCGATCTGGTGGGTGGTGACGGCTTGGCCAGCCTCGGCCAGGGGATCCATGTTGTGGTACCACTTGTCGATCCGCTGGTCGGGTCGGGACCAGTCGGGCGTCCAGGCGAAGTCGGCCGGGTAGATGTCGGTGGTGAGGCGCTCCTCGAAGCCGTGGAGCTGGTCGGGCCCCACGAAGTGCATCTTGCCGGTGAGGGCGGTCCGGTAGCCCACGGTCTGCAGGTGGTGGGCGAACGTGGGGACGGTGGCCGGGAACTCGGCGGCGTTGTCCCAGGCTCCGATGGCCGACACCGACCGGCCCGACAGCAGGGTGAAGCGGGCCGGCGCGCACAGGGGGGAGTGGCAGTAGAAGGCGTCGAAGCGCATGCCGCGTTCGGCGAGGGCGTCGAGGTGGGGGGTGCGGACGACGGGGTGTCCGTAGGTGGACGTGAAGTGGGGGGCCAGCTGGTCGGCCATGACGAGCAAGACGTTCGGGCCTGGCATGCGGGGATCGTAGCGGGATGTGAACGATCGTTCAAGTGAGCGTGGGGACGGGCTTCACGCTCACGAAGCGCGGCACTTGGGGCCTGTCCCCAATTGTCGCGGTGGGGTCAGGGGCCGGTGGCCGCCGGGCGGTCGGTGTGGCTCCACTGGGACCACGAGCCGACGAACAGCCGGCCCCGGCCCAACCCGGCGTGCTCCATGGCCAGTAGGTCGTGGCAGGCGCTGACCCCCGAGCCGCAGTAGACGACCGCGTCGGTGGCAGCGTCGACCCCGAGGCCCTCGTATCGGGCCCGCAGCTCACCCGTCGGGCGGAACCGGCCATCGGCCAAGTTGCCGGCGAACGGGGCGCTGACCGCTCCGGGGACGTGGCCGGCCCGTGGGTCGACGGGCTCGATCTCGCCCCGGAACCGGTCGCCGGCCCGGGCGTCGAGCACCGGACCCGGATGTCGGGCCGTCTCGTCGATGGACGCCAGGGCGTCGTCGGGCCACGGTCGGGCCGGGCAGTCGGCCGGTACGCGAACGGTGGGCGTGTCGTCGAGGGGGCCGCCCCAGGCCCCCAGGCCGCCGTCGAGCAAGGCCGCCGGCTGGCCGAGGATCCGGAGCATCCACACCAGGCGGCCGGCGCTCATACCCCCGGCGTCGTCGTAGGCCACCACCTGCGTGCCGGGTCCGATGCCCAGCGATCCGAGGCCGTGGGCGAAGCGCCGGGGGGAGGGGAAGGGGTGGCGGCCGGTGTCGGGGCCCGGTGTCCCGGTCATCCAGTCGTCGAGGTCCGCGAACACGGCTCCCGGCAGGTGGCCGGCGTCGTATGCGGCCCGTCCGGACCGCCCGTCGAGATACCACCGGACGTCGCACACGACCGGTGGGGCCGGGCCGTCCAGGCGTCGCAGCAGATCGGCGGCGTCGATGAGGGGTCCGAGGGTCGTCACGGCCCCATCATCGCGCCGTCCCACCGGTCGAAAAGTGTCCAGATTCGGTCGAGCGGCCGTCTCCACCGTGATCGCCCCGACCGGGGGCGCCAACGAAGGAGCACCCGCAATGGACCGATTCATCGATCGAGTCAACGACAACCCCGTAGTTTCCGCCGCCATCGTGTTCGGCCTGATCGTCGCCATCACCGGCGTCGTCATCGGCTTGCGCGGAGGAGGTACCACCGCCGAGAGCGCCGATTCGGCGTCCCCCGCCCCTGTCGTGGTGACAGAGGACGACCCCGCCGACGACATCGTGGCCCCGGCCCCGGCCGAAGAGGTTGCCGTCGAGCCGGTCGTGGAGCCCGACGTGGAGCCTGCCCCGGCGCCCGCCCCGGTCGAAGAGGTCGTGGAGCCTGCCCCGGCGCCTGCCCCGGTCGAAGAGGTCGTGGAGCCTGCGCCTGCCCCGGCGCCCGCCCC
>CAZPGL010000001.1:0-141549 GCA_964586175.1 uncultured Microthrixaceae bacterium | reverse complement strand
AAGCCAGCGGCCAAGAAGCCAGCGGCCAAGAAGCCAGCGGCCAAGAAGCCAGCGGCCAAGAAGCCAGCGGCCAAGAAGCCAGCGGTGAAGAAGCCCGCCGCCGGCAAGGCGAAGAGTCGCTTCGACAAGGCGTTCCTCGACCGCCAGAAGACGCTGTTGATCGAGGAACGGGCGAAGTACACCCGCAGCGCCGACTCGCTGCAGGCCGAGGCGGATTCGCTGCTCGAAGGACGTGAGCCCGGCGACGTCCAGTTCGACGAAGAGTCCGGCGAGGGTGATTCACTGGCCGTGGCCCGCGATCTCGATCTGGCTCTGAGTGCCCAGGCCCGGGCGGCCGTCGAGGAGATCGACGGGGCTCTGGCCCGCATCAAGAAGGGCACCTACGGGGTGTGTGTGGCGTCGGGGCAACCGATCCCCAAGGAGCGCCTCAAGGCCATTCCGTGGGCCTCGGAGCGGGTCGAGTTCAAAGCCGGAGGGCTGGGCCGCCGTTGACCGACCACCGCGCCCGTCCATGGCTCCCGGGCCTGGTGACCGGGCTCGGCGTGCTGGTCGCCGATCAGGTCACCAAGTCATGGGCCGTATCGGCCCTCGATGACGGTCGCATCATCGACCTGATCGGCTCGCTCCGGTTCCGACTGGTGCACAACACCGGGGCCGCCTTCAGCCAGGGTGAAGGGCTCGGCCCGGTCTTCGCCGTGCTCGTCGTGGCGGTCATCGTCGTCCTGATCCGGTTCGGAGCCCGTCTGCCGGACCCGTCGGCCCGGGTGGCGGTCGGCGCCGTGATCGGCGGGGCGGTCGGGAACCTGGCCGATCGACTGGTCCGCAGCGGCGACGGCGTGTTCGGGGGAGCGGTCGTCGACTTCGTCGACCTCCAGTGGTGGCCGGTGTTCAACGTGGCCGATATGGCCGTGGTGGTCGGGGGGGCGGCCATCGTCTGGATTTCGCGACATGACCCCGGATCGGCGGCGACGTCGTGACGAAGGCCGGCGACGATCCCAACCCGGGCGACCCCATCCCCGCGTCCCTCGACGGTGAGCGGCTCGACCGGGTGGTGGCGTTCCTGGCCGACGTCAGCCGCAATCGTGCCGGATCGGCGATCGACGACGGCCTCGTCACCCTGGCCGGACAGGTGGTCACGTCGCGTTCCCGGCGAGTCTCGTCGGGAGAGCTGCTGGTCGTCCCCGATCTCGAGCGTCCTGCCGACGCCGGCCCGGACGCCGACCCGTCCGTCGGTGTACCCGTCGTGTACGAGGACGAGGAGATCATCGTGGTCGACAAGCCGGCTGGCATGGTGGTCCATCCCGGCGCCGGCAACGAGACGGGCACCATGGTCAACGGGCTGCTGGCCCGATGGCCCGAGATCCGGGGTGTCGGCTCGTCGACCCGCCCGGGTGTCGTCCACCGACTCGACCGCGGCACGTCCGGGGTGCTGGTCGTCGCCCGCACGCAGGGGGCGTACGACGCCCTGGCCGCTCAGTTGGCCGACCGCTCCATGGGCCGGCGGTACGGCGCCCTGTGTTGGGGCGTGTTCGAATCCGAGCGGGGTGTGGTCGATGCCCCCATCGGCCGATCCGACCGTTCCCGGACCCGCATGGCGGTCACGGCCGCCGGCCGGCCCGCCCGGACCCACTACGAGGTCGTCCGCCGTTGGGTGGTCCCGGAGGTTTCTGAGGTGACGTGCCGCCTGGAGACCGGACGCACCCATCAGATCCGGGTACACCTGTCGGCCATAGGGCATCCGTTGGTCGGCGACGCCGTCTACGGGGGCGACCGTCCCGGCATCCAACTCCGCCGGCCGTTCCTGCATGCCGCCCATCTGGCGTTCGACCACCCGGCGACGGGCGACCGGATCGAGTTCGACGCCCCGCTCCCGGCCGAGCTGGCCGAGCTGGTCGGATCGTTGGGAACCCCCGCTGATTGAGGCGGATCAGGCCTCAGGCCACGCCCGGTTGCCCTGGGCCATGCCTGCGATGTCCTCCAACGTGAACGAGTCGAGGTACTGGCGCATCTGGGAACCGGCACCGGCCCAGATGGCGAGGAGCACGCACTGGCCCTCGTGATCGCAGGCGCCGTCGGTGTGGGGCTCGGAGAAGTCGCCGGCCACGATCGGTCCGTCGACCGCCGACACGATCTGGGACAACAGGATGGTGCCCGGCTCCTTGGCCAGCACGTAGCCACCGCCGACCCCCCGCTTCGACCGGACCAGCCCTGCACCCTTGAGGGCCAACAGGATCTGCTCGAGGTACGGCTGGGGCAGGCCGGTCTGGTCGGCGATGTCGCGCACCGAGCGCGGCGTCTGACCATCTCCGTGCAGGGCGAGCGACAGCAACGCCCGACTGGCGTAGTCGCCGCGCGTCGAGACCTTCACGGCCCCCGATCCTAGACGGACGACCGGCCCGCTACGGTCGTGCGGGCATGAACACCGCGGCGTCGCCCCCTCAGCCCGGACCCCGGCCCGGGTCCCGCCCCTGGCCGGCCGACGGGCCGGACCATCGCCAGGTGCCTCCCGAGTACGCCGATCGATCCGTTCTCCACCTGGTGCCGGCCCTGCTGGAGGGGTCGTGCGCACCGCGGTGGCTGGACGCCACCGTGCTCTCGGCCCGGCAGGTGGTGCTCCTCGTCCTGGACGGCCTGGGCTGGCAGCAGTTGCAGCGGCGGCTCGGCAGCCTGCCGGCGCTGGCCGGCCTGACCGGTGGGCCGATCACGACCGTCGCCCCCAGCACCACGGCTGCCGCCCTCACCTCGATCTCGACCGGGGTGACGCCCGGCGAGCACGGGGTCGTCGGCTACCGCATCGCCGTCGACGACGGGATCCTCAACGCCTTGCGATGGTCCACCGGCAGCGGTGATGCCCGCCGGCGGATCGATCCCCGGGTGTTCCAGCCGTGCACGGTGTTCGGTGGGCAGTGGCCACCGATCGTCACCAGGAGCGTCTTCGCCGGTTCCGGGTTCACCGAGGCCCATCTCCGGGACACCCGGTTCACCGGGTACGACGGGCGTGCCGGCCTGATCGACGAGGTGGTGGGCCTCATCGGCGACGGTGAGCCCTTCGTGTACGCGTACTGGGACGCCGTCGATCTGACCGCCCACGAGTTCGGCCTCGGTGAGCGCTACGACGAGGAGCTGGCCGCCTGCGACGCGATGGTCGACGCGCTGCTCGCCCGGGTTGGTCCCGGGGTGGCGCTCGTCGTCACCGCCGATCACGGTCAAGTGGACGTCGGGGACCGGATGCTGGATCTCCCCGGGGAGATCACCGGCCTCATCGACTCCCAGAGCGGGGAAGCCCGCTTTCGCTGGCTGCACGCCCGACCCGGTGCAGCCGACGACCTGGCGGCGGCCTGCCGCGAGGCGTTCGACGACGTGGCCTGGATCCCCACCGTCGACGAGGCGATCCACGCCGGATGGTTCGGACCGACGGTGACGGCCGATGCCCGGGCCCGACTCGGCGACGTGGCCCTCGTGGCCCGGGAGCCCGTCGGTTTCAACGACCCGGCCGAGGTCATGTCGATCGAGTTGATCGGCCGCCACGGGTCACTGACCGCCGAGGAGATGCTGGTTCCCGCGCTGGCCGCCGTCACGTGACCCCGCGCGTCGCAGTCCCGGCCTAGAGTCGGCCGTGATGGATTCACAGCCTGCCGAACACCCCGCCGACCAGCCCGAGATCGAACATCCCGAGGTGATACCAGCCGGGATCGAACCGGCCGGCCGGGCCGACGACGAGGCCATCGACGAGAGCATTGAGCACCCGGCCAAGGTGATGCGGGTCGGGACCATGATGAAGCAGTTGCTGGAGGAGGTCCGGTCGGCCACCCTCGACGAGGCCAGCCGCGACCGTCTGAAGGAGATCTACGACACGTCGGTCGCCGAAATCGGTTCAGCGCTGTCCGAGGACCTGCGCGACGAGTTGAGCCGCCTCGCCCTGCCGTTCGCTGAAGACCGCTCGCCCAGCGCCGCGGAGCTCCAGATCGCCCAGGCCCAGCTGGTGGGTTGGCTGGAAGGGCTCATCCAGGGCATCCAGGCCACGCTGTTCGCCCAGCAGATGGCGGCCCAACAGCAGTTGGCCGGCATGCGCCGCGGCGAGATCGGGCCCGGGCCCGCCGGACCGTCCGCCGACGCCCGTCCCGGCACATACCTCTGATCCGGCGATTCCGTGGCCGACTCGTTCACCCACCTCCACGTCCACACCGAGTTCTCCATGCTCGACGGGGCGGCGCGTGTCGATGAGGTGGTCGCCGCCGCGGTGGCCGATGGCCAACCGGCGATCGGCATCACCGACCACGGCAACATGTACGGGATCCTCGACTTCTACCGGGCGTGCCGCGACCAGGGGGTCAAGCCCATTCTCGGGACCGAGGCTTACATGGCGCACGACCACCGGTCTGAACGGCCGTCGCGCCGGGGCCGGGTGGACGACTCCGGAGGCGAGACGGAGGGCGGGAGGAAGCTCTACTACCACCTGACGCTGCTGGCCGAGAGCCAGGCCGGATACCGCAACCTGATCCAGGTGGCCAGCCGGGCGTTCCTCGAGGGCTACTACTACAAGCCGCGGGTCGACTGGGAGGTCCTCGAACAGCACAGCGAAGGGCTCATCGCCACCACCGGATGCCTCGGCGGGCACGTACTGCAGTCGCTGCTGGCCGACGACTACGACGGTGCCAGAACCAAGGCGGCTCGGCTGCAGGACATCTTCGGGCGCGACAACCTGTTCGTCGAACTCCAGGACCACGGCATCCCCGACCAGCACCGCACCAACCCGCAACTGATCCGCCTGGCCAAGGAACTGGGCGCACCGCTGCTGGCGACCAACGACAGCCATTACACCCACCAGCACGACGCCGTCAGTCACGACGCCCTCCTCTGCGTCCAGACCGGGTCCTTGATGAGCGATCCCGACCGCTTCCGGTTCTCCGGCGATCAGCACTACCTGAAGTCGGCCCGCGAGATGCGCAGCCTGTTCGCCGAGGTCCCCGACGCGTGCGACAACACCTTGTGGATCGCCGAGCGGGCCGATGTCGAGATCGAGTTCGGCAGCCCGCAACTCCCCGACTTCCCGATCCCGGAAGGGTTCAACGGCGACGACGACTACCTCGAGCACCTCAGCTTTGCCGGGGCGCGTCAGCGATGGGGTGAGCAACTCCCCGACGAGGTGGTTGAGCGCCTGGCCTACGAGCTGCGGGTGATCCGGGACATGGGTTTCTCGTCGTACTTCCTCATCACCTGGGACCTCATCCGGTACGCCCGGGAACACGGGATCCGGGTCGGCCCCGGGCGGGGGAGCGCCGCCGGATGTGCCGTCGCCTACTGCCTGCAGATCACCGACCTCGACCCCATCCGCTACGACCTGCTGTTCGAGCGGTTCCTCAACCCCAGCCGTATCTCGATGCCCGACATCGACATGGACTTCGACTCGCGCCACCGCGACGAGATGATCCGGTATGCCGCCGACACCTACGGCCGCGACCACGTGGCCCAGATCGTCACCTTCTCCCAGATCAAGGCCCGGGCCGCGGTGCGCGACGCCGCCCGGGTGTTGGGTCATCCGTACGCCCTCGGCGACAAGGTGGCCAAGGCCATGCCGCCGCTCATCATGGGCCGGGACACCCCGCTGGCCGCCTGCCTCGACGAGACCGACCAACACCGCGACGGCTACAAGATGGCCACCGAACTCCGCGAGATGTACAACGCCGACAGCGACATCAAACAGGTCGTCGATGTTGCCAAGGGTCTCGAAGGGCTGCGCCGCCAGGACGGCATCCACGCCGCGGCGGTCGTCATCACCAAGGAACCGCTGACCGATTACCTCCCCATCCAGCGCAAACCGGAATCCGGCCAGGACCCCGAGGAGGCCCCGGTCGTCACCCAGTACGAGATGCACGGCGTCGAGGATCTGGGCCTGCTCAAGATGGACTTCCTCGGCCTGCGGAACCTGGACGTCATCACCGACACGTTGGGGCTGATCGAAGCCACCCGGGGCGAGGTCGTCGACATCGACGCCGTTCCGCTCGACGACGACGCCACCTACCAGCTGCTGTCGGCCGGCGAGTCCATCGGTGTGTTCCAGCTCGAATCGGGACCGATGCGGGCCCTCATGCGGTCCCTGGCCCCCACCAGCTTTGACGACGTGGCGGCGCTGGTGGCGCTGTACCGGCCGGGCCCGATGGCCGCCAACATGCACAACGACTACGCCGACCGGAAGAACTCCCGGCAGGCCGTCAAGTACTTCCATCCCGACGCAGAGGAGATCCTGGCCGACACCTACGGGCTGATGATCTATCAGGAGTCGGTCATGCGGGTGGCCCAGAAGTTCGCGGGTTATTCCCTCGCCCAGGCCGACAACCTGCGCAAGGCCTGCGGCAAGAAGATCCGCGAGATGATGCAGATGGAGCGGGAAGGCTTCGTCGCCGGCTGCGAGGCCACCGGCTACGGCGGTGCCCTGGGCGAGGAGTTGTTCGACGTCATCGAACAGTTCGCCGACTACGCCTTCAACAAGAGCCACTCGTACGGCTACGGCTACATCGCCTACCAGATCGCCTACCTCAAGGCCCACTACCCCGTCGAGTACCTGGCCGCCCTGCTGACCAGCGTCAAGTCGAACCTCGACAAAGCCGCCGTCTACCTCAACGAGTGCCGCAGCCTGCACATCGACGTCGGGGTGCCCGACATCAACCTGGCCCGCAGCGACTTCCACGCCGTTCCTGACCTGACCGACGCGGGGACGCCGGGCCGAATCGTGTTCGGACTCTCCGCGGTGCGCAACGTGGGGGAGGGGCTGGTCGAGGTGCTCCTTGCCGAACGCGACGCCAACGGCCCCTTCACCGACTTCTACGACTTCGTCGAACGTTGCGACACCAGCGTGTTGAACAAGCGCACCGTCGAGTCGCTCATCAAAGCCGGAGCGTTCGACAGCATGGGCCACCCCCGCCAAGGGCTGTTGTTCGTCCACGAGCAGATCATCGACCACACCCTGGCCCGGCGGCGTGAGCACGACATGGGCGTCATGTCCCTGTTCGGTGAGGCCGAAGGGGGCCCGTCGTTCGACGAGCGGGCCAGCATCGCCGACACCGAATTCGACAAGACCACCCGGCTGGCCTTCGAAAAGGAGATGCTGGGCCTCTACATCTCGGACCACCCCCTCATGGGGTATGAGGCGGCCCTCCGGCGGCGTGCCGACGCCGGCATCCCCGAACTGCTCGAGGCAGAGGACGGGGCGTTCGCCACCGTCGGGGGGGTCGTCACCAACCTGGCCAAGAAGTGGACCCGGCGTGGCGACCTCATGGCCGTGTTCGAACTCGAGGACCTGGGCGGCACCGTGGAGGTGATGGTCTTCCCCCGGACCATGACCGAACACGGGCACAAGCTCGAAGACGACCGGATCGTGCTGGTGCGGGGCCGCCTCGACGGCCGCGATGACGTCCCCAAACTCATCTGTCAGGACGTCGAGGTGTTCGAGACCGCCGGGATCGCCGAAGCCCGCCCGGTCAGGGTCCGGCTGCCGATCGAGGCGGTGCGAGAGACGACGATCGACGAGCTCAAGGCGTTGCTGTCCGCTCATCCCGGGGACTCCGAGGTGTTCCTGCACCTCGGCGACCGTCAGATCCTGCGGCTGCCCGACGACTATTCGGTCGATCCGGCGAGCGGCCTCGTGGCCGAGCTCAGGGTCCTGCTGGGTGCCGACGCCGTCGTACCCGGCTGAGCCGCCGCGACGACCGGCCCTGGGTTGGTATCGACCGGCACACACGGCAGGCTGGAGAGCGGTCGACACCGCCCCTGATGCTCGTCTGACGGGGTTCGATCGGTCCGGGGGCGCTGTACCGCTGTCGGACGGGACACCAGCAGGGACGATGGGCCGCGACATGGGTCATGGCCGGAGGTTCGCAGTCGATGGCGATCGAGGTGGAGACCAAGGACTGTTCGATGCTCGGCGACGCCGAGATCGAGGAGATGGCCGACCTGTGCGCCGAGACCTCGAACCCGTTCGGCATCGGCCTGCTGTCCAAGCAGACCGAAGAGTGGGTGCTGGCCACCACGGCCCGCGAGGCCGGCCGCCTGAAGGGCTTCGCCTTCTGCACGCTCGAACGTATCGGTGGCACGCCCAGCGTCATCATCGGCCTTGGCTCCATCCGGCGCACCTCGAAGCGCGACACCGTCCTGCGGGCCGTCATGACCGAGATCCTGCGGCGGGCCGTGCTGGCATTCCCCGACGAGGACGTCGTGATCGGCACCCGGTTCACCGATGTCGAGGCCCTCGAGGCCTATCGGGCCCTGACCGACCTCGTGCCGCGACCTGGACACCGGGCTTCGGGCGAAGAACGGGCATGGGGACGCCGTTTCGTCAAGCGGTACGGCATGTCCGCACTTTCCTACGACGAGCGCTCCTTCGTGGCGACCGGCACCGGTGCCCAGCCGTGTGTGTTCGACCACGCCTCCCTCAAGCCCGGGTCGACCGATGCTGAGATGGCGGCGTTCTTCGCCGACCTTGATGCCGACCGGGGCGATGTGGTGGTGGCATGGGGTTGGGCCATGACCGAGGATCTCGAGAAGCTCCTCTGATCCGGCCGGTGGTCGATCCCCACCAACGGTTCGGCGGGGTCGCGGCGGCCCTCGCCGCCCGGCGCAGCTGTCGGAGCTTCTCCACCGACCCGCTGCCTGCCGGCCAGCTCGACGACCTGCTCGACCGGGCCCGCCGTACCCCGACGGCCGGCAACGCCCAGGGGGTCGAGTTCCTGGTGCTGGATACCCCGGACGCCGTCGAGGCCTACTGGTCGGTGACCCTCCCCGACGAGCGCCGTGCCGCGTTCCCGTGGCCGGGTCTGCTCCACGCACCGGCCCTCGTCGTGCCCTACGGGGTGCCGGACCGCTACCTCGACCGCTACGCCGAACCCGACAAGGCGGCGGCGGGGCTGGGTGGAGACGCCGATTCCTGGCCAGTGCCGTACTGGCTGGTCGACGCCTCGTTCGCCGCCATGGCACTCCAACTGCTCGTCGTGGATGCCGGCCTGGCGTGCTGCGTGTTCGGCCAGTTCGACCATGAACCTCAGGTGGCGGCCCGCTTCGGCGTTCCGGACGGCTGTCGGGCCATCGGCACGATCGCCGTCGGCTGGGCCGCAGACGACGGCCGGCCCAGTGCCTCGACGGCCCGGAAGCGCCGGCCGTTGGACGAGGTGGTGCATCGGGGCCGGTGGGCCGATGCGGAGCGGGGATCGGCCGGAAAGTAGGATCGGCTCCGTTCGACCCGCTTCGACCTTGCCTGCGGAGGCCCGATGCCGTCCAAGTCCCCGAAGAGCGTGCCCATCGTCGACTACCTGCGGGGCGGGGCGCGCCCGTACCTGCGGGCCAACGAGTGCACCCACTGCGGTGCCCGCTACTTCGACCGCCGCAACGCCTGTGCCTCGTGCGGCCGACGCGAGTTCGTCGGCGCCCGGGTCTCGAACCGGGCGACCCTCAAGTCGTTCAGTGTCGTCCACCGGGCGGCCCCCGGCCTGCCCGTGCCGTACGTGTCGGCCATCGTCGAGACCGACGACGGCACGTCGGTGCGCTCCAACGTCGTCGGCCTCGACGACCCGATGGACGCCACCCTCGGCATGAAGCTGCGGCTCACCACCTATGTGTGCGGCACCGACGACGAAGGCACCGAGTGCGTGGCCTTCGGCTACGCCGCGGTCTGAACCCGGCCCTCGGCCCCCCAGCAGCCCACCCAGCAACCCACCCAGTACAAGGCAGGAGACGACCGACATGAGCGGCGACGCAGTGTGGATTCTCGGTACGAGCATGACGAAGTTCGGCCGCTACCCCGAACAGGATGCGGTGGACCTGGCATCCACGGCGTGCTTCGACGCCCTGGCCGACGGCAAGGTGACGATCCACGACATGGGCGTCATGGCCTGCGGCTGCCTCTTCCAGCCCAACGGTCTGGGACAGCGCATCCAGAAGCAGATCGGCCAGACCGGCATCCCGCTGTACAACGTGACCAACGCCTGTGCCACCGGCGCCACCGCGCTGCGGGTCGTCTACATGGCCATCAAGGCCGGCGAAGCCGACATGGGTCTCGCCGTCGGTGTCGAGCAGATGGGCAAGATGGGCCTGCTCCGGGGCGGGGCCAAGGCGTCGACCAACGTCTACGAACCCGAGGGGCGTTTCGGCGCGGTGATGAGCGTCGACGGGATCCTCGGCACCGAGACCATGCCCGGCGTCTTCGCCCAGGCCGGGATGGAATACGCCTACAACCACGACGGCGTGGGGTTCGAGCAGTTCGCCCGGGTGGCGTACAAGAACCACCTGCATTCGACCCTGAACCCGCTGGCCCAGTACCGCAAGGAGTTCTCCATGGAGGCGATCATGGGATCGCCGGTCCAGAGCTACCCCAACACGCTGCTCATGTGCTGCCCGACCGGTGACGGAGCAGCGGCCGCCGTGCTGGTCTCCGAGGAGCGCCTGCGCTCGATGCCCAAGAACGTCCAGAAGCGGGCCATCAAGATCTCGGCGTCCGTGCTGACCACCGACCCGTACGTCGAGAGCGGGCAGGTCCAGCCTGATGTCAACACCCTGACCCGCAACGCCGCCGCCCAGGCCTACGAGGTGGCCGGCGTCGGTCCCGAGGATCTCGACCTCGTGGAGCTCCACGACTGCTTCGCCACCGCCGAGCTCATCCACTACGACAACCTGGGGTTGTGCGAGCGCGGTGGGGCCGGCGACTTCATCGACTCCGGGGCCCCGTTCCGGGACGGTCGTACTCCGGTCAACGTGTCGGGCGGGCTGATCTCGAAGGGGCATCCCATCGGCGCCACTGGCGTGGCCAACGTCTACGAGGTGGCCACCCACCTACGGGGCGAGGCCGGCGACCGGCAGATCAAGAAGGCCAAGGTCGGCCTGACCCACGTCATCGGCCTCGGCTCGGCCTGCGGCATCCACATCCTCGAGAAGGCGGCCTGACCGACGACGCCGTGGGCGCCTAGCGTCCTCCGGCGAGACCGCTCCGGACCCGGTCCACGAAACCGGCCGCGTGGAGGTCGAGTTGCCGGTCGACCTGCTCGGGGTCGAGCCCCCGCACATGGACCCGGACGTTCACGGTGTCGCAGTCGGCGGCTTCGAGAACGGCCAGCAGAGCGTCGGCCGCCGCTTCGGGGGACGGGCCATGGACCAGCGACTCCTCTGGCCAATTGCGGCTCACCTCCTCTCGGGCGTAGCTGCGGTAGTGCTCCATCTGGGCGGCCATGTCCGCGGCGGGGGGATCGCCGATCCACACTCGCCGGATCAACACCCGGCTGTCCGCTGCGCCGGCATCACGGTGGGCGCGGCCAAGGCCAGCGACGACATCGGGCCCGTGGAGGCTGTCGTAGAGCACACCGCAACCCAGCGCAGCGGCACGACGGCACGCCGCCGCACTCTGGGCGGCGACCACGACCGGAATCGGATCGTCGGCGAGGCGCTGGACGGCACGGTCGCCGCTGAGTGGCTCTGCCGCGTCACCACGGAGCGCGGCCACAGCCAACGGGAGTGCGGCCGTGAACCGTTCGACGATCTCGTCGAACGGGACGCCAGCCACCTCGAAGTCCACGGGAAGAGCCCCGGCGGCGAAACCGACGCCGACCCGGCCGGGATACGCGGCCGACAACCAGGCCAGATCCTCGACGATGAGGGCGTAGGGCTTGAGCGGCAGCAGCATCGGGCAGGGGGCCGCCCACCCGCCGGGCATGGCGTCCAGCAGCATCCCGGCCACTTGGACCGGGTTGGGGACATAGCCGGGGAAGCCGGCGTGGTGTTCGGCAATCATCACGCCGTCGTAGCCAACGTCGACCGCACGACGGGCCTGACGGCGCATGACATCCAGTTGCCGGATCGGCGTCAGGTCGTGCGGGTAGAGGCGCAGCGAAACCGACCCGGCGGCCAGCGGTGCCGTGGTCACCGGGCCGGCCGCCCGGTGGGCACGGTCTTCGTCGCCCCGCAGTCCGTCGTGCGCACCGTCGCCATCCGAGGTGGTCTACCACGTGGGTGCCGGCAGTCGGGCCCTGAGTGTCAGAGCGTCAGTTCGGTCGTCAACTTGTCGGCGGTCTCCACCGGCGCCCGACAGGCGAAGTCTGTGCACACGTAGGCCAGGTCCGGGTGGCGGCCGTCCCACAGGGGGCCGGGCCAGGGCTCACCCCACGCCAGGACCGTCGTCGGGCGGTGGGCGGCCCGGACAGCGGCGACCAGGTCGGGACGCTGCCCGGTCACCACGACCTCGGTGCTGCCCCGGTGGAGGAGATCGATGGCGGGCAGCAGGTGGCCGAACGCTGTCGGGTGGTCGGCCACCAGCGGCCCGACGAGGCGCAGCGCCCCTTCAGCGGCGTCGGCGTAGCGGCCGTCGCCGGTGAGCGCAGCCAGTCGCAACAGGGCCAGGGCGGCCAGGCTGTTCGCCGAGGGCTGGGCGTTGTCGAGCACGTCCTTGGGGCGGGTGACGAGGGCCGGGGCGTCGTCACCGGTGGTGAAGAAGCCGCCCCGCTGGGCATCGGTGAACTGGTCGATGAGGACATCGGCGGCGCTCACGGCTTCAGTGATCCAACGGGCCTCGCCGGCGGCCTCGGCCAGCCGGGTGAAGGCGTCGACCATGGAAGCGTGGTCGGCGGCGTATCCGAGAAGTCGGGCGCCGCCGTCGGCCTGCCAGGAGCGCAGCCACCGCCCGTCGCTGCGCCGAAGGTTGGCGCACAGGAAGTCGGCGTTGTGGCGGGCGGCGGCCAGCCAGTCGTCCCGTCCCAGCACGGCTGCCGCTTCGGCCAGCGTGGCGAGCATCAGGCCGTTCCACTCGGTCAGCACCTTGTCGTCGAGTCCCGGCCGGACCCGTTCGGAACGACGGGCCAGGAGCGCCAGCCGGGCCCGCTCGACATCGGCAGGGCGGCCCAGGTCGCCCCGGACCGGGCGGTGGAGGATGTTCGCGCCTTCGAAGTTGCCGTCTGCGGTGACCCCGTACCAGGCGACGGCCGCGTCGGCGTCGTCGCCGCACACGGCCCGGAGTTCGTCGAGTGACCAGACGTAGAAGGTGCCTTCCGCCCCTTCGGAGTCGGCGTCCTCGGCTGAGGCGAATCCGCCGTCGGGCAGGATGAGGTCGCGCAGCACGTAGTCGATGGCCTCCTCGGCGACCTGCCGCCAGCGCTCGTTGCCGAGGACCTGCCAGCCGTGCAGGTACACCCGGGCCAGCAGTGCGTTGTCGTAGAGCATCTTCTCGAAGTGGGGGACCAGCCACCGCTCGTCGACCGAGTAGCGGGCGAACCCGCCGCCGAGGTGGTCGGCCATGCCGCCGGAGGCCATGGCGTCGAGGGACGTGGTGACGACGGCCGCAGCCTCGGGTGACGGCGAGTGGGTGAGGCGTCCGACCAGGAAGTCGAGGCTCATGGCCTGCGGGAACTTGGGGGCCTGGCCGAACCCGCCCCACTCGGGGTCGTGCTGGGCCACCAGGTGGTCGACGGCCGTCGCGGTGACCTCGGCGGGCGGCAGGTCGTCGGGGTCGATGCGGGCGAATCGGGCCATGTGCCCGAGCAGTTGCTGCGCCATGCCGTCGAGATCGCCCCGGCGGTCGTTCCAAGCGGCGGTGACGGCCTCGAGGACCTGGGGGAACGACGGCATGCCGCCCCGGGGCCGGTTCGGCCAGTAGGTGCCGCCGTGGAACGGGCGGCCATCGGGATGGCAGAACACGGTCATGGGCCAGCCGCCCCGACCGGTGAGGGCGGTGACGGCGTCCATGTAGATGGCGTCGACGTCGGGGCGTTCCTCGCGGTCGACCTTCACGTTGACGAAGCTCGCGTTCATGGTCGCCGCGATGTCGGGATCGTCGAAGGATTCGTGGGCCATGACGTGGCACCAGTGGCAGGCCGAGTATCCGACGGAGAGCAGGATCGGGCGATCCAGCTGGCGGGCCCGGGCGAAGGCCTCGTCCCCCCAGGCCCACCAGTCGACCGGATTGTCAGCATGCTGACGGAGGTACGGGCTGGTTTCGTCGGCAAGCCGGTTCACGTTGGGCGACCCTAGCCAGGGCCGGTGAGCGGCCCCGACGCCCGGCGATGGCAGACTTCGACGATGCATCGATGGATTCTGGGCGCCCGCCTCCGCACCCTGCCCGCGGCGATCGTGCCGGTGATGGTGGGAACCGCAGCGGCTGCCGGCTCGGGCGTCGTGTGGTGGCGGGCTGTGGCGGCAATGGTGGTGGCCCTGGCCCTCCAGGTGGGGACCAACTATGCGAACGATTTGGCCGACGGGGTGCGGGGGACCGATGGCCCGCAGCGGATCGGGCCGACCCGCCTGGTGGGCGGAGGGCTGGCCTCGGCCGTCGAGGTGCGACGGGCGGTGGTGGTGGCGTTCGGTGTGGCAGGGGCAGTGGGGGCGGTGCTGGCCGTGGTGGTGGCGCCGTGGCTGCTGGTGGTGGGGGTCGCTGCCATCGCCGCCGGCTGGTACTACACGGGCGGCACCCGCCCGTACGGGTATCTGGGGTTGGGTGAGGTGGCGGTGTTCGTGTTCTTCGGTCTGGTGGCGACGGTGGGCAGCGCATACGTGCACGCCCGTGAGATAACCGGGGTGGCTGTGCTGGCTGGCGTCGCGGTGGGCCTTCTGGCGTGCGCATTGTTGGTCGTGAACAACTTGAGGGACCGGGTCGGTGACGAGGCGTCCGGCAAACGCACGTTGGCCGTTCGGATGGGTGACCGGTCGAGCCGTCTGCTGTACGTCGTGCTGGTCGACGGTGGACTGGTCGTGGCGTCGTTGTGTGCGTTCCAGCGGCGATGGGCGCTGCTCGTGCTGCTGGCCGGCGGGGTGGCGGGTCCGGCGGTGCGTCGTGTCTTGGGTGGTGCCGAGGGGCAGGCCCTCATTCCGGTCCTGGCCATGACCGCCCGGGTCCAGCTGGTCGCTGGCGTCACCCTGGCGGCCGGCCTCGCCCTCTCCGCCTGAACTTCCGGATCTGGGGTCTGTCCCCAAATCCCGAAGTCAGGTGCGGGTGGCGGTGAGGAGCTGGGCGATGCCGCCCGACAGCCGGGTCTTGCGCACGTCGGTGAAGCCGGCACCGGCGATCCGGTCGAGCAGATCGTCCTCCGCAGGCAGGTAGGCCACCGACCGGGGCAGATACCGGTATGCACCCCGGTCCGACAGCAGGCCGCCGATGAACGGCACGACCCTGCCGAAATACACCGCATGGCCCGTCCGCAGCACCGGATTGGCCGGCTGGTCGACCTCCAGCAAGGCGATCCGCCCACCCGGTCGCAACGCTCCGGCGATCTCGGCGAAGAACGGGTCCAGCGCCTCGAAGTTTCGGAGCGCGAACCCGCACGTCACCCCGTCGACCGCGCCGGCGGCGACCGGCAGCCGCAATGCATCGGCATGCGACAGCGGGGCATCGGTCCGGGCGGCGGCCAGCATTCCCCACGACAGGTCCATCCCCACCGGGTGCAGACCCGCACGATGCAGGTCACGGCACAGGTCTCCCGTCCCGCACGCCAGGTCCAGCACCGTCGACCCGGCGGGTAGCCCCAGATCACGTACGGTGCGTCGACGCCAGCGCACGTCCAGCCGGAACGTCATGATCCGGTTCACGAGGTCGTACCTCGGGGCGATCCGGTCGAACATCGACCGGACGGCAGCCGTCTTCTCGCTGCCTCGAGGAAGTTCGTCGCCGCTCACCGGATCAGCCGCCAACTCAATCGAACCAGATGCGCTGGTGCTCCCGGCTCGCCGGATGGGCGAGCAGGGCCACCAGGGCCACGGGGAACAGCAGGGAGATCAGGCCCACGGTGCTGATCCCGTAGCGCAGGATCCGGACGATCACCGCCAGGGAGGCCGTCGCCAGACCGAGCCGCCAGCCGATGCGCTTGTCGTTGGCGATCAGATATGCGGCCGGGAACATCACCACCCCGAGGGCCAGGAGGACCTCATCGCCTCGCACCAGGTTGAACAGCCCCTCCAGGTACAACAGCACGGTCCCTGAGAACAGGGTCTGGGGCTGGTAGCGGTTCACCCACCGACGGGTCTCCATCGGGTCAGTCTGGCACCGTCGAGCCGACATCCCGCCGTCGTGGCGGCCGGAGGGTGACCGGATCCGACCCGGTGGCACGGTCGGCTCGAAGCTGGCCGCACGCTGCGTCGATCTCGGTGCCCCGAGTGTGACGGACGGTGACGTTGGCCCCCTGGTCCCGCAGCCGGGAAGCGAACATCCGGACCCGCTCGGGGCTCGACCCTCTGGTGGGCCATCCCGGAGTGGGGTTCAGCGGGATCAGGTTGACGTGGGCGCCCAGCGAGCGGGCCAGGGCGGCCAGGCGCTCGGCGTCCTCACTCCGATCGTTGACGTCGTGGATCAAGGCCCATTCGAACGAGAGCCGTCGTCCGGTGCGCTCCACATGGGTCCGGCAGGCGTCGGCCAACTGGGCCAGCGGCCAGCGGCGGTTGATCGGCACCAGCTCGTCGCGCAGCTCGTCGTCGGCGGCATGGAGGGATACGGCCAGGTTGACCGGGAGCGGCGCATCGGCCAGCCGGAGGATGCCGGGAACCAGGCCGACGGTGGAGATGGTGAGATGGCGGGCCGACAGGCCCAGGCCCCCGTGGAGGCGCTCCACCGCGGCCCAGGTCCGGTCGAAGTTGGCCAGCGGCTCACCCATGCCCATGAACACCACGTTGGAGACCCGGCGCTCGCCGGCCTCGCGTTGAGCCCGCACGACCTGTTCGACGATCTCGCCGATACCGAGATGACGGTCGAACCCCATCTGTCCGGTGGCGCAGAAACCGCACGCCATCGCACAGCCCGCCTGGGTGCTGACGCAGACCGTGGACCGTTCGTCGTAGTGCATGAGCACGGTCTCGATGAGCGATCCGTCGCCGAGCCGCCAGAGCCACTTGATGGTTTCGCCGCCGTCGCCGACCGAACGGGTGTCCTCGGTCAGCCCGGCCGGCAGGGAGTCGGCCAAGCGCTGACGCAATGCGGCCGGCAGGGTCGTGATGTCGGCTGGATCGGCGAGGTCCCGGTAGAGGCCCTGCCACAGTTGGTCGACCCGATAGCCGGGTTGGTCCTCGAGCAGGGCGGCCAGGCCGTCGCGGTCGTGGTCGTAGCGTGTGACGGGCAGTCGCCCCGAAGGGCTGTCGCCGGTCACCGGACGGTGCGCTGGTAGGCCCGACCCGTCGAGGCCCGCTCGAAGCCGAGGGCGTCGTACACCCGGTTGGCTGGGCGGTTGTCGGACTCGACGTAGAGCATGGCGTGCCGCAGGCCGGCCGCCGACAGCCACTCCAGCCCGGCGAGTGTCAGGCGCCTGCCCAGGCCTTGGCCGTGGAGTTCGGGGTCGACGGCGATCACGTAGATCTCGCCGACCGGCGGGGACTCGCCGGCATGCACCTTGGTCCAGCAGAAGCCGCCGACCGCACCCTCGTGGTCCCAGATCCGGAAGCCGTCGGCGTCGAACCACGGCTCGGCCATCCGGGCCTCGAGGTCGGCCAGGGTTTGGTCGCGCTGCTCGGGATGCCAGGCGAACGCCCGGTTGTTGACGTCCAGGAAGGCGTCGGCGTCGTCGAGGGTGAACGCACGGGTGGTGAGGTCGCTCGGGAGGGCCGGGAGAGGTCGCTCCAGACGGCACAGGTCACGGAACGGCGTGTAGCCGGCCGACAGCGGAACCCGGTCGCAGTTGTCGGTGACCGGGTCGATCCAGTACTCGAGGCGTCCGCCGCCGTTGAGGGCCAGGGCCTGCCCGGCGGCCTCGAGCATGCGCTGCCTGGCCTCGTCGGCGCCGCTCGGGACGTCGAGGGTGACCGTCCAGCCGTTCCGGCCGGGGGTCAGGGTGACGGTGTCGGTGCCGTCCGAGATGGTCATCGGCGTCGGGGCCGGCTCCTCGGGGTCCATGGGGGGCGAGGCTACCGCCGGGTGGGGGCAGCCCTCCGCTACCGTCACCCCCATGGCACGCCCACGTTCCCCTGCCGGACGGGCCCGGGTGACCCACGAGCGGCTCGGGCACGAGTACCCGGGGGCGGAATGCGAGCTCGACCACCGCAACCCGTTCGAGCTCCTGGCGGCCACCATCCTGTCGGCGCAATGCACCGACAAGCGGGTCAACATGGTCACCCCCGAACTGTTCGCCCGGTATCCCACCCCCGAGGCGCTGGCCGGGGCGGTACCCGCCGAATTGGAGGAGGTGGTGCGGTCCACCGGCTTCTACGCCAGCAAGGCCCGGAGCCTGCTCGGCATGGCCCAGCGACTGGTCGAGGTCTACGACAGCGAGGTTCCCGGCGCCATGGCCGACCTGACCTCGCTGCCCGGCGTGGGGCGCAAGACCGCCAACGTGGTGCGCAGCGTCGCCCTCGACCTGCCGGGGCTGCCGGTCGACACACACGTTGGGCGCCTGTCCCGGCGCCTGTCACTCACCGACGAAACCGATCCGGTCAAGGTGGAGCACGTCCTCAACCCGATGATCCCGGCGGCCGAACGGGGCCTGTTCAGCCTGCGGCTGATCCTGCATGGTCGGCGGGTGTGTCCCAGCCGTCGACCGAGGTGCGAGGAATGCGTCCTCGCGGATTTCTGCCCGTCGTCCGAGGTGTGAGCACCGCAGGCCTTGCCGACCCGGGGGCAGTGGGGTGCACGGACCGCCACCCTGTGGAAAAGAATTTCCTGACAGGGCCTTTCCATCCGTACGATCCTGTACTACCCTCAGCGCTGCCGGGTCCCGCCACCCGGCCGCGAGGCTAGGGTTCCCGCCACCCACCTCGCCCGCTCGGCGCCCTTCGGGGCGCCGAGCGCCATTTTGGGCCCGGTCGGACCTGGGATCGGTCAGCGAGCCCGGTCAGCGAAGGTGCTCATCGTCGGCGACGGGCCAGACGGTCGAGCTCGCGCCGTGCACCCTGCAGGTGCCGTTCGACCTCCACCAGACTTCCCACGGCCGCATCCGATTCGGCGTCCCCGGCCTGGACGAGGACCGCCACCCGGTCGGCCAGGTCGGCCAACTGTCGGGCCAGCGAGGACAGTTCGCCCGGTGAGGGTGCATGGTCGGCAGCTTCCACGGCAGACGTTGTAGCGCGCCGGGGCGACATGGGGAAACGGGGTCCGATCCCCGGACGGACGGCCGCTAGCGTGGCGAGGTGCTCACCCGACTCGACCTCCGCGGATCGACCGCCGACCTGGCGGCGTCGCTCCCGCGTCCCTCGTTCGACGGCGACGGCCCCCGGGAGGCCGTGCGCGAGATCCTGGCCGACGTCCGCCAGCGGGGAGACGAGGCCCTCGCGGACCTGACCGAGCGGTTCGATGGCCAGCGTCCCGCGGTGCTGGCCATCGGCCCCGATGAGCTTGGCGCTGCGCTCGAACGCATCACCCCGGACCTGGCCGCGGCGCTCCAGGCGGCGGCCGACAACATCCGCCGGTACCACGAGGGGCAACGGCGTCCCGAGCATTGCACCGACGAAGGCGGCCTGCGGGTGCGCTCCGTGGCTCGACCCGTCGACCGGGCGGGCTGCTACGTCCCCGGCGGCCGGGCCGCCTACCCGTCCACGGTGTTGATGACCGCGGTCCCGGCCCGGGTGGCCGGCGTCGCCGAGGTCGTGGTGTGCGTGCCCCCCGGCCCCGACGGACGGGTGGCCGACGTGACCCTGGCGGCCGCGGCGGTTGCCGGCGTCGACGTGGTCCACCCGGTCGGAGGCGCGCAGGCGATAGCCGCCATGGCGTACGGCACGGCATCGGTGCCGGCCGTCGACGTGGTCGTCGGCCCCGGCAACGTGTTCGTGGCCCTCGCCAAACGCGAGGTCGCCGGCCTGGTTGGGGTTCCGTCGGCATTCGCGGGGCCCTCCGAGGTCGTCGTCGTCGCCGATCGGACCGCCCCACCCGAGTTGGCTGCCATCGACGTGATCGTGCAGGCCGAGCACGGTCCCGACGGTCTGGCCTGGCTGGTGACCTGGGACGACGAGGTGGCCGACGCCGTCGACACGGCCATGGCCGCCCTGCTGGCCGATGCCCCCCGGCGGACCGAGATCGAGTCGACCCTTGCCGTGGCTGGCTACTCGGTGCTCGTCGACGGTCCGGTACAGGCGCTGGCGGTGGCCGACACCATCGCCCCCGAGCACCTGCAGCTGATGGTGGCCGACGCCGATCGCCTCGCCGATCAGGTCAGACACGCCGGTGCGGTGTTCTGTGGCCCCTGGTCACCGGCGTCGCTCGGCGACTACATCGCCGGACCCAGCCACGTGCTTCCCACCGCGGGAACGGCACGCTTCTCCGGAGCGCTCACGGTGGCCGATTTCACCAAGGACGTCCACATCGTCACCGCCGACCGGGAGGCCATCGAGCGCCTCGGACCGTACGTCGAGACGCTGGCGGTCGCTGAAGGACTCGACGCCCATGCCGAGTCCATCCGTCTCCGCCGCGGGGAAGCCGCCGATGCCTGATCGCCCGTCGCCCCGCTCCGATCTCATGGCCCTCAGCGGCTACCACTCGCCGCAGGTCGACGTGTCGGTCCGGCTCAACACCAACGAGTCGCCGGTCGGCCCTCCCGGCCAGATGCTCGACGAGCTGGCGGACGCCATCCGGACCATCGACGTCCACCGTTACCCCGACCGGGACGCCGGGCAACTGCGCGCCGCGTTGGCCGAACTCCACGGCGTCGACCCCAACCAGGTGTTCGCGGCCAACGGGTCGAACGAGGTCCTCCAGTCGGTCCTCCTGGCGTACGGCGGACCGGGACGCCGCGCCGCGGTGTTCGAGCCGACCTACGCCATGCATGCCCAGATCGCCCGGACTACCGGCACCGAGGTGGTCGCCGGATCCCGGGGTGCCGACTTCAGCCTCGCTCCGGCGACGGTCACCGAGCTGATCGACCGGACCCGCCCCGACGTGGTCTTCCTCTGCTCGCCCAACAACCCGACCGGCACCATCGATGCCGAGGGCATGGTGCCCGCAGCCCTGGAGGCGCTCGCCGGCCGGGGCCTGCTCGTCGTCGACGAGGCCTACGGCCAGTTCGCGCCGAGGAGCGCGGTCGCACTCCTGGCCGAGGATCGGGCGCTCGTCGTGAGCCGAACGTTCTCCAAGACGTGGGCGATGGCCGGGCTGCGACTCGGCTACCTGCTCGGCCCATCGTGGTGCATCGCCGAGTTGGCGAAGGTCGCCCTGCCGTACCATCTCGACGCCATCACCCAGGCCGCGGGCTGTCTGGCCCTGCGGCACGAAGCGGCGATGCAGGACCGTGTCGCCGACCTCGTCGCCGAGCGGGAGCGGCTGGCCGGCGCTCTGGCCGATCTACCGGTGACCGTCTGGCCGTCAGCGGCCAACTTCATCCTGTTCCGGCCCGAGACGGCGGATGGCCAGACGGTGTGGCAGGCCCTGGTCGACCGGTCGGTGCTGGTGCGCAATTGTTCCACCTGGGAGGGCCTCGACGGCTGTCTCCGGGTCACCATCGGAACCAGAGAGGAGGACGACCGCTTCCTGGCGGCCCTCCGGGAGGTGTTGTCATGACCGGAACACGGGTCGGCAGCCGTCGGCGTGCCACGGCGGAGACGTCGGTGGAGGTCGAGATCGACCTCGACGGCGGCGCGGTGTCGACGTCGACCGGCATCCCGTTCTTCGACCACATGCTCGACCAACTGGGCCGCCACGGTGGTTTCGGTCTGACCGTGGCCTGCACGGGCGATCTCGAGATCGACGCCCACCACACGGTCGAGGACGTCGGCATCGCACTGGGTGAGGCGTTCCTCGACGCGCTGGGTGACAAGGCCGGCATCCGGCGGTTCGCCTCGATCGACGTGCCGCTCGACGAGGCGTTGGTCTCGGTCGCCATCGACCTCTCCGGCCGGCCGTACCTCCACCATGACGTCGACTTCCCCGGCCAGAAGATCCTCGGCGATCCGCCGTTCGATCCGCAGTTGGTCGAGGAGTTCTGGCGGGCCTTCGCCGTCGGCGCGCGCATAACCATGCATCTGGTATCGCTCCGCGGCAAGAACACCCATCACATCATCGAGGCCGGTTTCAAGGCTGTGGCCCGCGCCTTGCGCGACGCGGTACGCGTCGACGGTGGCGGCATTCCGTCCACCAAGGGAACCTTGTGACGCCAGCCGAGGGGTCTCGTCCCCTGGTGGCCGTCCTGGACTACGGCATCGGCAACCTGCGCTCGGCGCAAAAGGCGTTGGAGCGGGTCGGCGCCGATGCCCGGTTGACCGCCGACCGGGGTCTGATCGCCGACGCCGACGCCGTGGTGCTGCCGGGCGTCGGCGCCTTCGGCCGGTGCCGCGAGGCGCTGGCCGGTGCGGGCCTCGACGGGGTAGCGGCCGATGCGGCGACCGACGCCCTCAGCGGGGGCCGCCCGTTCCTGGGTATCTGCGTCGGCATGCAACTGCTGTACGAGGCCAGCGAGGAGTCGCCCGGAAGCCGGGGACTCGGTGTCCTGCCCGGCACGGTGCGGGCCCTCCCCGACACCGTGAAGCGGCCGCAGATGCAGTGGAACCGGCTGGACGGTGCCGATCACCCGATGTTCAGCGGCCTGCCCGCCGAACCATGGGTGTATTTCGTGCATACCTATGCGGCGCTCGTCGGCCCCGACACCGTCGCCACCTGTGAGTACGGAGGCACCGTGAACGCCGCCGTCGCCCGGGGCACGCTGGCGGCCACCCAGTTCCATCCCGAGAAGTCGGGTGACGTCGGCCTGACGATCCTCGGCAACCTCACCGCCATGATCGGTGCACCGTCGTGACCGCTCCGACGCTCGATCTGTACCCGGCCATCGATCTCCGTGGAGGACGGTGCGTGCGTTTGCTCAAGGGCGACTACAACCGGGAGACCGTCTACGGCGATGATCCGGTCGCCCAAGCACTGGCCTTCGAGGCGGCCGGTGCCCCGTGGGTACACGTCGTCGACCTGGATGCCGCCCGCACCGGCGATCCGGCCAACCGGGCGGCGGTGGCCGCCATCGCCGCCGCAGTGTCCGTGCCGGTCCAGAGCGGTGGTGGTGTGCGGACCGTCGACGACGCCCGTTCTCTGTTCGACTCGGGGGTGACCCGGGTGGTGATGGGCACGGCGGCCGTCGAGCATCCCGAGCTGGTCGCCGAGGTCGCCGAGGTGGGCCGGGTTGCCGTCGGGCTCGACGTCAGGGGCCGCGAGGTGGCGGTCCACGGCTGGACCGAAGGCACCGGCCTGCACCTGGACGAGGCATTGGTGCAGTTCTCGGCGTCAGGGGCCGACGCCTTCGTGATCACCCAGATCGAGCGGGACGGCACCCTCGAAGGCCCCGACGTCCACGGCCTGGCCGGGGCGTTGGCCGCCACGTCGGTCGACATCGTCGCTTCCGGCGGGGTGGGGACCGACGCCCACCTGGACACCCTGGCGGCCCTCGAAGGAGCCGGCCGCCGGCTGGCGGGCGCCATCCTGGGCCGGGCGCTGTACGAGGGCACGGTCGACCTGGCCGATGCCGTGGAACGGTTGTCCGGCCGATGAGGACCGTCCGTGTCATCCCCTGTCTCGACGTCGATGCCGGCCGGGTCGTCAAGGGGGTCAACTTCGTCGGCCTGCGCGACGCCGGCGACCCCGTCGAACTGGCCGCACGCTACGACCGGGAGGGGGCCGACGAGTTGGTGTTCCTCGACATCACGGCTTCGTCGGACGCCCGTGACACCATCGTCGACATGGTTCGGCACACCGCCGAGGAGGTCTTCATCCCGTTCACCGTGGGTGGAGGCATCCGCTCGGTCGACGACGCCCGGCGCATCCTGCGGGCCGGTGCCGACAAGGTGTCGGTCAACACGGCTGCCGTCGACCGCCCGGCCCTGATCGGCGAACTGGCAGCCGAATTCGGCAGCCAGTGCGTGGTGGTCGCCATCGACGCCCGTCGGAGCGATGCGGTGCCGAGTGGCTTCGAGGTGTTCACCCACGGAGGCCGGACCCCGACCGGCATCGACGCCGTCGACTGGGCCGCCCGAGCCGAGGCGCTCGGCGCAGGCGAGATCCTGCAGACCTCCATGGACAGCGATGGCACCCGCGACGGGTTCGACGTGGCAATGCTGGCCGCCATCGGTGACGTCATCGGGATCCCGCTCATCGCCAGCGGCGGTGTCGGTGGTCTCGACCACCTCGTGGAGGGGGCGACCAGCGGAGGCGCCGATGCCGTGCTGGCCGCGTCGATCTTCCACTTCGGCGAGCACACGGTCGCCGCAGCCAAGGCTCATCTGGCCGATGCGGGTGTCGCCGTGCGGCCCGTGGACTGACGCCGGCCAGCGGGTACGGTTCCCGCCGTGAGCAGCACCGCGTCATCCGGCGTACCCGGTCCGACCGACGAGGGTCTGCCCATCAAGATGCTGAACGACCGCATCCTCGTCCGGACCGACACCGCCGAGGGCGAGCGACGTTCCTCCGGCGGCATCCTGATTCCCGCCACGGCCCAGATGGGCAAGCGCCTCACGTGGGCCGAGGTTGTGGCCGTGGGCCCGAATGTCCGGGCCATGGAGCTGGGCGACCAGGTGCTGTTCAACCCCGAGGACCGTTACGAGGTCGAGGTACGCGGCGCCGACTACATCATCCTGCGTGAACGCGACGTGCACGCGGTGGCCGCCCCGCGCCTCGAAGAAGGCAGCACCGGGCTGTACCTGTAGACGGCTCGGTCAATCCACGACCGAGGCATGCATGCCGCGCCCTAGGCTGACGCCATGACCAGCCAGCCCACCTCGCCCGCCTCCGTGCCGATCGCCGTCACCGACGACCAGCTCGGTCAGGTCACCTACAACGCCGACGGACTCGTACCGGCCATCGTCCAGGAGGAGGACACCGGCCGTGTCCTCATGATGGCCTGGATGAACGCCGACTCGCTGCGCGAGACGATGGCCACCGGCCGTACCTGGTTCTGGAGCCGGAGCCGCCAGGAGTACTGGTGCAAAGGCGAGACGTCCGGCGACCGCCAGTACGTCCGCGAGGCGTACTACGACTGCGATGGCGACACCCTGCTGTTCGTGGTGGAGCAGGAAGGCAAGGGCGCCTGCCACACCGGCGAGTACAGCTGCTTCTTCCGCCCGTTCGGGCCCGACGCCGGCTGAACCGGTGGCCAGCCCCGACCGGCGGTCGTTCCACGATCTCGCACGAGGGCACACTGTCGTCCCGGTCTGGCGGGAGCTGCTCGCCGACCTGACGACACCCGTGTCGCTGTTCGCCCGCTGCGTGGGCGACGGCGAAGGTTTCCTCCTCGAAAGCGTCGACCGCGGTGAATCGTGGGGCCGGTGGTCGTTCATCGGCCGGAACCCGACGGCCACCCTCACGTCGATCGGAGGTCGCCTCGAGGTCGATGGCGATCTCCCTGACGGCGTGCCCGTCGACGAGGGGCTGCTGGCCGCGTTGGAGTCCCTGCTGGGCCACTACCGGTCGCCGGTCCTCGACGATCTGCCGCCCCTCCACGGCGGCCTGATGGGGTACCTCGGCTACGACGTGGTTCGAGAGGTCGAGCACCTGCCGGACGTTCCCCCGGACGACCGCGGGTTCCCCGACGGCATCATGTCGATCATCGGCGAGCTGGTTGCGATCGATCATTGGCGGCAACGGGCCATCCTCATGGTGAACGTGGTCGTACCCGACGATGCCGACGAGGTGGTCCTGGACGCGACCTACGACGACGCCATCGCCCGGCTGGACCGCCTGGCCGAGGATGGGGCCCGACCGCTCGACGAGCCGCTGATGGCGCCACCGTCGCCCGACGACGAGCCACCAGAGGTCACCTCGACCATGGGGCCCGAGCTCTACGGGGCCGCCGTTGAGGCGGCCCGCGAGCACATCCTGGCCGGCGACATCTTCCAGGTGGTGCTGGCCCAGCGGTTCGACGTCGAGCTGGAGGCCGAGCCCTTCGACGTCTACCGGGTGTTGCGCCAGGTCAACCCCAGCCCGTACATGTACTTCTTCCGCTACGACGCCCTGACCGTCGTGGGTGCATCACCGGAGCCGATGGTGCAGCTCTTGGACGGCCGGGTCGTCTCCCGGCCGATCGCCGGTACGAGGCGGCGGGGGCGAACCGAGGCCGATGACCGGCGCATGGCAGCCGAGCTGGCCGAGGACCCCAAGGAGTTGGCCGAGCACGTCATGCTCGTCGATCTGGCGCGCAACGACGTGGGGCGGGTCGTCGAGTTCGGCACCGAGGAGGTCGAGGAGATGATGACCCTCGAGCGCTACAGCCACGTGATGCATCTCACCAGCCAGGTGGCCGGCGACCTCGCCGACGGTCGGACCCCGATCGACGTGCTGCGGGCCACCCTGCCGGCCGGAACGGTCTCCGGGGCGCCCAAGGTGCGGGCCATGGAGATCATCGACGCCCTGGAGCCGGTGAAGCGGGGTCCGTACGCGGGGGTCGTGGGGTACTTCGACTTCTCCGGCAACATCGACACGGCCATCGCCATCCGGACCATGCTGGTCAAGGACGGTGTCGCGTCGGTGCAGGCCGGTGCGGGGATCGTGGCCGACAGCGTGCCCGAGCTCGAACACCTCGAGTGCCAGAACAAGGCCCGGGCCCTGTTGGTGGCGATCCCGGCGGCCCGCCGGATGACCGCCCAGCGTCGGCAGCGACGATGAGCGGCCCGATGGTCGTTCGCCGACTCCGGGACTTCGTGTCGGTGGCCGGACCCGATGCGGCCGACTATCTGCAGGGGCAGCTCAGCCAGGACGTACCGGCCGTGGAGGTCGGGGAGTCGGCGTGGACGTTCGTCCTCCAGCCCACCGGCAAGGTCGACGCCTGGTGCCGTATCACGCGTCGCGACACCACGGCGTTCCTCATCGACGTCGACGGTGGTCACGGCGAGGTGCTGCTGGCCCGCCTCCGGCGGTTCCTCCTGCGCACCGACTGCACGGTCGAGCCCCTGGCGTGGACGATGGTGACACGGTGCGGAGACGGTCCAGCCGGGCCGCCTCCGGACGGGTTGGCCATGGTCGTCGACTGGCCCGGCCTCGACGCGACGGACCTGGCCGGGCCGACGGGGGGTGACTGGGTGGACGCCCTCGAGCCGGACGGTGCCGAGGCTTGGGACGCGGTCCGCATTCCGGCCGGCATCCCCGCCATGGGGTCGGAGATCGACGACGACACCCTGCCCGGGGCCACCGGACAGGTCGAACGGTCGGTCAGCTTCACCAAGGGCTGCTACACGGGCCAGGAACTCGTGGCCCGGGTCGACAGCAGGGCTGCAGGCACCCCCACCCACCTCGTACGCATCGCCGGTCCCGGTGGCCCACCCGTCCAGGGTGCCGAGGTCACAGCGGACGGCGCGCCGGTCGCCACGGTGACCAGCGCCGTGGCGGTGGCCGACGGGTTCGTCGCCCTCGGGTACCGCCGTCGGAGTGCCGTCGCCGTGACCGCCGGTCGCATCGGTGACGCCGTGGTGACGCTCCAGGAGGCCTGAGGCTCACCCCCCGTAAGGGAACGAGGCGGTGAACGTGGTTCCCGAGCCCTCGGTGGATTCGACGGTGACCCGACCACCCATGGCGTCCATCAACTGCTCGACTATGGCCAAGCCCAGCCCGGAGCCGGACTCGGATTCCTGGGGCCGCTGACGGGCCACGTAGAGCCGTTCGAAGACGTGTGGCAGATCGTCGGGGGGAATCCCCGGACCGTCGTCGATGACCGCCAGGTGGGCGGAGCCGTCCTCGACGCGGACCGCGATGGCGACCCGGGAGCGGGCGTAGCGCAAGGCGTTCTCGACGAGGTTGGCGCCGACTTGGGCCCAGCGATCCGGATCCAGGTCGATGGGCACTGGCTCGGTCGGCACGGTGATGACGAGGTCGAGCCCCTGTCCGTCGGCAGCCGGGCGGAACGCCTCGGCGGTGCGGCGGGCGGCCTCGACCATGTCGACCGGGGACCGGTGCAAGGTGAAGTGTCGGGCGTCGAGCCGGGCCAGATCCAGGAGGTCACGGACGAGCCGGTCCAGTCGGCGGGACTCGGTGAGGATGACCTCGCCGGCCCGGGCGGCGTCATCGAGGGTGCCGTCAAGCAGCGCCTCGGCGTACCCCTGGATCGAGGTCATGGGAGTACGGAGGTCGTGGGACACTGAGAGGAGGAACTGCCGTTCGAGTCCCCGGGACCGTTCGAGGCCGGCGGCCATGGCGTTGATGGCCCGGGCCAGCTCGGAGGGTTCGTCGGTGGCGTCGGGTGGTGGTTCGGGGAGTCGGGCCGTGAGATCCCCGTCGGCGAGGCGGCGGGTGGCGGCCGCGGCCTCGTCGAAGGGGAGGGCCAGCCGGCGGCTCAGGTGGATCGCCGCGCCGGCGGCCAGAAGCACCGTGAAGATCCCGGACACCAGGAACCACCCCGGGGCGTCGCCCAGCGAATCGTCTGCGGCGCCGGTGACGACGACCACATAGGCCGCTTGTCGGGGACCGGGGAGCGCTGATGACGCAGCGGCCCAGATCCGGTCGTCGACCATCCCGTGGGTCGAGCCGACGGCGAACAAGGTGTCGAGATCCAGGTCGTCGTGGGAGATGCCGTGGGGGAGCGGGGCGATGTCGACCAGCGGTTCGGCACGGTTGTCGTCGACGAGGATCATGCCGAACTCGCGGACGTCGAGCGCAGAGACGATGTGGGCCACCCGGTCGTTCGAGATGCGGTTCCGGGGCGCGGCGACGAGGGCCTCGTCGATGATGGCCGTCGCGGTGCGGGCCCGGTCGATCAGCCGCTCCCTGGTGTGGTCCTGGCGGTCGAGGCGGGCCTGGAGGAGCGTGCCGAGGCCGGCCAGCAGGAGGCCGGTCACGACCACGCCGATCAGGGTGACGAGGAGCCTGCGTCGCATCAGTCGAGGCGGTACCCGATGCCGCGCACGGTGTGCAGTGGGAGGTCGTCGCCCAGCTTCCGGCGAAGTTGGCGCACGTGGACGTCGACGGTCCGCTCATCGCCGAACCAGCCTTCCTCCCATGCGCCGTCCAACAATTGGCGTCTGGTCAGGGCCAGGCCGTGGTGTTCGACCAGGAACCACAGCAGGGCCCACTCCTGGGCGGCCAGGTCGACCGCCCGACCGTCGAGGGTCGCCTCGCAGCGGTCGCCGTCGATGGCCAGGGCGCCGAAGCGGTGCGGGCCGGTGACGGGCCGGGATCCCTGCGTCCGCCGCAGCACGGCCCGGACCCGGCCGACCAACTCGCGAGGGCTGAACGGCTTGGTCACGTAGTCGTCGGCGCCGACCTCGAAGCCGAGCACCCGGTCGATCTCGTCGACCCGGGCCGTGAGCATGATGACGGCCACGTCCGAGTCGACCCGCATGCGCCGGCACACCTCCAGGCCGTCGATGTTGCCGGACAGGCCGATGTCGAGGATGACCAGGTCGGGCCGTCGGTCGGCGATCAGTTGGAGGGCCCGCTCGCCGGAGGTGGCCTGGTAGACGCGGGCACCGTCGTTACGGAGGTACAGGTCGACGAGATCGGCGATGTTGGGATCGTCCTCGACGAGGACGATGACCGGCTGATCGCTCATGCCGTCATCATGCCAGCGCCAGATGAGGAGCGTGTGAGCGACCCCGGACGGCCGTTCGGTCCGCCGTCGGGTCAAAGCACGCCACCGCTTCGGGGTGCGATGGGTAGCCTCCGGTCGTGGCCACCTATCTGGACCGAATCCTCGCCGCCCACCGGGCGACGGCCGCCGCCGACGATCGCCCGCTGGACCGTCTGGTCGACGAGGCCATGTCCCGTCCCGCCAGCCGCGGCTTCGCATCGGCCATCGTGAGCCGCCCATCGGGAGAGGTGGCGGTCATCGCCGAGATCAAGCGTCGCTCCCCATCGAAGGGCGACCTGGCCGCCGATCTGGATCCGGCGTCCACGGCCGGCGAGTACGCCGCTGGCGGCGCCACCTGCCTCTCCGTGCTGACCGATGTCGACCATTTCGGCGGATCACCGGAGGACCTGAGGGCGGCCCGGACCGCGACGTCGGTGCCGGTCATCCGCAAGGACTTCACCGTCGACGCCCGCGACGTGTGCGACGCCCGCATCATGGACGCCGATGCGGTCCTGCTGATCGCCGCGGCCCTCGATGACGCCGAACTGGCCGATTTCCACGCGCTGGGGGTCGAACTCGGGTTGGACGTGCTGGTCGAGGTCCACGACGAGGCCGAGCTGGAGCGGGCCCTGGCGGTCGACGCCTTCCTGCTCGGGGTGAACCAGCGGGACCTGGTGACCTTCGAGGTCGACACGGCCCGGGCGGTGCGAATGGCGCCGCTCATGCCGGACGGTGTCGTCCGGGTCGCCGAGTCCGGCATCGCCGGGCCGGGTGACGCCGCGGTGCTGGCCGCCGCCGGCTACCACGCCCTGTTGGTGGGTGAATCGGTGGTGACCGCGGGGAATCGGGCGACGGCGGTCAGCGGCCTACGGAGAGCCCCACTGGACCCTCCGACCGACCGGAACGGCCGGTAGGTTCGGCGGCGATGTTCATCAAGATCTGCGGGATCACCCGCGAGGAGGACGCCCTGCTGGCCACGGCGCTGGGCGCCGATGCGGTGGGCTTCATCTTCGCCCCTTCGTCCCGGTCGGTCGCCGTGCCCGTCGCCCGCGACATCGTGCGTCGTCTCCCCCCCGATGTGATCACCATCGGAGTGTTCCGCGACGCCGGCAAGGAGCATGTCGTCGAGACGGTCAACACCATCGGGTTGCGGGGGGCCCAACTACACGGCCACGAATCGCCTGCCGTCTGCCGCTGGGTGGCCGATCGGGTACCGCTGACCATCCGTGCACTCCCTGCCGGCTCGCCCGAACTGGGACGGTTCGACGAGTTCGGTGCCGACGTCCTGCTCCTGGATTCGCCGACCCCCGGATCGGGCGAGGTGTTCGACTGGGCGCTGGCCGAAGGGGCGCCCAGCAACCGGCGGCTGCTACTGGCCGGTGGGCTGACACCGGACAACGTGGCGACCGCCGTCGAGCGGGTGGCTCCGTGGGGGGTCGACGTGGCCAGCGGGGTCGAAGCCGAGCCGGGCCGCAAGGATCCCCGCAAGCTACGGGCGTTCATCGCCGCGGCCCGCTCCGTCGAGCACCGCGGGTACGAAGGGGCCGACCGCCGGCCGTTCGATTGGGAGGAGAACCCATGGAGTTGAGCCGACCGCGCGCTGGAGAGCAGGGTCTACAGCCGCCGACGGAGACCGGCCGATTCGGAGAGTTCGGTGGACGTTACGTTCCCGAGACCCTCGTGCCGGCTTGCCAGGAGTTGGAGGCGGCGTTCGTCGAGGCTTGGGCCGACCCGGCCTTCCGGTCCGAGCTCGACGCCCTGCTCACCGATTACGCCGGTCGGCCCTCACCGTTGACCGAGTGCCCCAACCTGTCCGAGGAACTGGGTTGTCGGGTGCTCCTCAAGAGGGAGGACCTGAACCACACCGGGTCCCACAAGATCAACAACGTGCTCGGTCAGGCCCTGCTGGCCCGCCGCATGGGCAAGACCCGCCTGCTGGCCGAGACGGGGGCCGGTCAGCACGGGGTCGCCACGGCCACCGCCGCCGCCCTGCTCGGAATGGAGTGCTGCGTGTACATGGGCAAGGTGGACATCGAGCGGCAACGCCTCAACGTGTTCCGTATGCAGCTGCTGGGAGCCGAGGTGCGTACCGCGATGTCGGGGAGCCGGACCCTCAAGGACGCAATCAACGAGGCCATGCGGGACTGGGTGGCCACGGTGGAGGCGTCGCACTACTGCCTGGGGTCGGTCATGGGGCCCCATCCGTATCCATGGATGGTGCGGACCTTCCACGAGGTGCTGGGCGACGAGGCCCGCCAGCAGAGCGAGGCCCTGCTCGGCACCACCCCGGATGTGGTGACGGCGTGTGTCGGCGGCGGATCCAACGCCATCGGCATCTTCTCCGGGTTCGTCGACTCCGATGCCGAGCTGGTCGGGGTGGAGCCGGCGGGAGGAGCCGCGGTCGGCCGGGGCGTACCCGGCGTGGTGCACGGGTCCTGTTCGTTCCTCATGCAGGACGAGTTCGGTCAGGTCCTCGAGGCCGAATCGATCAGTGCCGGCCTGGACTATCCGGGGGTCGGTCCCGAACACAGCCACCTGGCCGACATCGGCCGGGCCCGCTACGAGGCGGTGACCGACGACGAGGTCATCGAAGCGTTCCAGTTGCTCAGCCGCACCGAGGGGATCATTCCGGCCCTGGAGCCGGCCCATGCCCTGGCGTGGGTGTCACGGGAACGGGCGTCGCTGGCCGGACGATCCGTGTTGATCAACCTGTCGGGGCGGGGCGACAAGGACGTGGCCCAGATGATGGACATCCTGCGACCGGAGGACGTCTGATGAGCGGGGGTGTCGAAACGGCACTGAGGAACCGTCGAGAGGCCGGCGGCAAGTGCCTCGTGGCGTACCTCACCGGTGGGCTGGGGGACGACTGGGTTGAGACGGTGCAGGCCGTCGTCGGTGCCGGCGCCGACGTCATCGAGGTCGGGGTGCCGTTCTCGGATCCGGTGATGGACGGTCCCACGATCCAGGCCGCCAACGATCGGGCGCTGGCTGCCGGTGTCACCCCGACCAGCGTGCTGGATGATCTCCGGGGCGTCGAGTTCGGTGCGCCGCTGGCCGTGATGACGTACTACAACATCGCCTTCCGGGCGGGGCTGGAGCGGTTCGCGTCGTCGTTGGCTGACGCCGGGGTGGCCGGATGCATCCTGCCGGACCTTCCCCTCGAGGAGACCGGGCCGTGGGCTGAGGCGGCTGACGCCGCCGGGGTCGAAACGATCCTCCTGGCGGCCCCCACCGCCCCCGACGACCGCCTCCCGGTCATCTGTGCCCGGTCCCGGGGCTTCGTGTACGGGGTGGGGCTGCTCGGGGTCACCGGGGTCCGTTCGGAGCTGGCGGACAGTGCATCCCAGATCGCGGCCCGACTGAAGCCGGTGACCGAGCTGCCGGTCCTGGTCGGGGTCGGCGTGGGGACGCCGGAACAGGCGGTCCAGGCATCGGCCCACGGCGACGGCGTCGTGGTGGGATCGGCGGTCGTCGACCGGATGCTGGCCGGCGCCGGCCCGGAAGGCGTGGCCGAGTTGGTCGCCGAGTTCCGGGCTGCGCTCGACGACGCCTACGCCTGATGCCTCCTCGATGACCCGATCGGCCACGTTGCACGAACTGGTCGGCGACGACTGGTTCGGCGACCTGGTGGACCGGTTCTACGCGGGGGTGGCCGACGATCCGGTGCTGCGGCCGCTGTACCCGGAGGACTTGGACGACTCCCGGCGCTGGCTGTCGCTCTTCCTGCGGCAGTACTGGGGTGGCGCCCACGACTACGACGCCCTCCGGGGTCATCCCCGGTTGCGGATGCGCCACGCCGAGTTCGCCATCGGTGAGGCTGAGCGGGCGGCCTGGATGGCCAACATGACGACCGCGGTGCGGGCCGGAGGACTGCCACCGGAGGTCGAGGAGGTCGTGCTCGGCTACTTCGAGGGTGCGGCCCGCCACCTCGTGAATCGATCCGAAGTGGCCGACCCGGGGGCCGGTCCCGAGGGTGTGTAGTTTGCCGGGCCTCCGCTCCGGGCCGGCAGCAGCGACCGAGATCCTTGTATTTCCGCGCCTCTGTGGAGGTCCAGATGGGCGAAATGCTTGACATGGGCCGTAAAAACGTGTCGCGTGTCATTCGACCCGGGAGTGGACACGGTTCACCCCGCTACCAGTAAGGAGTTGGTCGATGAACAAGAGCGAGTTGATCGCCGCCATGGCGGACCAGGCCGGGGTGTCCAACAAGGACGCCGGGGCCTGCCTGGATGCGCTGTTCGACGTGGTCGCCGGTGAGGTCGGAGGTGGTGGCAAGGTCGCCGTGCCCGGCTGGATCTCCTTTGAGCAGACGGACCGGGCCGCCCGTACGGCACGCAACCCCCAGACCGGTGCCCCCATCTACGTGCCGGCCACCAAGGCCGTCAAGGTCAAGGCCGGTTCCAAGCTGAAGGCCGCCGCCAAGGGCGCCTGACGCCCGACGGGAACGGTGGACGGCCAGGTCGGCCGGTCACCGGAGGTGCCAGCGCCGGGGTGTGATCGTGCGCCCCGGCGGCACCGCCGTACCCCCGCTGCTGTGCCTGCCGCCTGGCCAACGGCCGTCCGCTGATGGCTGGTGATCTCCCACCCCCCGAGGCGGTCATACCGCATCGCCCGCCGTTCCTGTTGTTGACGGCGGTGACCGCGGTCGAGCCGGCCGCCTCGGCCACCGGCTACTGGGACCTCACCGGTGACGAGGCGTTCTTCGCCGGACATTTCCCCGGTCGACCCACCCTGCCGGGGGTCCTCCAGTGCGAGTCGATCGCCCAGTTGGGCGCCTATGCCCTGCTGTCCGCGCCCTCGTTCGCCGGGCGGCTGGCCCTGTTCGGCGGTATCGACAAGGTGAGATTCCGCCGTCAGGTCCTGCCCGGCGATCGGTTGGACCTGACCGTGACCCTGGACCGGGTGTCGGCCCGGGCCGGACGGGGGAGCGGGGTGGCCAGCGTGGACGGCGAAACGGCCTGCGAGTGCGGGCTGTTGTTCGTCTTCGGCGACCGGGATGAGGGCTGACCCGGTCCGGATCAGGCAGGGCCGATGACGATCGACCCGTTGTGGCCGCCGAACCCGAACGAGTTCGACATGGCGGGGGCCGGGGTCCACGACCGGGCATCGCCGGTCACCAGGTTCACCGGCGGCATCTCAGGGTCAGGGGTGGCGTATCCGGCCGTCGGCGGGATCAGCCCTTTGTGGAGTGAGAGCACGACGGCCACCGCCTCGAGGGCGCCGGCCGCGCCGAGGGCGTGCCCGGTGATGCCCTTGGTGGACGTGACGAGCGGCCCCGGGCTGCCGAAGACCTTGGCCATCGCCTCGGCCTCGGCCATGTCGTTCTTGGGGGTGGATGTGCCGTGGGCGTTGACGTGGCCGATGTGTTCGGGTTGCAGCCCGGCTTCCTCGAGGGCGAGTTCCATGCAGGTGATGGCCCCCACGCCGCCGGGTGCCGGGGCGGTGATGTGATGGGCGTCGGCGGTGCTGGCCCCACCGAGGAACTCGGCCAGGATGGTCGCACCGCGGGCTTCGGCGACGTCCCAGGCCTCCAGGATGAGGATGCCCGCACCCTCGCCCATGACGAAGCCATCGCGTTCGGCGTCGAACGGGCGCGAGATGCCGACCGACGAGAAGGCGGTCATGTTGGTGAAGCCGGCCACCGCGGTGGAGACGAAGGCTGCTTCCGCGCCGCCGGCCACCATGACGTCGCAGCGTCCGTGGGCGATGAGCCGGGCCGCGTTGGCCAGCGCGTGGGTTCCTGCGGCGCACGCCGTGCAGGTGTTCTCCGCAGGCCCGCGCAGTCCGTGGCGCATCGACACGGCGGCCGTTGGAGCGTTGGCCATCATCATGGGAACGAGAAACGGTGAGACCCGGCGCTCACCCTTCTCGTTCATGATGAGGATCTGGTCCTGCAGGGTCTCGATACCGCCGATGCCGGTGCCGATCCAGACGCCGCTCCGGCTGGGGTCGCTCGTCAACTCACCGGCCTGGGCCAGCGCCATGTCGGCCGCGGCGATGGCGAACTGGGTGCAGCGGTCGCTGCGCCGGGCTTCCTTGGGGTTGTCGAAGTAGGGCGCGGGGTCGAAGTCGGCGATCCGGCGTTCACCGGTCGGGGCGGGACCGCACAGTCCGTCCCAGAAGGCGTCGACCCCGATTCCGCAGGGGGCGACGACCCCCAGTCCGGTGACGGCGACCCGACGTCGGGACATCGGGCAGGCCTCAGACCTTGCCGATGATGAGGTCGTAGGCGGCACCGATGGTGTCGATCCCCTCCAGCTCCTCTTCCTCGACGTTCACGCCGAACTCCTCTTCGAGGGCCATGACCAGCTCGACGAGGTCGAGGCTGTCGGCATCGAGGTCGTCGCCGAACTTGGCGTCCGGGGTGACCTGGGAGGCTTCGACGGAGAGGACCTCCACCGCGCACTTGGTGAACCGTTCGAAGTTCTCGTCGCTCACGTTCTGACTCCGTTTCTGATCGCGATCTGCCTTGCGACCTCTGGTGAGACGTCGCAACGGCCCCACCCTAGAGCGGGAGGCGCTATGACGCGACGCATGGGACGTCAGGGTGACGGGTGACCGTCCGCATCGCCCATCGGGGGCACGGGCTTCATCCCATGAACAGGCCGCCATCGACCGGGATCACTGCTCCGGTGATGTAGGCGGCCCCGTCGGAGGCGAGGAACCGCACGGTCTCGGCGACCTCGTCGGGTTCGCCGAGCCGGCCCAGCGGAACGGCCTCGGCGTAGGCGTCACGCTGATCCTCGGGCAGGGCGGCGAGCATGTCGGTGACGATCGGACCGGGGGCGACCACGTTGACGGTGACGTTGCGGCTGGCGAACTCCTTGGCCAGGGAGCGGCCGAGCCCGACCAGGCCGGCCTTGGATGCGGCGTAGTTGGCTTGTCCGGTCTGACCGATCCGTCCGGCGATCGACGAGATGAGGATGATCCGCCCCCAACGGGCCCGCATCATCCCCTTCACGGCCCGCCGGGCAGCACGGAAGCTGCCGGTCAGGTTGGTGTCGATCACCGCGGTGAAGTCGTCGTCGGTCATCCGCAGGACCAGGCCGTCCCTCGTGATGCCGGCGTTGGCCACCAGGACCTCCACCGGCCCCAGGGCCGCTTCGATCTCGGCGAACGCCGCGTCGACCTGTTCGGCGTCGGTGATGTCGCAGCGCACGGCCAGGATCCCCGCCCCGGTCACGTCGGCGGGAGCATCACCCCGGCAGGTGACGGCCACCCGGTCACCCTGGGCGGCGAAGGCCAAGGCGCAGGTCAGGCCGATGCCGCGGTTGCCGCCGGTGACGAGGACCACCCGTCCGGTCTCTGCGCTGCTGTCGTCCTGGTCGCTCATCTACGAAGCTCCGATCGAGGGATGGTGGTCGTGGTGGCGGCTCACGCCGGGATCTCCAGCCAGGCGATCGGCTGGCTGGACGAGACCCGTTCGGTGTCGACGGCCAGCCACCCCTTCAGGGTCCCGGCGAACGGCGAGCGGACCTCCTCGGTGCCGATGCTGCCGAGCAGGCCACCGGCGGCGATCGTCGCCCCTGGCCCGAGGTCGGGAACCGGGGTGAAGATGCCTGCACACGGGCTCACCACCATGCGGTCGGTGGCGTACAGGTGCTCACCAACCGGGCTCGCCGCGGCGTCGGTCTGCTCGACGGCGGGGGCAGCCAGGGCCTCCAGGAGGCGATCGAGGTCCTCCGGGGTGTTCACCGACAGCCGGGTGGCGTCCTTGACCGACCGCTTGACGAGACCCGTCAGCACCGTGCCCGGCCCCAGTTCGACGAACGTGGTGAAGCCGGCGCCGGCCAGGGTGGCGAGGCTCTGGTGCCACCGCACTGGGCTGCACAACTGGGCGTTCATGAGGGCCCGCCACGTCTCGGGATGGTCGTGGGCGGTGCCGTCGACGTTGGCCACGACCAACCCTTCGGGGGCGCGGATCTCCGTGTCGGCGATGGCGGCCGACAGCCGGTCGCGGGCCGCGGCCATGAAGGGTGTGTGGAAGGCCCCCGACACCTCGAGCGGGGTGGCCCGCTTGGCACCGAGTTGCTTGGCGGCGTCGCCGGCCCTGGCCACTGCGTCGGGGTCGCCGGCGATGACCACCTGGCCGGGGGCGTTGTAGTTGGCGACCCAGACGTCACCGTCGGTGTCCGCACACGCCGCTTCGACCCCGGCGTCGTCGAGGCCCAGCACGGCGGCCATGGTGCCCACCTGTTCGGCTGCCGCCACATGCATGGCGTCGCCCCGCTCGACGACCAGGCGGACGGCGTCGCCGAGGTCGAGGGCACCGCTGGCCGTGAGGGCGCTGTACTCGCCCAGGCTGTGGCCGGCATGCCCGGCCGCATCGACGCCGACCCGCTCGACGGCGTCCAGGACGACCATGCTCAGCAGGTAGGTGGCCAGTTGGGCGTTGCGGGTGTCACGCAACTCGTCGGCGTCGGCGTGAAGCAGCAGGTGGGCGACGTCGCGCCCGCTGATGGTGGCGGCCTCGTCGACCAGCTCCCAGGACGGATGGTCGACCCAGGGGGCACCCATGCCGGGCTGCTGTGACCCCTGACCCGAATAGGTGAAGACGATCATCGTGGCGGCCTCCCGGGCCGGTTGCACTGCGTTGGACGCCCAACGAACGGGCCCGGATCATGCTGGAGACCCGACGGTACCGCCCAACACCCGCCGGTGACCACCGCATCCGGTCGGCGGCCGGTCATTGGCCGGGAACCGGGCCGGTAGGCTCGCCGGACGTCGTCCGGGCCCGGGTGGCGGAATTGGCAGACGCGGAGGACTCAAAATCCTTTGGCCGCAAGGCCGTGCGGGTTCAAGTCCCGCCCCGGGCACCAGACGTCATCGTCCGGCCCGTCGAGGTCGGAAGGTGCACGAGCGACCGGAGGGGCACCGTACACTGGTCGGCCCCATGGACCGAGATTCTGCGCACGACCGGACGCGGCCGGTGATCGAGCGGCGCCTGAACGAGATCAGCGCCCGCCTGCGCCGTCTGCGCGCCGATCTGGCCGTGGCCGATGAACAGCTGGCCCACCTGGTCGACGAGGCCGGCGACGCCCGTGTGCGGTCCCTGGTGTCCGAAACGGCCCTGTCCGAACGCGAGCACCGTGGTGCCGACCGGCAGGCCCGGGCCATGGGGCGTCACCGCGACGACGTGGTCGCTGAGATCGGTCGGCTCGAGTTCCGCCAGGACCAACTGCTCGACCGGCTCATCGCCGACGGCGGCCACGCCTGATGGCCGAGACGACCCGGGTCGTGCTGGCCGAGGACGAGGCCATCATCCGCCTCGACCTCAAGGAGACGCTCGAAGACGAAGGCTACGCGGTGGTCGGCGACACGGGTCGTGGCGACCACGTGCTCGACCTGGTCGCCGAACACGACCCCGACGTGGTGATCCTGGACATCAAGATGCCCGGGCTGGACGGCATCGAAGCGGCCCGGCGGATCGCCGAATCCCATGACGCGGCCGTCGTCATCCTCACCGCGTTCAGCCAGCGCGATCTGATCGACCGGGCCATCGATGCCGGGGCCCTGGCCTACCTGGTGAAGCCGTTCCAACGCTCCGAGCTGGTGCCGGCCGTCGAGATCGCCCGGGCCCGCCACCGCGAGATGCGGGCCCTCACCGACCAGGCCCGGACCCTGGCCGAGCGCCTCGACGCCCGCAAGACCATCGACCGGGCCAAGGGCCTGCTGATGGATGACCACGGGCTGCCTGAGGCCGAGGCCTTCCGTTTCATCCAGCAGTCGGCCATGGCGGGCCGCCGCTCCATGGCCGACGTGGCCACCGAGATCCTCGCCGGCACCCTGCGACCCTGAGCGACGCCCTCGGCGGCGGGCACCCGGAGTAGGGTCCGATCGGTGTCCGACCTCCTGCTCATCGACGGCAACTCGCTGACGTACCGGGCCTTCTTCGCCCTGCCGACCGACATGGCCACCTCCTCGGGCCAGGTCACCAACGCCGTCTACGGCTTCAGCTCGATGCTGGCGACGCTGCTACGCGACCACGAGCCCGACGGCATCGCCGTGGCCTTCGATCGGCCCGAGAAGACGTTCCGCCACGAACGGCTGCCGTCCTACAAGGCCAACCGCGACAGTCAGCCCGACATCCTCTACGAGCAGTTGTCCCTGGTGCGGGAACTGGTCGACGCCCTTGGCCTGCTGGTCATCGACGCCGAGGGCTACGAGGCCGACGACGTGCTGGCCACCCTGGCCACCATGGCCCGGGACGCGGGTCGGGACGTCCTGGTGGTCACCGGCGACCGCGACAGTTACCAACTCGTCGAGGACCCCCACATCCGGGTGCTCTACAACAAGCGGGGGGTGTCCGACTACGCCCTCTACGACGAGGCCGGCATCGTCGACCGTACGGGGGTGCACCCTCGCGACTACGTCGCCTACGCGGCGCTTCGGGGCGATCCGTCCGACAACCTCCCCGGGGTCCCCGGGGTCGGGGAGAAGACGGCGGCCAAGCTGATCAACGCCCACGGTGGCCTGGACGGCATCTTCGCCGCCACGGCCGACCAGACGCCGAAGCTCCGCGAGAACCTGGAGGCCAACGAGGAGCACGCTCGGCGCAACGTCGAGATGATGACCCTGGTCCGCGAGGTGCCGTTGGGTGTCGGTATCGCCGACCTCGAGCGGCGAGCCGTCGACGTGGAACGGGCCGAGGCCCTGTTCGACCTGCTCGAGCTGGCCACCGCCCGGGATCGGCTCCTGGGGCTGCTCGGCGTGTCGAGCGGTGGTCCGGCGGGCCGAGACGACCGCACCGGTGACGGGGGTCCGGCCACCGGGGGACCCATCGAGGTCGAGGTGGTTCCGGTCACCGCTGCGACCGAACTGGAGGAGATGCTGGCGCTGCACGATGACCGGGGCACCGGGGCCGGGGCACCACGGCCCTTGACGCCGATCGCCGTGGCCCCGGGTGGATCGGCCGGTCTGGCCCTGTCGGTGGGCGGCGACGGACCGGTCCGCTGGCTGTCCGCCGAGATGCTGGCCGACGAGCAGGTGGTCGATGGGCTCCTGACCCTGTTCGACATCTCCATGGCCGGGGTGGCCGCCGACGACACCAAGGCCCTGCTGCACTGGCTGGCCCCCTTCGGGATCGGTATCGCCGACCCGGTGTTCGACGTCGGGCTGGCCGAGTACCTGTTGAACCCGTCGACCCGGGGCCACGACCTGGCCGAGGTGCTCGCCCGGCACACCCCGTGGGAACTCCCTGACGTGGGGGCTCCCGAAGGCCAGCTGGATCTCGACGGCGAGACCCGTGATCCGGCGGTCGAGGCCGCCCTCCGGGCCCGGGCCATCGACCTGCTCCACGAGGTGCTCCCAGGGGCCATCGAGGCTCAGGGGATGACCCGTGTGTACCGGGAGGTCGAGCTGCCGCTCGTGCCGGTACTGGCCCGTATGGAGATGGACGGTGTCGGGGTGGACGTCGCCGAACTGACCCGTCTACGCGACGAGCTCACCGAGGCCTGTGCACTGCATCGGTCGGCGGTCCACGCCGCGGCCGGCCAGGAGTTCAACGTGAACTCCACCAAACAACTCCAGGAGGTCCTGTTCGACACGCTGGGCCTGACACCCGGCAAGAAGACCAAGACGGGTTACTCCACCGATGCCGCCACCCTCGAGCGCCTCCGCGGCGACCATGCGGTGGTCGACCACCTGCTGGCCTACCGGGAGGTCGAGAAGCTCCGCTCCACCTATGGCGAGGGCCTGCTGGCTGAGGTGGACGACGACGGCCGCATCCGCGCCACGTTCAACCAGACGGTGGCCCGCACCGGCCGGCTCAGCTCCGATGCCCCGAACCTGCACAACATTCCGGTCCGCACCGAGGCCGGCCGGGCCTTCCGCCGGGCCTTCGTGCCCTCGCCCGGCCATCTGCTGCTGGTCGCCGACTACAACCAGATCGAGCTGCGCTGCATCGCCCATCTGGCCGGGGACCCGGGGCTGATCGCCGCCTTCGATGCCGGGGACGACATTCATTCGGCGGTGGCGGCCCAGGTGTGGCACATCGACGCCGCGGAGGTGACCACCGAACTCCGCAACCGGGCCAAGATGGTGGCCTACGGGCTGGCCTACGGCATGGAGGCCTACGGGCTGGCCCAGCGGCTGGACGTGCCGGTCGACGAGGCGGGCACCATCCTCGACGCCTTCTTCACGGCCTTTCCCGGGATCCGGACCTACATGGACCAGACGGTGGCCGACGCCCGGGACAAGGGCTACACCGAGACCCTTTTCGGCCGGCGCCGCCCCATCCCCGAGTTGTCGTCGGGCAACTTCAACGTCCGTCAGGCCGGCGAACGCCAGGCCATGAACGCCGGCATCCAGGGGCTGGCCGCCGACATCTTCAAGGTGGCGTTGATCAACCTGGCCGAGCGGTTGCATCAGCCGGACACCACGGCGCGGCTGATCCTGCAGGTCCACGACGAGGTGATCCTCGAGGTGCGGCCCGACGAGGTGGACGACGCCATGGAGTTCGTGCCAGGAATCATGGGCGCCGCCTACGACCTGCGGGTGGATCTGGCCGTCGACGTGGCCGTCGGATCCACGTGGGCCGACGCCAAGGGGTGAACGGCCGGTGAGCGACCACTGGTTCGAGGAGGTTGCCGACCACCTCGGATCGGCCTATCTGCGCTACTCGTTCACCTACGGGACCGTGCAGGAGGTCGACGCCCTCATGGCGGTCCTCCACCTGGCGCCGGGCAGCCGGGTGCTGGACGTGGGCTGCGGACCGGGTCGCCACGCCCACGAGCTGGCCCGCCGGGGCTGCGACGTCCTGGGCATCGACATCTCGCAGCGCTTCATCGACGAGGCCACGGCCAATGCCCCGCCGGGCGCCGATTTCGTACGCATGGATGCCCGCACCATGGCGTTCGACGCCGAGTTCGACGCCGTCATCTCGTTGTGCCAGGGGGCCTTCGGCCTGGCCGGAGGCCCGGGGGCCGACGCCACGGTGCTGGACCCAGACGGGGAGATCCTGGACCGGATGGCGACCGCCGTGCGACCCGGTGGCCGCCTGGCCCTCAGCGCCTTCTCGGCCTACTTCCAGGTTCGGTTCCAGGAGGAGATCGACCGGTTCGACGCCGCCTCGGGCGTCAACCACGAGACGACCACGATCCGGAACCCCGAGGGCGACGAGGTGGAGACCGACCTGTGGACCACCTGCTTCACGCCGCGGGAGCTCCGGCTCCTCGCGGCCAGAGCCGGTCTCGAGGTCGACGCGATCTGGGCGGTCACTCCCGGCGACTACGCCCCGCGCCCTCCCGACACGGAGCATCCCGAGTTCCTCGTGTCGGCCACCCGGCCGAACATGCCCTGCGGCCCGCTGCCCGGGTGAGGGGGGCGAAGAAAACCCCAGCCGGTAGGCTTCCCGGGTCCATGGCGACCGCCGTGGGCGAACCTGTAAGAGCCCCTGTCCACCGATTCCCCTATCCGACGAGATGACCGTGTCCGACCAGACCCTGACCGATGCCGCCCTGAACTCCCCGCCCATGGGGGACTTCGACGAGAGCGGCGAGTACATCCCCCGCCAGATCACCGAGAACGATCTGGGAAGCCTCAGCCTCGATGAGGCCTACTCGGCCACCATGGTCGACGTGGAGAGCGGCCAGATGGTCGAAGGCACGGTCGTGCGGGTGGACAAGGACGAGGTCCTGCTGGACATCGGCTACAAGTCCGAGGGCGTCATCCCGCCCCGTGAGCTGTCGATCCGCAACGGCGTCAACCCGACCGAGATCGTCTCGATGGGGGAGCGGGTCGAAGCGGTCGTCGTCACCCTCGAGGACAAGGAAGGGCGCCTCGTCCTGTCCAAGAAGCGGGCCCAGTACGAGCGGGCCTGGGGCAAGATCGAGGAGATCAAGGAGGCCGACGGCACGGTTTCCGGGACGGTCATCGAGGTCGTCAAGGGCGGCCTGATCGTCGACATCGGCCTCCGGGGCTTTCTGCCCGCGTCGCTGGTCGAGTTGCGCCGGGTCCGCGACCTGCAGCCCTACATCTCCCAGACCATCGACGCCAAGATCATCGAGCTGGACAAGAACCGCAACAACGTGGTCCTGTCCCGCCGGGCCTGGCTCGAGGAGACCCACAAGGAGCAGCGTGAGGAGTTCCTCCACGACCTGCGGCCCGGGGAGAACCGCAAGGGCGTCGTGTCCAGCGTCGTCAACTTCGGTGCCTTCGTGGACCTGGGCGGCATGGACGGCCTGATCCACGTGTCCGAGCTGTCCTGGAAGCACGTCGACCATCCCGGTTCGGTCGTATCGGTCGGCGACGAGATCGAGGTCCAGGTCCTCGACATCGACCTGAGCCGCGAACGCATCAGCCTGTCCCTCAAGGCCACCCAGGCCGACCCGTGGCAGGAGTTCGCCGCCGCTCACCAGGTCGGCGAATTGGTCTACGGCCGGGTCACCAAGTTGGTGCCCTTCGGGTCCTTCGTCCAGGTGGGCGACGGCATCGAGGGCCTGGTGCACATCTCGGAGATGTCGGCCCACCACGTCGACCTGCCCGAGCAGGTCGTGACCCCCGGCGAGGAGCTGTGGGTCAAGATCATCGACCTGGACCTGCAGCGCCGTCGGATCAGCCTGTCGATCAAGCAGGCCGCCGAGGGTGGCACGGTGGCCGCCGAGTACCAGGAACACTTCGGCGAGCACGCCTACGACGACGAGGGCAAATTCATCGGCGGCGACAGCTCCGAAGGCCAGGAGGCCTGGGCCGAGTACTACGCCGACGGCGATGCCCCAGCCGAGGAGGCGCCGGCCGCCGAGGAGGCGCCGGCCGCCGAGGCCGCGACCGCCGAGGAGGCGCCGGCCGCCGAGGATCCCGCCGAGGAGGCGCCCGAGGCCTGAGCCTCGGTGCGGGCCGGGTCGCCGTGCTCGAGATCGGCCTGACCGGCGGCATCGGAGCCGGCAAATCCAGCGTCGCCTCCGGGCTGGTCGAGCGCGGCGCGGTCCTGATCGACGCCGACGCCGTTGTCCGCGACGTCCAGGCCCCCGACGGGCCCGTCGTAGCGGCCATGGTCGAGCGGTGGGGGAGCGCCATCCTCCAAGTCGACGGCAGTCTCGACCGCCAGGCCGTGGCCGACATCGTGTTCGCCGACACCGACGAGTTGACGGCCCTCAACGCCATCGTGCACCCCGCGGTAGCCGACGAGATGACCGCCCGACGGCAGGCCCTCGCCGGGAGCGACGCCACGGTGATCCTCGACATACCGCTGCTGACCGGAGCCGGGTACGAAGGGCTGGGGGGCGTGGTGGTCGTCGATGTGGACCCCGAACTCGCCGTGGAGCGCCTGGTCGAGCATCGGGGGTTCACCGAGGACGACGCACGGAACCGCATCGCCAGCCAGATGGCCCGGGAGGACCGCCTGGCCCTGGCTGACTTCGTCGTCGACAACTCCGGCACCCCCGCCGACCTGGCGGCCGAGGTCGACCGGTGCTGGGCATGGATCGCCACCCTCGAACGGCCACCGACGGACCAGCCGGTCCAGCCGCTCGGCCAGCGGGCCGCCGACTCCTGAGCGGCACAGGTCGGGTCCCCGGTGCTCGCTAACCTGCGGCCGTGACCCAGCAGTTCAGCGTCGACGCACCGTTCGCCCCGGCCGGCGACCAGCCACGGGCCATCGGCGAACTCACCGACGGCATCCTCGGCGGCGAACGCTTCCAGACCCTGCTGGGCATCACCGGGAGCGGCAAGAGCGCCACGGTGGCCTGGACGATCGAACAGGTCCAGCGGCCCACCCTGGTCATCGCCCCCAACAAGTCCCTCGCCGCCCAGCTGGCCAACGAGCTGCGGGGATTCTTCCCCGACAACCGGGTCGAGTATTTCGTTTCCTACTACGACTACTACCAACCCGAGGCCTACCTGCCGTCCTCGGACACCTTCATCGAGAAGGACTCGTCGGTGAACGACGAGATCGACCGGCTCCGACACTCCGCCACTGCAGCCCTGCTGACCCGTCGGGACACCATCGTCGTCGCGTCGGTGTCGTGTATCTACGGCCTGGGCAACCCTGAGCTCTACCGGGACCATCTGCTGGTGCTGCGGGTCGGCGACCAGGTTGAGCAACGGGCCACCCTGCGGACCCTGGTCGACATGCAGTACGAACGCAACGACCTCGTGCTGGGGAGGGGCAAGTTCCGGGTTCGGGGCGACACCCTCGAGATCCACCCCTCCTACGAGGAGACGGCGTTACGCGTCTCGCTGTTCGGCGACGAGATCGAGACCATCGTCCAGGTCGACCCCCTCACCGGCGAGCAGTTGCGCCGTCTCGACGAGGTCGTCGTGTTCCCCGCCACCCACTATGCGGCCGACAGCATCGTGATGGCCCGGGCCATGGCCGGCATCGAGGCTGAGCTTCAGGAGCGGCTGGCGGTATTCGAGGCCGATGGTCGTCTGCTTGAAGCCCAGCGGCTCCGGATGCGCACGGAACATGACCTGGAGATGATGGGGGAGTTGGGGTTCTGCACGGGGATCGAGAACTACAGCGCCCACATCGACGGACGGTCCCCGGGGGAGCGGCCCTACACCCTGCTCGACTACTTTCCCGACGACTTCCTCGTCGTGCTCGACGAGTCCCACGTCGCCGTGCCTCAGCTCCACGGGCAGTACCACGGGGATCGCAGCCGCAAGGAGACCCTCATCGAGCACGGGTTCCGGCTGCCATCGGCCGCCGACAACCGACCACTCCGCTTCGAGGAGTTCGTCGAGCGGGTCGGCCAGGTGGTGTTGCTGTCGGCGACGCCCGGGCCGTGGGAACTGGAGCACAGCAGCCGGGTCGTCGAACAGATCGTGCGTCCGACGGGCCTCGTCGATCCCGAGGTGATCGTGAAGCCCACCGACGGCCAGATCGACGACCTCCGGGCCCTCATCGCCGAGCGGGTCGCCGACGACCAGCGGGTGCTGGTCACCACGCTCACCAAGAAGATGGCCGAGGACCTCACCGACTACCTCCTCGACAACGGGGTCCGTGTCCGGTACCTCCACAGCGACGTCGACACCCTGCAGCGGATCGAGATCCTGCGCGACCTCCGGCTGGGCGAGTTCGACGTGCTCGTCGGTATCAACCTCTTACGCGAGGGCCTCGATCTGCCGGAGGTGTCCCTCGTGGCGATCCTCGACGCCGACAAGGAGGGGTTCCTGCGCAGCGAGACCTCGCTCGTGCAGACCATCGGCCGGGCGGCCCGCAACGTCGACGGCCAGGTGGTCATGTACGCCGACCAGGTCACCGAGTCGATGCAGCGGGCCATCTCCGAGACCATGCGCCGGCGCGGTCTCCAGCAGGCCTACAACGCCGAGCACGGCATCGACCCCCAGACGGTGCGCAAGGCCGTCACCGACATCCTGGAGATCCTCCGCCCTGACGATTCGACGCCGGTGCCCGACCTGGGCCGCCGCCGGTCCGATCGGCTGGTCGACGAGCTGGTCGACATGCCCCGCGAGGACCTCGAACGCCTCGTGCACTCGCTCGAGGAGGAGATGGGTGAGGCCGCCGCCGACCTGCGCTTCGAGTACGCGGCGCGTCTACGCGACGAGATCACCGAACTGCGCCGCGAATTGCGCGACCTGGCCGAGCACCGGTGACCGACCGGCCGGCGCAGATCGGCGCCCGGTTCCACCGTTAGGCTCGCCGCGGTGTCCGAACGACTGATCGTCCGCGGAGCGCGGGAGCACAACCTGCGCGACGTCGACCTCGACCTGCCACGCGACCAGCTGATCGTGTTCACCGGCATCTCGGGTTCGGGCAAGTCGTCCCTCGCCTTCGACACGATCTACGCCGAAGGCCAGCGCCGGTACGTCGAGTCCCTGTCGGCCTACGCCCGGCAGTTCCTGGGCCAGATGGACAAGCCCGACGTCGACTTCATCGAAGGCCTGTCCCCGGCCATCTCGATCGACCAGAAGAGCGCCTCGCGGAATCCACGATCAACCGTCGGCACGATCACCGAGGTCTACGACTACCTGCGGCTCCTGTACGCCAGGATCGGCGTGCCCCACGACCCCGAGACCGGCGAGCGCCTGACCCGACAGACCCCCCAACAGATCGTGGATCGGGTCCTCGAGATGGATGAGGGAACCCGGTTCCAGGTGCTGGCGCCGGTTGTGCGGGGACGCAAGGGCACCTACGACACCCTGCTCGCCGACCTGGCGGGCCAGGGGTTCAGCCGGGCCATCGTCGACGGCGAGATCCACGAACTCGGCGACGACCTCGACCTGGCCCGCTACGAACAGCACACCATCCTCGTCGTCGTCGACCGTCTCGTGCTCCGGGACGGCATCGAGCAGCGTCTCACCGAATCCATGGAGGCCGCACTGGCCCTGGCCGAAGGGGTCGCCGAGATCCAAGTCGTCCCCCATCCCGACGACAAGCAGGACCGGGACCGCGACGCCGAACCCCAGACCATCGTGTTCAGCCAGCACCTCTCGCGCCCCAGCGACGGCAAGTCGTTCGACGAGCTGGCCCCCCGCAACTTCTCGTTCAACAGCCCGTACGGCGCCTGCGACCACTGCGATGGCTTGGGCTCGGTGTTCGAGGTCGACCCGCAGCTGGTGGTTCCCAACCCCGACCTGAGCCTCGACGAAGGTGCCATCGCTCCATGGTCGGGCGGACGCAACCGCTACTTCGCCCGGCTCATCGAAGCGGTGGCCGACGACCAGGGCATCGACCGGGACACCGCCTGGCGACGCCTGTCGGCCCGCCACCAACGACTCCTGCTCGACGGAGGGCTCAAGGACCGGGTTCAGGTCCGCTACAAGAACCGGTTCGGGCGCAGCCGGGTCTACTCGGCCCACTTCGAGGGGGTGATGCCCTACCTGCGGCGCCGCCACCAGGACGCCGAGACCGACAGCCAGCGCGACCAGATCGAGGGCTACATGCGACAGGTGGCCTGCCCGGCCTGCTCGGGTGCCCGCCTCAACCCGCTGTCCCTCGCGGTGACCATCGACGGTCACTCCATCCACGACATCTGCGGGCTGCCGATCGGTGAGGCGGCCAAGGTTCTGGCCGGCCTGGAGCTGACCGACCGGGAGGCCATCATCGCCGAGCCGGTGCTCAAGGAGGTCAACGCCCGCCTCGGGTTCCTGCTCGACGTGGGCCTCGACTACCTGTCGCTGTCCCGCTCGGCGGCCACCCTGGCCGGCGGCGAGGCCCAGCGGATCCGGCTGGCCTCACAGATCGGAAGCGGCCTGGTCGGGGTGCTCTACGTCCTCGACGAGCCTTCGATCGGCCTGCACCAACGGGACAACCAGCGCCTCATCGAGACCCTCGTGAGGCTGCGCGACCTCGGCAACACGGTGATCGTCGTCGAACACGACGAGGAGACCATCCGCGCCGCCGACCACGTGGTCGACATCGGGCCCGGTGCCGGTGAACACGGCGGGGCCGTGGTCTACGAGGGACCCGTCCCCGGCCTCACCAGGGCCAAGGCGTCCCTCACCGGCCGGTACCTGGCCGGCACCCGGTCGATTCCGGTGCCGGAGGCGCGGCGGCCGGCCGATGGCCCCCACCTGATCGTCCGGGGGGCCAGGGAGCACAACCTCGCGGACCTCGACGTCGGGTTCCCGCTGGGGTGCTTCGTGGCCGTCACAGGCGTCTCCGGATCGGGCAAGTCGACCCTCGTCAACGAGATCCTCCACAAGGCGCTCATGCAGGCCGTCTACCGCTCGAAGGTGCCTCCGGGTCTTCACACGGCCCTCGACGGGGCGGAGGCCGTGGACAAGGTCATCAACATCGACCAGGCGCCCATCGGTCGTACCCCGCGCTCGAACGCCGCGACCTACACCAACGTGTTCGACCACGTCCGGAAGCTGTTCGCCAAGACCGAGGAGTCCCGGGTGCGCGGCTATCAGCCGGGCCGGTTCAGCTTCAACGTGAAGGGCGGCCGGTGCGAGGCGTGCGCCGGCGACGGCACCCTCCGGATCGAGATGCATTTCCTGCCCGACGTCTACGTGCCCTGCGAGGTGTGCAAGGGGCGTCGCTACAACCGCGACACTCTGGACATCGAGTTCAAGGGCCGGACCATCGCGGACATCCTCGACATGCCGTGTGAAACGGCGCTGGACTTCTTCGACCGGCAGCCGGCCATCACCCGGCACATGCAGACCCTCGTCGATGTCGGCCTGGGCTACATCCGGCTGGGTCAGCCGGCACCCACCCTCTCGGGTGGTGAGGCCCAGCGGGTCAAGTTGGCGGCCGAACTGGCCAAACGCCCGACCGGGCACACCGTCTACATCCTCGACGAGCCGACCACCGGCCTCCACTTCGAGGATGTCCGCAAGCTGCTGGGCGTCCTCAGCCGGCTGGTCGACCAGGGCAACACCGTCATCGTCATCGAGCACAACCTGGACGTCGTCAAGACCGCCGACTGGGTGATCGACCTCGGGCCGGAGGGCGGGTCAGGTGGCGGCACCATCGTCGCCACCGGAACACCTGAGGAGATCGTGGAGGTGGCCGACAGTCACACCGGCCGCCACCTTCGCCACCTGCTGGGCGGCTAGCCGGATCCCGGCCGGGGTCAGGTGATGCTGAGCATCCGGTCCAGGGCGACGCGGGCCCAGTGCTGGGTCTCGGCGGGAACGGTGATGCGGTTCTCCACCCGCCCTTCGACGAGGCCTTCGAGCACCCACGCCAGATGGGCGGCGTCGATCCGGAACATGGTGGAGCACGGGCAGACCATCGGGTCGAGGGACACGATGCGCTTGTCGGGGTGTTCGCCGGCCAGCCGGTGCACCAGATGGATCTCGGTGCCGATGCCGATGGCCGAGCCCGTATCGGCGGCGGCCACGGCCCGGATGATGGCGTCGGTGGACCCCACCTGGTCGGCGAGCTCCACGGTCTCGTGGGCACACTCCGGATGGACGATGACGATGCCGTCGGGATGCTCGGAGCGGAATGCGGCGACGTGTTCGGGCCGGAAGCGCTGGTGGACCGAACAGTGGCCACGCCACAGCAGGAACGCCGCTCCCTTGATCTCGGCGTCGGACAATCCACCGACGCTCCGCCGCGGATCCCAGACCGCCATGTCGGTCACGGCGTGCCCCATGGCCACACCCGTGTTGCGGCCCAGGTGCTGATCGGGGAAGAACAGCACCTTGTCGCCTCGACGGAACGCCCAGTCGAGCACCGCCCGGGCGTTGCTCGACGTGCATACGGCACCACCCTGCTCGCCGACGAACGCCTTGAGGGCGGCCGACGAGTTCATGTAGGTGATGGGCACCACCCGCTCGATGTCGGTGACCCGACCAATCTCATCCCAGGCCTCCTCGACCTCGTCGAGGTCGGCCATGTCGGCCATCGAACATCCGGCGTTCAGGTCGGGCAGGATCACCTGCTGATCGTCGCCGGTCAGGATGTCGGCCGACTCGGCCATGAAGTGGACACCGCAGAACACGATGTACTCGGCTTCGGGGTGTTCCTGGGCGAGCTGGGAGAGACGGAAGGAGTCGCCTCGGGCGTCGGCCCAGCACATGACCTCATCGCGTTGGTAGTGGTGGCCGAGGATGAACACCCGGTCACCCAGGGCGGCCTTGGCCGCGGCGATACGGGCCGAGTTGGCCGGACCATCGTCGATGAACCGCTCGGGGAGCGGCGCCTGTAGTCGGAGCATCGGTGCAGGACCTCGCATGTCGAAGTTCCCGATTGACGGCCGGTGGGGGCAGCTTGGTCGCCTCGCCACGGGGTTGTCGGCCTCAGGAACAGATATGTCGCCGGAAACCAAGCCGGCAGACACCAGTGTAGGGCACGGGAGCGACCACAAGCCCAACCCCGCCGCCGATCTACGCTGCACACATGCTCGAGCGTCCGCCGGCCCGCACCATCCCCGATGCGCCCGGCTCGTACCAATTCCTGGATGCCGACGGACGGGTCCTGTACGTGGGAAAGGCCAAGAGCCTCCGGCACCGGGTGGGAAGCTACTTCGGCCGCCGGGACCGCCTGGCCGCCCGCACCACCCAGATGTTGGACGAGGCGGCATCGGTCGAGTGGATCCAGGTGGCCAACGAACTCGAGGCGCTGATGCTGGAGTTCAGCCTGATCCAGACCCACGACCCCCGCTACAACGTCGACCTGAAGGACGACAAGAGCTATCCGTTCCTCGCCGTCACCGTCGACCAGGCGTGGCCGCGGGTGATGGTCACGCGGGGGCGAAGGCGACGCGGGGTGCGCTACTTCGGGCCCTACGGCCACGCCGGCGCCATCCGCGACACACTGGACCTCCTGCTGCGGACCTTCCCGGTGCGGACCTGTACCGACACCACCATGGCCGAACATCAACGGCTGGGCCGCCCGTGCCTGCTGTTCCACATCGAGAAGTGCGCCGGACCATGTGTCGGAGCGGTGACTCCAGAGGACTACACCGCGATTGTCGAGGACCTCATGCGGGTGGTCGGCGGCGACACCGACGAGATCGAGCGGCGCCTCGAGGACGAGATGGCCACGGCGTCCGAAAACCTCGAGTTCGAAGCCGCGGCCCGCCACCGAGACCGGCTCGGCAGCGTCCGCCGAGCCGCCGAGCGGCAGCAGATGGTGGCGGCGGGCGATGAGGACCTCGACGTGTTCGGCTGGGCCGGCGACGAGCTGGAACGGTCCATCCAGGTCTTCTACGTGCGTCACGGCCGGGTGGTCGGGCGGAAGGGCTTCGTCGTGGAGTGCCGCGACGACCTCGACGACACCGACCTGATGGCAGAGGTCATCGCCGCCCACTACCGCAGCGAACCCGTCCAGGGGGTGCCCAAGACTGTCCTTGTGCCCGTCGACCCGGCGGATCCCGAGCTGCTGGCCGCCTGGTTGGGCTCGCTACGGGGCACCAAGGTCGGGATCCGGGTGCCCCGGCGGGGCGGCCGCCGGGAACTGGCGGCGACGGTCACCCGCAACGCCGACGAAGCGTTCGTGCGCCATCGGCTGAAGCGGGCCGCCGACCACAACACACGGGCCCGGGCCCTCAACGAACTCCAGGAGGCCCTGGACCTCCCGTCGGCCCCGCTCCGGATCGAATGCTTCGACATGAGCCATCTCCAAGGCACCGACTACGTGGGTTCCATGGTCGTGTTCGAGGACGGCCTACCCAACACGGGGGAGTACCGACACTTCCGTCTACGCCATGTCGACGGCAACGACGATTACGCGGCCATGGAGGAGGTCCTGACCCGCCGCCTGACGGCATTCCTCGCCGAGCAGACCGCCCCCGTCGGCGACCGGCCGGGACGTTTCGCCTATCCGCCCCAGCTCCTGTTGGTCGACGGGGGCCAGGGACAGCTGGGGGTGGCGGTCAGGGTCGTCGAGTCGCTGGGTCTGACCGACCGGATCCCGGTGGCCGCCCTCGCCAAGCGTTTCGAGGAGGTGTACCGCCCTGGTCGGCCCGCCCCGGTTTCCCTATCGCGGGACGCCGAAGCGCTCTACCTCCTGCAGCGGGTCCGCGACGAGTCCCACCGGTTCGCAATCGGCTATCACCGCAGGTTGCGCAGCCGACGCATGACCGGCTCGGTGCTGGACGGCATTCCCGGCCTGGGTCCGGCCCGGACCAAGCGGTTGGTGAAGACGTTCGGAGGGGTCCGGGCCGTCCAGCGGGCGTCGCTCGAGGATCTGCTCGCGGTTCCGTGGCTTCCCGACGCAGTGGGCGAAGCGGTGTACGCCAAGGTCTCGTCCACGGCGTCATGACGTGCCGGCCGTCTACCCGACGGCGATGCACATGGTGGCGGCCAGAGCGCCGGCGAGGCCCACGATCTGCACGGGCCGGACCCGTTCCCGGAGCACCCAGCGGGCCAGCAGCACGGTAACCGCCGGGTACAGCGAGCTGAGCACCGACACCAGGCTCAGCAGGCCGCGGTGGACAGCCATCAGGAACGCCAGGTTGGCCAAGGTGTCGCACGCCCCGGCCACGACGATCAAGGGTGCCTCGGTGCGGGCCGGGAAGAAGCGCCGACGCCCGACGACGGCGATGACGACCATGGTCGTGACCGTGGCCACCCGGGCACCCACCAGCGGCCAGGGTTCGGTAGCCGGGTCGGTGGCATCCATGATGATGAAGAAGGCGGCGAAGTTGACGCCGGCCAGGAGGGACTCGAGGATCAGCCCTGGTGACGCTGAGCCACCGGAGCCGTCGCGGGAGACACAGGCGATGGCAATGAGGCCGAACAGGATGCCGATGGTGTGGAGGCGCGACAGGTCTTCGCCGAAGGCCACCCCCCACGCCACGGGGACCGCGGCCGAGGTGACGGCGGTGATCGGGGCCACGACGGCCATCGGCCCCTGGCTGAGCCCCCGGTAGAGGAGGGCCAACCCGACCAGTCCGAACCCGCCGGCGAAGACGCCCCAGCCGAAGTCGACGGCCCGGAACTCGTCGGCCAGCAGCGGGGTCAGGGCGACGACCAGCGCCAGCCCGAGCAGGTGGGACGACGCCATGACACGGAACACCGCGGTCCGGCGGGCCGCCAGACCTCCGGCGAAGTCGCCGGTCCCAAAGAGGAGCGCGCTGCAGAGGGCGAGGACGGCGGCCATGGACGGGCAGCCTAGGTGCGCGGCGATTCGTGGCACGCTTACTGCCGTGGAGGACGTGACGGGATTCGAGGCGTGGGAGACCCATGCGGCATGGTGGCAGGCCGGGTTCACCCAGGGCGCCGACGTCGAGTACCGCGATCTGATCCTGCCGCTGGCCGTCGACCTGCTGGCCGAACGGATGACCGGTCCCGTCCGGGTGCTGGACATCGGCTGCGGGGAGGGACAGTTGTCCCGCCTGTTGGCCTCGACAGGGGCGGCGGCGGTCGTGGGCTTCGACCCGGCCCGGGCCCAGGCCGAGGAGGCCGTGCGGCGGGGCGGGGGCCCGGCCTATGCACGGGCGGCTGCCGGCGCCATGCCGTTCGCCGCAGGAGCCTTCGACGCCGCGGTGGCTTGCCTCGTCTTCGAGCACATCACCGACGTCGACGCAGCGGTCGCCGAGGTGGCCCGGGTGCTGCGGCCCGGCGGTCGGTTCGTGTTCCTGCTGAACCACCCGTTCATCCAGACGCCGGGCAGTGGGTGGATCGACGACCACCTCCTCGACCCGCCCGAGACCTACTGGCGGATCGGGCCCTATCTCGACGAGTCGCTGGAGATGGAGCAGGTGGATCACGGGGTGTTCCTGCCGTTCGTGCACCGGCCGCTCAGCCGGTACGTGAACGCCCTCGCCGCAGCCGGCCTGCAACTCTGCCGCATGGTCGAGCCTGAGCCACCCGTCGGCTTCCTGGATGCATCGCAGGCAGCCGGAGTCGTCGGCCGCATCCCCCGTCTGCTGGTGCTGGTCTGCGAGCGCCAGGGCGTCGACCGCTACCGTGAGCGGCCATGAGCGACAGTCGACCGGTTCACCTCACACCGTCCGGCCCTCCCGAGACGGTCCTGGCCTCCGATCCGGCGGCATTCGTGGCATCGCTCGATGCCGCGCTGGCCGCACCCATCGCCGAGCGACGGGACGCCGTAGCGGCGGTGGTGGCCCGTTGGCCCTCGGTATCCGCCGGCTGGGCGACCCTGGGTGATCTCGGACGCGACCCCGTCGAGGGATACGCCGCCTACCGGGTCGGTTACCACCGAGGCCTCGACCGGCTTCGTCAGAGCGGTTGGCGGGGGTCGGGGTACGTCCGGTGGTCGGAGCCGGCCAACCGGGGCTTCCTACGGTGCCTGGCCGGGCTGGCCGAGCGGGCCGAACAGATCGGTGAGAACGACGAGCGGGACCGTTGCAACCAGTTCCTCCTCCAACTGGATCCCGAATGGCCGCCGTCGGGCCGATGACCCGACGATGACCGGGTTCGCCGGGGCGGTCCTGGCCGGCGGCGCCAGTCGACGCATGGGGGCCGATAAGGCGACCCTCGTGCTCGGCGGCGGCATCCTCGCGGCCCGCCCCTACGAGGCCCTGCGATCCGCCGGGGCCGACCCGGTGATGGTGGTCGGCGGAGACGCCCGACGACTCCAGGAACACGCCCTCACCGTCGTGGCCGACCGTTGGCCCGGCGAAGGACCACTCGGAGGAATCGTGACCGCCCTCGGAACCGTCGGGGGCGGCGTCCACCCGGTGATGGTGCTGTCCTGCGATCTTCCGGACGCCTCGGCCGAGGCCGTCAGCACCGTGGCCGAGACCGCCGCCGGCCACCAGGGAGCGGTCGTGGTGCCCATCGTGGACGGTCGACGACAGTGGATGCACGCCTGGTGGCCACCGGAGGCCCTAGGGCCGCTCCACGCCGCCTTCACGGCCGGGGAGCGGGCTCCACACCGTGCCGTCGCAGGCCTGACCGTCGTCGAGGTCGTCATGTCGGACGCCGGGCCGTTCGTCGACGTGGACCGGCCCGCCGACCTACCCGGAACCGGAGGGTCGCTCGACGACCGGTAGGGTGGTCGGCCAGCCGGTCATGACGGCGGTTGACGACGATCCCGTAGCGTCCGATCCGGCCACCCCCATCACCCCGCAGCACTCCCGATCACCGACGAAAGGCGCCACGTGGACGTTCCGGAGATCGACGTCGACGAACTGGAGCAGCGCCTCGACGAGGGCTGCCCGCTGATCGACGTGCGGGAGCCCGACGAGTACGAGGCGGCGCGGGTGCCCGGGGGCCAGCTCATCCCGCTGGCCACCGTTCCCGAACGTCTGGCGGAGGTTCCCGTCGACCGGACGGTGTACGTCATCTGCGCCAAGGGCGGCCGCAGCAGGGCGGCCTGCGAGTTCTACCGGCAGCAGGGCATCGACGCCGTCAACGTGTTCGGCGGCACCGAGGCCTGGGTGGTCGGCGGCTTCCCCCACGATTCGGGCCCGAGCGGAGTGGCACGCTGAGACGTCGTACGGGCGGCTCTCGGGCCTCGGCGAGCCGCAGCAGAGCGGTCGAACACCGGCTGGTCGACGACCAGGCGACCCTGGACGCCCTGCTGGTCGACCTGCAGGGCGAGGAGCGGGTCGCCATCGACACCGAATTCCACCGGGAACGCACGTATTTCCCGCGGACCGCCCTGGTCCAGGTTGCGTGGTCCGGTGGCCTCGACCTGATCGACCCCCTCGAGGTCGATCTCACCGGCCTGGGCGCCGTGCTCGACAGCGAGGTGCTTATCGTCATGCACGCCGCTGGACAGGACCTGGAGGTCTTCGACCGGGTGTGCGGCACCGCTCCGCGACATTTGTTCGACACCCAGATCGCCGCCGGCTTCGTGGGTATGTCGACGCCGTCGCTGGCCGCACTCCACGAACGCGAGTTGGGCCTCCACCTCCCGAAGGGCGACCGGTTGACGGACTGGCTGGCCCGACCCCTCAGCGCCTCGCAGCTCGACTACGCCGCGTCCGACGTGGCCCACCTGCTGGAGATTCACGACCGGCTGGTCGCCCAACTCGGTGGACGGGGGAGGCTGGCCTGGGCCGAGGACGAATGCCGGGGGCTGCTCGACCGGGAACGCGGTCGCCGGGTGCCTGAGGATGCGTGGCAACGCATCAAGGAGGCCCGGCATCTGCGCGGGGAAGCACGCGACAACGCCCGGGCCCTCGCCGCATGGCGGGAGCGACGCGCCGCCGAGATGGACATCCCGGTCCGTCACGTCCTGCCCGACCTGGCCGTGGTGTCCATCGCCCAGCGGGGACCTACCGACGTCGAACAGCTCAAGGGTGTGCGTGGGGTGGACGGTCGCCACACGAAAGGCCCGGCCGCCGACGGCATTCTCGAGGCGGTGCGCACCGCCAGCGACCTGCCGCCGTTGCCGAAGACGGAGCGGCGGGGCCGCAACGACGGACGGGATCTGCGTGCCGCGGTCACCCTGGTGTCGGCATGGGTGTCTCAGGCGGCCCGGAATCTGGATCTGGATCCGACCCTGGTCGGCACGCGGGCTGACATCGAGGCCCTGGTCCGTGGGGACGAGGACGCCCGCATGACCGTCGGCTGGCGCCACGAGGCGGTGGGGGAGGCGGTGGCCGACCTGCTGGCCGGACGTGCCGCCCTGGCATTCGACGGGCGGGGCGGCCTGCTCCTCGAGGGGCGGGACACCTGACGGGCCATCCCCGGACAAAGGGTCCGGCTCGGTAGAGTGGGACCAGGACGCATTGATCGACGACCAGGAGTGGCGTGGTGAAAAAGGGCCGACACCGCCGATTTGAGGAAGCCCGCGCGCTCAAGCGCAACCAGGACCTGGACCTGGACTCCATCTTCGACAGCCTGCCCGCGACCGAGGACGCGACGTCCGACGAGGGTTCCCCGGCCTTCGCCGCCTGGGCCGACGAATTCGACGGCGACGAACACGAAGAGCAGAACGAACCGGCCTGAACGACCGGCACGGCTCAGCCGCCCGTCTCCTCCAGGATCTCGTCCAGCTTCAGAATGTCGTCCTCGTAGATGACCCCGATGAACGCGCCGTCAGCGTCGGTGACGGCCAGAACATCCACCTCGGCACCGCCCATGGCGACGATGGCGTCCCGCAGCGTCCAGGAGGGTCTGGCTGCCGGAAGGTCGGAGCGCATCAGCCCGCTGACCGGGGTGTCATCCCACGCCGCGCGGTCCACCTGTGACAGGTCGGCCAGGCTGACCATCCCGAGGTAGGCGCCACCGTCGACCACGGCCACCGAGCGCTCCCGGCGGCCCAGCACGTGCAGGTACACGAACTCCGACGTGGTGGCGTCGGGAGGCACGGTCAACACGTCGGTGGTCAACGCCGACGTGATCGGCAGGGTGAACCGCCGCTCGAGATGCCCCAGCCGGGTGCTGTGCTGGTACTCGGCCACCGAGGACTTGCCGGCGACGACCTGGCTGAGCGCCGCGGCCACCAAGGCGGGCACCACGAAGGACCCTCCGGTCGATTCGGCCACGAACATCACCGCGGCGATCGGCGCCTTGTAGCCGGCGCCGAGGAACGCAGCCAGGCCGAGCGTCGGGTAGAGGCCGGGTCGGTCGGCATCGAGCAGGACACCGGTGAACTGTCCGAGGATGACTCCCTGGACCGCCAGGGGAATGAAGAGCCCGCCGACACCGCCGGCGGCCAGGGTGACGATGGTGGCGGCGATCCGCAGGCCGAACAACAAGGCGATGATGCCCAGCCCGTTCTCGGGTTGGATGACCCAGGCCATCGACTCGATACCGGGGCCGATGGTGAGCGGCTCGTCGAAGAGGAGGTCGGCCCATACGGCCAGCCCCGCCAATGCCGCCCCGCCGCACAACACCCTGGGCAGGAAGGTCTCAGAACGGGCCTGTCCCTTGGCCCAGCGGACCAGCCACGCCATCGAGCGGCCACCCAGACCGGCACCGATGCCGAGGATGAGGGCACCGATGATGTCGCCGGTCTCGACCGAGGTGAACATCGACGACAGCTCGTCGGCGTTGAACCAGACCCGGCCGGAGTCCAGCCCGAGGCGGAAGTTGGCGCTGTCGAGGAACGGCACCACGGCCTCGTGGCCGATGAGGTTGATGTAGGTGACGTAGCTGGCGGCCGCCGCCAACAGCGACGGCAGCAGGGCCCGGCGGTTCACGTCGTCGCGATACGGAGCCTCCATGGCGAAGAGCACCCCGGTTGCCGGCGCCTTGAACACCGCGGCAACCCCGGCGGCCGCCCCGGCGGTCAGCAGGATCCGGATGTCCTCGCGGCGGAGCCAACGGCTGAACCGGTCGCGGACGGCCAGGCCGACGGTGGAGCCGGCGTAGATGGACGGGCCCTCCAGTCCGAGGGAGCCACCCAGTCCGATGGTGACCACGCCGGCCATGAGCTTGGCCGGCATCTGCCGCAGGGGAAGCCGCGGCTGACGCTCGTGGAAGACCCGGACGAACTCGTCCGAGGTGGCCGTGCTTGCCCGTCGTCCGGCGTACCTGAGGATCAACGACGCGAGCAGGAGGCCCAGGGCGGGGGCCATGGCGATCTGCCACAGCGGACGGTGGGCCAGACGCTCCAACAGGACGGTTTGGGTGAGGGTCTCGAACCCGGCGATGAGGAACGCGACCATGACGCCGGTCGCCGCGGCAAGGGCGAGCACCGGGGTGTCCCCTCGGGTGGCGATGGAGCGGAGTCGATTCATCGCGCCCATTCCTACCGGGTTTTGCTCCGACGAGGCGCATCAGTGGTTGGCGCTGGTCATGGTCGCGTCGATGTGGAGGGGCAGAATGGGCCGATGGGACTCCGACGCCGCTCCCGCACCGAGGATCCGCTGCTCCGCGACCTGCGCCGGGCTCTCGATGGGGACCGGGTCCAGGATGGGCCGAGCGCCCGACAACTCTACAGTCGGGACGGCTCGGTGTTTCCCGGTGGACGGGCCGGACCAGTGTGTTTCCCGGAGTCCACCGGGGAGGTGGTGGCCTGTGTCCGTGCCGCCATCGACTACGGGCGGTCATTCGTGGCCCGGGGGGCCGGCACCGGCCTCGCCGGCGGAGCGGTGCCGTGTGACGACCCGGTGATGATCGTCACCACCCGCATGGACCGCATCCTCGAGGTGGATCCGATCGCCCGGTTCGCGTGGGTCGAACCCGGGGTGGTGAACCTCGACCTGACCGAGCACCTTCGGGGCACCGGCCTGCACTTCGCCCCTGATCCTTCGAGCCAGCAGTCCTGCACGATCGGCGGCAACGTGGCCAACAACTCCGGCGGGCCGCACTGTCTGGCCTACGGGGTCACCAGCGCTCACGTGCTGGCTGCCGAGGTCGTCCTGGCCGACGGCTCGGTGGTGGCGTTGGGCGACCCGAGAGGCGAGCCCGGGGGCTTCGACCTGCGGGGGGCGTTCGTGGGCGGTGAGGGCACCCTCGGTGTGGCCACCCGCATCGCCGTGCGCCTCACCCCCGATCCACCGGCGGTGCGCACCATGCTCCTCGACTTCATGGACGTCGACGCCGCAGCCGACACGGTGAGCGCCATCATCGCGTCGGGCATCGTGCCGGCCGCCCTCGAGATGATGGACCAGCGGGTGGTCGAGGTGGTCGAACCGTTCGTGGATGCCGGCTATCCGCTGGACGCCGCGGCGGTGCTGATCGTCGAGCTGGACGGCCTCCCGGCGGGCGTCGAACGCGAAGTGGCGGCGGTGCGGCGCATCGCCGACGAACACGGCGCTCGCACGCTCCGCCTGGCGGCCGACGAGGACGAACGCCAGCGCATCTGGAAGGGCAGGAAGAACGCCTTCGGAGCCATCGCCCGGGTCAAGCCCGGCTACTACCTGCACGACACGGTGATTCCCCGGACCCGGCTCACCGAGGTGATGACCGCGGTGTACGACATCGCCGACCGCCACGACCTGATCGTGATGAACGTCTTCCACGCCGGCGACGGCAACCTCCATCCGCTGCTCATCTTCGATCCCCGTGAACCCGGGATCATGGATCGGGTACTGGCCGCCGGCGATGAGATCGTCGGCGTTTCGTTGGACGTCGGGGGCGTGCTGTCCGGCGAGCACGGGATCGGACTCGAGAAGCGGAGGTTCATGGACCGCCTGTTCGGTCCCGATGACCTGGCGGCCCAGCAGGCACTGCGGGAGGCGTTCGACCCGGACGGGCGGGCCAATCCGCTGAAGGTGCTGCCGACCGGGGCCAGTTGCGGCGAGGTCAACCACCTGCCGGCCGTGCCGGAGGGAACGTGGGTGTGAGCACGTTGGAGCAGTTCCGCGCCGAGGTCGGCAGCGATGGCCCGGTGGCCGTCGTCGGCGGACGCACCCGTTGGGAGGTCGGCGGGGCCTTGGCCGACGGGTGTCGCCTGGTGCGGGCGCCGACGGGTATCGCCGCTCTGGATCCTGCCGAGATGACCGTGCGGCTCGGCGCCGGGACGACCCTCGATGAACTGGAAGCCGCTCTCACCGACCACGGCCAGGAGGTGGCCGTCGACGGGCCGCCCGGAGCGACGGTTGGAGGCAGCCTGGCCGTCGGGCGCGATGGCCTACGACGGCTGCGACTGGGGCCCGCCCGCGACGCGCTGCTCCAGGCCGAGTTCGTCGATGGTCGGGGGCGGCTGGTGAAGGCCGGCGGGCCGACGGTGAAGAACGTGACCGGCTACGACCTCTGCCGCCTGCTGGTCGGATCGCTGGGCACCCTCGGGCTGTTGGGCGAGGTGATCCTGCGGACCCGGCCCCGCCCGGAGGCCTCGGCGTGGCTTGCCGGCCCCGCCCACCCGGACACGGTCCGGAGCCGCTGCTACCGACCGGCGTCGCTGCTCTGGGACGGAACCACCACCTATGTACGGCTCGAAGGCTACGGGGAGGACGTCGACGCCGAGGCGGCCTCGCTGGCCGACCTCGGTCTCGTGGTCACGGCCGGGCCGCCGGCCATGCCCCCTCATCGCCACCGCTACGCGGCCGAAGGGCCCATGGATGGCATCGCCGACCTCGGGTCGTCGGTGGCCTACCGGGCCGTTCCAGCGCCGGCACCCATCGTTCCCGCAGGGATCCAACGGTTGGCCGAACGGCTCCGCGCCGGTTTCGACCCGGCTGGGCGCCTCAACCCGGGCCGGGACCCGTATCGGGAGGCGGCATGACCGGGCAGCCCCTCGGGCTGGACCCTGACGACCTGGCGGCCTGTGTGTCCTGCGGGCTGTGCCTGCCCCACTGTCCGACGTACCGGGTGACCCTCGACGAGCGGCGGTCCCCACGGGGGCGCATCGCCCTGATGCGGGCCGTCGAGCACGGCTCGCTGGAGATCGACGACGAGTGGCTGGATGCCATGGACACCTGCATCCAGTGTCGGGGCTGTGAGACGGCGTGCCCCTCGTCGGTGTCGTTCGGATCGCTGATGGCCGACACCCGCGAGACGGTCGCCCGCCGCCGTGGACCGTCGTGGCGGCTTCGGGTCGGCCTCCGGCTCCTGGAACGGCCGGCCCTTCTGGTCGTGTTGAGCCGTCTGCTCGGCCTGGCCCAGCGGGCGGGGTTGTTCCGCCGGACCGGCCTGTTCCCGGCCCGGGTCCCGCTGCACGACCCCCGACCCGTCGGGCGGACCAGCGGCGACGTGGTGCTGTTCACCGGCTGCGTGATGGACGTCTGGATGCCGGAGGTCCACGGTGCCGTCGAGCAGGTCATCGAGGCCGCGGGGTCGACCGTCGTACGGTCCGGTTCCGCGGCAGGCTGCTGTGGAGCACTGCACGAGCATGCTGGTCTCCGGGATCGAGCGATCGGTCGGGCCCGCCACGTCATCGATGCACTCCCGCCGGACATCCCCGTCCTGGTCGACGCCGCGGGCTGTGGTGCCGCACTCAAGGGGTACGGCGAGCTGGTCGGCACCGAGGAGGCCCATCGGTTCGCGGCCCGGGTCCACGACGTCCACGAGTGGCTCGCCTCCGACCCCGTCCGCCGTGACCGTCTCGTCGGGCTGGCCGGTCCGAGCGGTGAGCGCCCCGTCGTCGTCGTCCAGGACCCGTGCCATCTGCGGCACGTCCAACGGGTGGACGAGGCCGTGCACGAGGTGCTGGAGCCGTTCGCGTCGACGCGTCGGCTCGACGACCACGGGCTGTGCTGCGGCGCCGGCGGCGCGTTCGCCATGGTGCAGCCAGAGCTGGCGTCCGGGGCCCGCGACCGCAAGCTGGCCGCCCTGCATCGGGCCGGCGACCACCCGGTGGTCTCGGCCAACCCGGGCTGCGCCATGCACCTGGCGGCCGCTGGCGTCGACGTCCGCCACCCTCTCCAGGTGGTGGCTGAGGCCCTCCCCGACGACACCCGAGGTGACCGATGAGCATCCACGACATCCATGCCCGCCTGGAAGGCATCGCCGACGAGCTGGCCGACCTGGCCATGGTGGAGCTGCGCGAGGCCCTCGAACGGGGCGCCACCGCGTCACCGGCGGAGAAGCGGCTGACCCGGGCCCGCCGGGCGGTCGAAAAGGCGGCCCACCTCCTCGACGACGCGGCGCCCGACCTGGGCTGACGGGCTCAGGCGTCCCGGTCGTTGAGGGCGTCGATGAGCTGTCGCAGGCGGGCGTGCGACGCCCGGTCGAAGCGCAGGGCCAGACGGTGCAGGTCGAGATGGTCGTCGTCGGCGACCTCAGCATCGGTGGGTTCGATGGCGGTGATGTGGCCGTCTTCGACGATGTCGGCGAACCGGTGGTCCATCTCGGCCACCTCATCGGCGTCGATGGGTCGTTGCACCCGGATGACGAGGCGCCGACCGACGTAGCGCATCGAGTGGTAGGCCCGGTAGAAGTGGCAGAGGTGGTCGGCCGCGGCGACGGGATCGTCGGTGACGTGGATGAGACCCAGGTCGTGTTCGGAGATCAGCCCGCCCCCCAGCAGCTCTCGTTCGACGAATCGCACCCACCGGTCCCAGTAGGTCGCGCCGGGCGGGTCGAGGAGGACCACCGGGGTGAGGGGACTCTTGCCGGTCTGCATCAGGGTCAACAACTCGAAGGCCTCGTCCATAGTCCCGAACCCGCCCGGCAGAAGGGCGTACCCGTGGGACTCCTTCATGAAGGTGACCTTGCGGGTGAAGAAGTACTTGAAGTTGACCAGCTTCGGGTCGTCGGCGATGAACTCGTTGGCCGAAGCCTCGAACGGCAGCTGGATGTTGATGCCGAAGGAACGGTCGGTGCCCGCGCCTTCGAGGCCGGCGGCCATGATGCCGGGTCCGGCACCGGTCATGACCATCCAGTCCCGTTCGGCGATCGCTGCGCCGAAGTCGCGGGCCGCGAGATATGCCGGGTCGCCGGATCGGATGCGGGCCGACCCGAACACGGTGGCCTTGCGGACGTCGACGTAGGGGGCGAACACGGCGAACGCGTGGCGCAGTTCCTTGATGGCGGCGTTGACGAGCTTCATCTCGCCGCGGTCGACGTCCTCGCGGCCGAGACGCACCGCGGACACGAGCATCTCGGCGACGAGATCCCGGTCGCCGGGGCGGGTCGAGGCGGCCAGGGCCTCGATCTGGTCGTCGAGGCCGGAGTCGCCGGTCCGGTAACGCCCGAGGGTCATGGGGGAACGATAGATGCCGGGTTCAGGCCCCGACGACGGGAATGAGGATGCGGCCGTCGTCGGGCCGGGCCACCTGCAGGCGCGTGCCCCGGTCGACCCGCTGATAGAGCGTTGACCGTTGGGTCAGCGACCGGCCCAGGGGTCTGACCAGATCGGCCAGGTCCTGCTCGGTCACCTGCTGCCCGTGGTCGGCGCCTGCGGCCCGGGAGATGTTCTCGTCGATGAGCGTGCCCCCGAGGTCGTTGACCCCTGCCTGGAGCAACTGGCGGATGCCGTCGAAGCCGATCTTGACCCACGACCCCTGGATGTTGTCGATGAGGCCGTGGTAGGCGATGCGGGCCACGGCGTGCATGAGCAGGGTCTCCCGGAAGGTGGGGCCGCGCCGGGCCTTGCGCTGGAGGTAGATGGGCGACGCCATGTGGACGAACGGCAGGCCGACGAACTCGGTGAAGCCGCCGGTCTCCTTCTGGAGGTCGCGACACGCCAGCAGGTGGCGGACCCAGTGCTCCGGATGCTCGATCGACCCGAACATGATCGTGATGTTGGAGGCCAGCCCGACCTGATGGGCGGTGCGATGGGCCTCCAACCATTCGTCGGTGGTGATCTTGTCGGGGCACAGGTCGGCTCGGATGTCGTCGCTCAGGATCTCGGCCGCCGTGCCGGGAAGGGAGCGCAGTCCGGCCTCCATGATGCGGCGCAGGTAGTCGGCCAGGGGCTCGCCGAGGCGTCGGGCCCCTTCGGTCACCTCGAGGGCCGTGAACCCGTGGACGTGCAGGTCGGGTACCGCGTCGCGGACGGCCCGCGTGACGTCGATGTAGTAGTCACCGTCGAAGTCCGGATGGATTCCCCCCTGGAGGCATACCTCGGTGGCGCCCATCCGGGCCGCGTCGGCTGCCCGGCCGGCGATCTCGTCGAGGGAGAGTAGGTACGGGGTGCCCCGCAGGTTCAGCGACAGCGGGCCCTTCGAGAACCCACAGAACCGGCATTTGTAGGTGCAGACGTTGGTGTAGTTGATGTTGCGGTTGGCGACCCAGGTGACCTCGTCGCCGACGGCCTGGTGCCGCAGATCGTCGGCCACCTCGGCCACCGCGGCGACCCCCGGCCCTCGGGCCGAGAACAGGGTGAGCAGCTCGTCGGCGCCGGGTTCGTCGCCGTCCATGACGCCGTCGAGCACCTCGCGCAGGCGTCCGTCGGCCCGGGGCGTCGCCGGGACCAGGGTGACCGGGCTGACCGGAGCGCCGGAGTACCAGGCGGTGGAGGCGTCGCCGATCTGGCGCACCTCGGCGCCGTCGTCGGCGGTCACCGTCTCGATCCGCTCAGGGAACAGCGCCCCGGGGTCGTCGCGGCCGAGGCCTTCGGCATCACTGCGGTCCATCACCGGGAAACGGAGGCCCTCGTCGAGCCAGCGTCCGGGCTGGTGCACGAACTCCGGATAGACCGTGAGGCGCGGCGCCAGGGTGAAGCCCCGCTGCTCGGTCACGGTGCGCAGCAGGTCGAGCGAGGGCCACGGTCGTTCCGGGTTCACGTGATCGGCGGTCACCGGTGACACCCCACCCCAGTCGTCGATGCCGGCGTCCAGCAACCGGCCGAAGTCGTCGGACAGGTTGGGCGGGGCCTGGAGGTGGACGTCCCCCGGCAGGATCATGCGGGCCAGGGCGATGGCATCGAGGTACTCGTCGTCCGGACAGGCCGGTGAGGCGTGCATGGCGGTCCCTGCCTTGGGGAGGAAGTTCTGCACGATCACCTCCTGGACGTGGCCGTGACGTTCGTGGGCGGCGGCGATGGCCTCCAGGGCGGCGATGCGGTCCTCTCGGTCCTCACCGATGCCGACGAGGATGCCGGTGGTGAACGGAATGGCAAGCTGACCGGCGGCCTCGAGGGTGGCCAGCCGTCGCTGTGGAGCCTTGTCGGGTGCGCCGCGGTGGCACGCCAGATCGGTGCGCAGCGATTCGAGCATCATCCCCTGGGATGGCGACACGGACCGCAACGCTGCCAACTCGTCCTTGTGGAGGGCACCGGCGTTGGCGTGGGGGAGGAGCCCGGTCTCGTCGAGGACCAGACGGGCCATGGCCGCCAGGTAGCCGACCGTCGAGTCGTGACCGTGTTCGGCTAGCCAGCGTGCAGCCACCGGATACCGCAACTCGGGGCGCTCACCGAGGGTGAACAACGCTTCGTGGCAGCCGACGGCAGCGCCCTGTCGGGCGATGTCGAGTACCTGCTCGGGTTCCAGGTAGGGGTGGTCCAGGCGGGCCGGAGGCTGGGCGAAGGTGCAGTAGCCGCAGCGGTCCTGGCACAGCATGGTCAGGGGAATGAAGACCTTCGGGCTGTAGGTGATGCGGGTGTCGTGGTGGTCGGTGCGGCGCCGGCGGGCGGCGGCCGCCAGCTCGCCGGCGTCCAGGGCCGTGACCGGGGTGGGGCTCATGCGCTGGTCCGTTCCGTGGCAGGCCGACCCGGGCCGGGCCGGCTGCGGATGTGGTGGGGATGCACTGCCTCGTCACACGCCGGGCAGGTCACGATCTGGTCGAGAGGGGTTCGGCAGGTGTCGTGGACGAGGAGGGTGGGCGGCCCGGCATCGGCACACCAGGTGTCCCCCCAGTGCATCAAGGCGACCAGGGAAGGGGAGAGGCCGACGCCCTTGGGGGTCAGCCGGTATTCGTGGCGCAGGGGGCGGTGCTGGTAGGGGACGCGGTCGACGATGCCATGGGCGACGAGATGGTTGAGGCGGTTCGACAGGAGGTTCCGGGCGATGCCCAGGTCGCGTTGGATCTCCTCGAAGCGGCGCACGCCCCGGAAGAGGTCACGGATGATCAACAGGGTCCAGCGGTCGCCGATGGCCTGCAGGGTGGCGGCGATGGAGCATCCGTCGGTGGTGGTCGTCGACATGCTGCCGACCGTAGCAGTCCGTTGCGATTTGAAACGGACTGGGCGATGGTGCAGGTCGCCGACGGGGGTGGGCGGCTCAGATGCCCTCGGCCTTCTCGCCCAGGCTGCCCAGCAGCTCGTCGAACGACTTGGCGAAGGCGGCCACCCCTTCATCCTCGAGCACCCTCGCCACGTCGGCGAGATCCACCCCTGCGACACCGAGGTCGGCCAGCACCCGGTGGGCGGCCGCTGGGTCGGCATCGACGGTACGGGCCACAGTGCCGTGGTCCTCGAAGGCCTCGAGGGTGTTGTCGGGGAGGGTGTTGACCGTGTCGGGCCCGATCAGGGTGTCGACGTAGAGGGTGTCGGGGTAGGCGGGATCCTTGGTCGACGTCGACGCCCACAGCGGCCGCTGGACCCTTGCCCCCCTGGCCACCAGAGCTTCCCAACGAGGTCCGCTGAACGCCCGACGGAACAGGTCGTAGGCGACCTGGCCCTGGGCGACGGCACCCCGCCCCCGGAGGGCCGCCGCCGCGGGGGTACCGAGGGCGTCGATCCGACGGTCGACCTCGGTATCGGTGCGGCTGATGAAGAACGAAGCCACCGAGGACACGCCGGACAGGTCGCCCGGACACGCCTCGAGGCCGGCGATGTACGCCTCCATGACGTCCTCGTAGCGGTCCAGCGAGAAGATCAGGGTGACGTTCACGCTGCGGCCCTCGGCAATCATCTGCCGAATGGCCGGGATGCCGGCCTCGGTGGCCGGGATCTTGATGTAGACGTTCGGACGGTCGATGCGCTCATGGAGGGCGCGGGCCGCTTCGAGCGTTCCCGGACCGTCGTGGGCCAGGGCTGGATCCACTTCGACCGACACGTAGCCGTCGAGGCCGCCGGACGCTTCGTGGAGCGGGGCGAGGATGTCGAGGGCGGCCAGGATGTCGCTGGTCACCAGGGCCCAGTAGCTGTCCTCGATCGACGATCCGCCGGCGACCAGGGAGCCCAACTGCTCGTCGTAGTCGGCGGTACCGGTCATCGCCTTCTGGAAGATCGACGGGTTGGACGTGATGCCCCGGACGCCACGGTCCACCCAAGCCTGGAGTTCGCCGGAGGTGATCCAGCCCCGCTTCAGGTTGTCGAGCCAGGGGCTCTGACCCTGGGAGGCGAACAGGTCGTCGAGGCGGGTCATGCGGAGGATCCTCCAGGGTCGAGCAGCGTCCTGGCTGCGTTGACGACGGCATCGGGCGTTATGCCGAGGCGGGTCAGCGCCTCGTCGCCCGGAGCAGAAGCGCCGAAGCGGTCGATGCCGACAGAGGCGTCGGCCCACCGGGCCCACCCGAAGGTGGTGCCCGCCTCGACGGACACCGCGGGCACGCCCGTGGGCAGCACCCGGGCCCGGTAGTCGGGGTCTTGGGCCGCGAAGAGATCCATGGACGGCATCGACACCACCCGAACGGCGTGGCCGGCCGCCGTGAGGGTGGCGGCGGCGTCGAGGGCCACGGCGACCTCGCTGCCTGTCCCGATGAGGATCACGTCGGGTTCATGGTCGCTGTCGGCCAGCACGTACGCCCCCCGGGCGACAGCCGAGCCGTTGCCGGTGCCAGCCAGCACGGGGACGTCCTGGCGGGTGAGGAGCAGCGCCGTGGGGCCCGGTCCGTCGATGGCGAGTCGCCATGCTCCGGAGGTCTCGTTGGCGTCGGCCGGCCGGATGACCCGGAGGCCCGGCATGGCCCGCAGGGCGGCGGCATGCTCGACGGGCTGATGGGTTGGGCCGTCCTCGCCGACACCGACCGAGTCGTGGCTCCAGACGAACACCGTCTTGGCTGCGCTGAGGGCGGCCAGCCGGACCGCGCCGCGCATGTAGTCGCTGAAGACGAGGAAGGTGCCGTTGACCGGCACCATGCCTCCGTGGAGGGCCAGGCCGTTGCAGATGGCGCCCATGGCGTGTTCGCGGACACCGAAGTACAACTGGCGGCCTTCGGGGCAGTCGGGACCCTGGACCCCGTGGTCCTTGATGGTGGTGCCGGTGTTGCCGGTGAGGTCGGCACCCCCGCCGATGAGCCCGGGGACCTGGTCGACCAGTGCCTGCAGGCAGGCGTTGGAGGCCTTGCGGGTGGCGACGGCCGGCCCGGGTTCCCAGGTGGGTAGATGGTCGGACCAGCCGGGGAGGCCCGTTCCGTCCTGGGCGGCGTCCCAGGCGGCGCGGTCGCCGGTGTACCCGTCGAGCCGGGACTGCCACGCCGCCCGATCCTGGGCCCCTCGGGCGCCGGCGGCCCGGTACAACTCGACCACGTCGTCCGGGGTGTGGAAGGTCTCGTCGGGGGGCAGCCCCATCCGCTGCTTGGTCTCGGCGATGCCGTCGTCGGTGAGCGAGTAACCGTGCACTGCGGACGTGTCGGTGTCGGGCGACGGGGTGCCGATGTGGGTGCGCAGCACGACCAGCGACGGCCGGTCGTCGACGGCCATGGCGTCGCGCAGAGCGGCCTCGATGGCATCGAGGTCCTCGCCGGCGTCGCCCAGGTCGATGACGTGCCAGCCGTACGCGGCGAACCGGGCCGGGGCGTCATCGGACAGGGCGAGTTCAGTGGGTCCGTCGATCGTGATGTGGTTGTCGTCGTAGACGACCACGAGCCGCCCCAACCCCTGGTGGCCGGCCAGCGAGGCGGCCTCGTGGCTGATGCCTTCGGCGAGGTCACCGTCGCCGCAGACGGCGAAGACGTGGTGGTCGCACAGTTCGGCACCGAACCGGGCCCGCAGGTTGCGTTCGGCGATGGCCATGCCGACCGCGTTGGCGATGCCCTGACCGAGCGGCCCGGTGGTGACTTCGACACCCGCGGTATGGCCGGTCTCAGGGTGACCGGGGGTGGCTGACCCCCACTGGCGGAAATCGCGGAGGTCGTCGAGGGTCAGGCCGTGGCCGGTGAGGTGGAGCATGGAGTACAACAGGATCGAGGCGTGTCCGGCGGACAGGACGAAGCGGTCTCGGTCGGGCCACGCCGGATCGGCGGCGTCGTAGCTCATGATGCGTGTCCAGAGCACGTGGGCCAGCGGGGCCAGAGCCATCGCCGTTCCCTGGTGCCCGGAGCGTGCGGCGTGCGGTGCGTCCATGGCGAGGCCCCGAACCACATCGATGGCGTGACGCTCGACGTCGATGTCGGTCATGTGATGGTTGCTGCTCCGCTCGGGGGGACGATCCGGCGGTCACCCTATCCGCGCCACTGCCGGGCGGCGGGTACCGAATCGGGGGTTCAGGCGACGTCCGTGGCACCGAACAGGAGTGCCGACGCGGTGAAGCCGTGGAGCTCGTGGCGGCCACCCACCGGGCCGAATTCGCCGGCGCAGAACATGCCGGCCACCGCGGTGGTGGCCAGGTTGTCGACGAGGTGTTCGGCGTCGTGCCCGGGCCGACCGAACAGATGGGATCCCCGGCCGTTGCAGGTGAAGGCGAGCACGGCGTCGGCCTGCCATGGACGGCACAGGGCGTCGAGGTCGCCGGTGGCCGCCGCGGCGTCCCTGACCTGGAACTGAACGGTCGTGCCGATCGCCGGACGGTCGCCGACGGCGATGGCGCCCGTCGAGCGATCGGCACCCATGACGGCCCGGATGAGGAAGTCGCCGGCGCCGAACGTGTCGAGGTGCTCGTCGACGACCAGGCCGATGTGCAGGCCCTGGCGGAGGAGCTCACGCTCCGGTGGGTCGGCGGCGGCCGCCGTGGCCTGGAGGCGCTCGAGGGCCGGCCGTCCACCCAACTCCTGGATGAGGTTGCCGGCGCAGGCGGTGACGATGAGCGGTTCGCCGACCGGCCGACAGCCTTGGGAGATGATGGCCCGGGTCAGGAGATCGGGTGGGAGTACGGCGGCCACGGCACCGTCGGTATGCACGTCGTCGTCGATCAGGAGGCGGTTCCCGCCGGGCCGGCTGGCGCTCGACGCCATGCCGCCGACGACGGTGACGCCACGGGGAACCGAGCGCAATACCGTCGCTGCGTCGTAGGTGAACGGGTCGGTCAGGAGGGCGACCGCCGAGCCCGTCGCCAGGTCGTCGGGGAGCGGTACGCCGTCGGTCAGCCGCAGGGTCGGCGTGGGGCCGGTGTGTCCGGCCCACAGGCTGATCCCCGGCCCGCCTTCGATCTCCTGACGGTGCCCGAGGACCGCTACCGCCGATGCGCCGATCACCGCCCTCGCCCCCAGGGTGTGGCGGACCGCCCGGAGGACGGAATGGGCTGCGTCGGCATGGTGGCCGGTCAGGAACAGCACGGCCAGGTCGGGGGAGGGGCCGATCCGGTCCAGGATCTGTCCGACGACCTCGCCGGTGGCGACCCCGCTGTCCGGGTGTTCGGAGAGGCCGACCGCGTAACGCACGGCTCAGGCCGGGACCGGATCGGGGGGCGTCGGGGGTTCGGGGTCCGGCGGGGCCAACAACGTGTACGGCACGGTGGTGATCGGCCCCTGATCGAGACGGCAGAGGGCGTCGACTGTGCCGTAGTCGTCGAAGTCCAACTCGGCCCGGACCAGCCGGTACCCGAACTGCCCGGGCTGGACCTGCACCGGTTGGACGTTGCGGGCCAGCCGCTCACCGTCGCGTTCGAACACGACCTCGAGCACGGCGTTCCCGGAGTGGTCGGCAGGGCACCGGACGATCACGATCAGGTGGGGGGACCACGTCAACGGCGCCGGGGTCGGTGCCACGGCGCTGAACTGGATGCCGGTGAGGTCGATGTGGGTGGGGCCGCCGTCGACGGATCGAAGGTCGAGCCCTTCGAAGAACAGTGCGGCGAGAATCTGCATGTCGAGGAACCTAGACGCCATGGTGGCCGACAACGCACCCTACGCGGACCCCCGCGGCCCTAACATGGCCGCTCGTGATCCGACGACTGCTCCCCCCGCTGGTTCTGGCCCTGCTGGCCGCCGGAGCGTTTCTGCAGTCCCAGGCCGCGGATCGGGCGGCCGATCAGCCTCCGACCATCTCCGCTGAGCCGCCACCGCCCCGCCTGTCGACCCCGTTGCTGTCGGGGCGTCGGCTACCCGAGCGACTCCAGGCCCCGGAAGCCCAACGCCGCCTGGTGGCGGCCCTCGACCACGGTGTGGCGGACCTTCCTCCGTCGAGTTGTCTGCTCGTCGCCGAAGAGGGCGCCGCGCTCTACGACCACCAGGGCACCCGACCGCTGATCCCGGCCAGCACCCAGAAGCTGTTGACGGCCGCCGCCGCCCTGACCGTCTACGGCCCGGACCACGTGTTCACCACCCGGGTGGTGGCCAGGACCAGCCCGGTCGGCGGCGTCCTCGACGGCGACGTCTGGCTCATCGGATCTGGCGACCCGCTGCTGATGACCTCGGCGTATGCCGACCGTTTTGACGACGCCCTTCCCTACACCGACATTGAGGACCTGGCCGACGCGGTCGCGGCGACGGGTGTCCACACCATCAACGGCGCAGTGAAGGGCGACGAGGGCCTGTTCGACGCCGTGCGGTACGTCGAGACGTGGCCCGAGCGCTTCCGGCCCGGGGCCCAGAACCAGACCGGCCCGCTGTCCGCTCTGTCGGTGAACGACGGCTTCGTGTTCTGGGATGCGGAGAACACGGCCAACTCGCTGAACACGCCGGCGGGCGACCCCGCCGAGTTCGCCGCCGCCTTCTTCGACGACCTGTTGGAAGCACGGTCGATGCGGATCCGGCGCGGGGCGAGGGCGGAGGCGGCGCCGGCCGATGCGGTGATCGAACTGGCCTCGGTCGACTCACCCCGCATGGCGGACATCGTCATGCAGATGCTGCGGACCAGCGACAACACCACTGCCGAGCTCTTGTTGAAGGCGGTGGGGGCGGCCGGCGAGACCCCCGGATCCACCGCGGGGGGAGTGGTCGGCGTCCAGTCGTTCCTCGCCATGGATCCCGTTGACGGCTCGGGCACGGTGACGGCCGACGGCTCGGGGCTGGACCCCGGCAACCGGGTTACCTGCGCCGTCCTCGTCGGGTTGCTCGACCACGGGGAGCTGTCGGTGGACATCCGCAACGGCTTGGCCACGGCCGGCGACTCCGGCACCATGCGGAATCGCCTGACCGGTTCATCCGGCGAGGGCCGGGTGGCGGCCAAGACCGGCTCGCTGCTCGATGTCACCAGCCTGGCCGGTGTGGTCCAGACCCTCGAGGGGCGCACCCTGACGTTTGCCATCGTGAGCAACGCCGAGCCGCTTCCCGACGACCTGCGTGACCTCCACGACCGCATTCTGCTCGACCTGGTCGCCTATCCGACCGGTCCGCCGCTGGCCCTGCTGGAACCCCTGCCCGTCAACGTGTCCTGACCATCCGGCCATGCGGGGTGACGGGCAGCCGATGTTCCCGTTGGGATCGGTGTTGTTCCCGGGAATGCCGCTGTCGCTGCGGATCTTCGAGGCCCGTTACCACGTGCTTCTCGATGCGGTACTCGCCGGAGACGGCCGGTTCGGCGTCGTGCTGATCGAACAGGGCCACGAGGTCGGCGGCGGGGACCGGCGATCGTCGTGGGGGACCATGGCCCAGATCGCCGGTGCCCGGCGCAGCGCCGGCGGGAGTGTGGCGCTGGTCGCCGTGGGCCTCCACCGGATCCGGGTCACCGAGTGGCTGGCCGACGATCCGTATCCCCGGGCCGTGGTCGCCGAGGCGCCGGACGAACCGTCCGAGGTGTCCGCGGAGCACCTGGCCGCCTCGACGTCCCGTCTCCGACGTCTGCTGGCCCGCATGGCCGAGGCCGGTGCCGCCGGAGCACCGGCCACGTTCGAATTGTCGGCCGACCCGGGTCCGGCCGTCTTCGAACTGGCCGCCGCCGGACCCTTCGGCCCGTTCGACCGCCAGACGCTGTTGGCCGCCCCGTCGGCCGCCGACCGGTTGGACGTGTTCGACGCGCTGTTGTCCGACCTGGAGGCGGTCGCCGACGTCCGCTGGCCGATGGGCGGTAGCCGAGCGGGCGGGTAGCGTGGTCGGCCCATGGCACGAGACCCCAAGACGCGCGACCAGGCTTCTGGTGATCTGATCGATCTCCTCCGGCGCTACGTGCGCCAGGAGACCATCGACCCCCTGCGGGCCGCCAGCCGCTATCTGGCGTTCGGTGTGCTCGGATCCCTGCTGATCGGCGTCGGCCTGGTGTCGATGGCGGTGGGTGGGTTGCGGGCCCTGCAGGTGATCGACGCCCTCGATGGGCGCTGGTCCTGGGCGCCGTATCTGCTGGTCGCCACAGGGTTGGGCGCCGTCACCGCCCTGGCCATCAGCCGTATCGGCGGCGGGCGGGGCCTCGATGTCTGAACGTATCGAACCCGAGGATCTCGAGGCGGAGCTGCGCAGAACGGTCGGCGATGCGGAGGGGCGGGCCGCCGACGCCCGCCACCCGCTGATCGCCGGCGCGGTGGTAACGGTGGTCGTCCTGGTGGGGGTGGCGTTCCTCGTCGGTCGTCGACTGGGCCGCCGTGCCTCGACCACCGTCGAGATCCGGCGTATCTGAGGCCGGGCGGGGACGACTCGATGCTCGGCCGCTACACACCATCGCATCTGATCCGCACGGGTCTCCGTCGGGGCCTGCTTGGTGGCCACTGGGGTTGGCGGACCGTGCTGGTCGTGGCCCTCGTGGGTCGGGTCCTGGCCCGGGCGGTCAAACGGGGTCCGGGTCCGGTGGTTCACTCGGAGCGGCTGCCGGTCGGTGGGGGGCTGGAGATCAGGCACAGCCCGACCAGCCCGGCCAGCGGGGGCTGACCTCGTGCAGGTGGAGCTCCGTAACCCGACCCGGCACCTCGATGTTCCCGGTCCGGTGTCGATCGTGGCCCTGCTGGCCCGGCTCGGCCTCCACCGGGAGTCGGTGCTGGTGATCCGCGACGGCACCCTCGTCCCCGGTGACGCCATGCTCGCCGACGACGACAGCGTCGAGATCCGGTCGGTGATCTCGGGTGGCTCCGCATGAAGTGCCGGGTGTGCCGAGGCCCTGCGGTCATCGACATCCGCCGCCACAACGCCAACTTCTGTGCCGAACACTTCCTGCGCCTCTGCCGCGACCAAGTGGCCAAGGCCATCAGCGCGTTCGACATGCTGGCCCCCGGCGACCGGGTCCTGGTGGCCGTCTCGGGCGGGAAGGATTCTCTGGCCCTGTGGGACCTGCTCATCGAATTGGGGTACGAGGCCGACGGCTTCACCATTGGTCTCGGTATCGGCGACTATTCGGCGACGTCGAGCGGCTTCGCCCGTCGATTCGCCGATGAGCGGGGCCTGACCCTGCACAGCGTGGACCTGCCCGATGACCTGGGCTTCGACATTCCCAACGGGGCCCGGGCCGCCAAGCGGGCCCCGTGCAGTGCCTGCGGCCTCACCAAGCGCCACTTGTTCGATGAGGCGGCCCGCGACGGCGGCTACGACGCCGTGGCAACCGGGCACAACCTGGACGACGAGGCGGCGGTCCTGTTCGGCAACACGCTCCGATGGCAGCGCGAGTACCTGGCCCGCCAGCTGCCGGTGCTGCCGGCCGGCCGGGGGTTCCCCCGCAAGGTCAAGCCCCTCGTACGGCTGGGCGAGCGCGAGATGGCCGCCTACTGCGTGCTCCGGGGGATCGAGTACATCGTCGACGAATGCCCCATGGCGGTCGGCAACAAGCACCTCGGCTACAAGGAGGCCCTCAACGCCATCGAGGAGCGCTCCCCGGGCAGCAAGCACGACTTCTATTTCGGGTTCCTCGACCGGGCCGTCGAGCTGTTCCGGGACGCCGAGGACGAGACGGTGGCGGGTGCGCCCCTCTCCCCGTGTGTCCGCTGCGGGGCCCCTTCTGGCGGTGAGGTGTGCGCCTTCTGCCGACTGGTCGAGCGGGCCGCCGGCCCGACCCCGGTGCGCCTTCGGCCCCGGGCGGAGGCGGGAGCGCCATGAGCCGCACCTACCAGGCCGGCGACCACGTCCTGTTGGTCGACCGGAAGAAGCGCCGCTACCTCATCACCCTCGAGGAGGGTGGAGAGTTCCACTCGCACACCGGCGTGATGCTCCACGACGACCTGATCGGTGCACCCGACGGTTCGGGCTGCCGGTCCAGCCGGGGAACGACGTTCGTGGTGTGCCGGCCGACGTTGGCCGACTACGTCCTCAAGATGCCCCGGGGAGCCCAGGTCATCTACCCGAAGGACCTGGGGCCCCTGCTGATGCTGGCCGACATCTTCCCGGGGGCCCGTGTCCTGGAATCCGGGGTCGGCTCTGGGGCACTGTCGATGACGATGCTGCGGGCCGGCGCCCAGGTCACCGGGTACGAACTCCGTGAGGACTTCGCCGCCCGGGCCAGGGAGAACGTTGGCGCCATGCTGGGATCAGAAGCGCTGGACCACTACGAGATCCAGATCCGCGATGCCTACGAGGGCCTCGACGAGGTGGACCTGGACCGGGTCGTGCTGGACCTGCCGGAACCATGGCAGGTGGTGCCGAGCGCGGCGAAGGCCCTGCTTCCCGGCGGCATCATCGTCGCCTACACGCCAAGCATCATGCAGGCCACCCGGTTCCGGGAGGCCCTCGACGAACACGGCTTCGCCTTCGCCGAGACGGTCGAGGTACTGAACCGGACGTGGCATGTCGACGGGCAGGCCGTGCGGCCCGACCATCGGATGGTCGCCCACACCGGCTTCCTCAGCCACGCCCGCCTCCTTACCCCGTGAACCGGGCGGGGGCCGTCGCCCTGGCGGCGCTGGTGCTTGCGTCCTGCTCGTCGCAGGGTGTGTCGACCTCCGCTCCGTCGTCTGCGCCGTCGGGCGTGGTCGATGCCGGGCCGGTTCCCGACGATCACGGCATCGCTGAGGACGTGATCAGCGGGGTCCGGGATTCGACGGTTGCCATCCGGGGTCTCGGCTGCCCCCGAGTCCTGGTCGGCTCCGGGTTCGTGATCGAGCCGGCACTGGTCCTCACCAGCGCCCACGTGGTCGCCGGTGTGGCGGCCCCGACGCTGCGCCTCTCCGGCGTGGATGATGGCCTGACCGGACGGGTCGTGGCCATCGACCCCGTGCGCGACCTGGCCCTGGTGGCGGCGACCGGACTCGAGGCACCGCCACTACCGCTCGGTGACGCGATCGACGATCTGCTGGTCGCCCTCGTCGGCTACGACGGTGACGGTGCGGAGTCCGAGCGCCCCGGGCGTATCGACCGCCACATCCGGGCCACCGGCAACGACATCCACGGGTCGCCGGCCGATGGTCGTGACGCCCTCGTCGTGGCGGCCGACGTCGACCCCGGGCACTCCGGTGCGCCGCTCGTCGACGCCGACGGGTTGGTGGTGGGCGTCGTGTTCTCGTCGGTGACCGGTGGTCGACCGACGGCGTTCGCCGTGCAGACCTCCGAGGTGGAGACGTTCCTGGAGGAACGTCCGGACGACCCGTCAGGGCCGGGCGACTGCCGCTGAACGTCGAACGGATCGGACCCCAGAACGGCGAAACGAGGGGGCGAACCCCCTCGTCGGTGCCGTGAACCCGCGGGGCTCAGTCGATCTCGATGAAGATGCACTCTCCGGGGCACTCTTCGGCGGACTCGATGGTGGCTTCCTCCTGGCCGGCGGGCACGGGGGCCACGGCCTCGGCGCCTGCCGGGTCGCTGAGGATCTTGTCCCCGTCCTTGACGTAGGCCAGGCCGTCGTCGAGCAGGGCGAACACGTCGGGGGCGATTTCCTCGCACAGGCCGTCGCCGGTGCAGAGATCCTGGTCGATCCAGACCTTCATGGTGGAGGAGGTCCCTTTCTTCTGGCCCTCGCGGGCATTCGTTGGGCGGTGAGCGGACCGACAGGTCAGCAGGCATGGGAGCGGGCCCACTGGGGGCTCGGTCGGCAGGGAGCCTATCCACGGCCGGCCGGGGATCAAAGGATCATGCCGGGTAATCCACCGGGGTTGATGCCGTCGACGACGTCGCGGGGTAGGGTCCGCGCTACGGGGAGACCCGACCAGGGAACCCACCGAGCAGGGGCGAGCCATGACCGGAAGCGATGACGCCAGCGCATCCGACGACGCCGAACGCCTGCGCGTCGAGATGGTCGGCCTCGAGGCCGAGGTGGCCGAGTTACGGCGACGGCTCGTGGACGCGCCGCGCAGGATCCACGAACTCGAGGCAGAGGTCCGTGACGCCCGTCGTGACCTGACCAGGGCCATGACCCGCAACCAGAAGCTCAACACCACGCTCGAGACAGCCCGCGAGCGCATCAACGTGCTTCGGGAAGAGGTGGACAAACTGTCCCAGCCGCCGTCGGCGTACGGCACCATCGTGGGCCATAACGACGATGGCACCGCCGACGTCCAGGCCTCGGGCCGCAAGATGCGGGTCGGGGTGCTGCCCGAGCTGGCCGGCACGCTACGGGTCGGCCAGGAGGTCGTGCTCAACGAGGCGCTCAGCATCGTGATGGCCCGCGGCCCAGAAGCCGTCGGCGAGGTCGTCACGGTCAAGGAGGTCTTGGCCGACGGTGCACGGGCCGTGGTGGTCGGTCGGGCCGACGAGGAACGGGTCGTCGAGTTGGCCGGCGAGTTGGTCGGTGACGACCGGGTGTCCCTGCGCAGCGGTGATTCGGTGCTGCTCGACGTGCGTTCCGGGCTGATCCTCGAACGACTACCCAAGCTCGAGGTCGAGGACCTCGTGCTCGAAGAAGTCCCGGACGTGACCTACGCCGATGTGGGCGGCCTCGACCACCAGATCGAACAGATCGTCGACGCCGTGGAGTTGCCGTTCCTCCATCAGGACCTGTTTGCCGACTACGACCTGCCCGCCCCGAAGGGCATCCTGCTCTACGGCCCACCGGGCTGCGGCAAGACGCTCATCGCCAAGGCGGTGGCCAACTCGCTGGCCCGCAAGGTGGCTGAGGTGTCGGGTGATGCGCACGCTCGCAGCTTCTTCCTCAACATCAAGGGGCCGGAGCTGCTCAACAAGTACGTCGGCGAGACCGAACGCCAGATCCGCCTGGTCTTCCAACGGGCCAGGGAAAAGTCGGAGCAGGGTTGGCCGGTCATCGTGTTCTTCGACGAGATGGAGTCGCTGTTCCGTACCCGGGGAACCGGCATCAGCTCCGACATCGAGTCGACCATCGTGCCCCAGTTGCTGGCCGAGATCGACGGCGTCGAGACCCTGCGCAACGTGATCGTGATCGGGGCCTCCAACCGTGAGGACCTGATCGACCCGGCCATCCTCCGGCCGGGGCGCCTGGACGTGAAGATCAAGATCGAACGGCCCGACGCCACCGCCGCCTCCCACATCTTCGGGCGCTACCTGACCGCCGACCTGCCGATCAACGCCGACCTGATCGAGACCCTGGGCGGCGGGGACCGCAACAAGGCGATCCTCGGCATGATCGACGAAGCCGTCGAGACGATGTACGGCGACGACGAACGGAACCGCTTCCTCGAGGTGACCTACCAGAACGGCGACCAGGAGGTCCTGTATTTCCGCGACTTCGCGTCGGGGGCCATGGTCGAGAACATCGTGCGACGGGCCAAGAAGACGGCTATCAAGCGCGAGCTGTCCGGTGGCGGCCGGGGCATCATCACCGACGACCTGTTGCGGGCCGTGCGCCAGGAGTTCAAGGAGCACGAGGACCTCCCCAACACCACCAACCCCGACGACTGGGCCAAGGTTTCGGGCAAGAAGGGCGAGCGCATCATCTATGTGCGGACTCTCGTCTCCAGTGCCGACGACGAGAGCGGTGGCCGGGCGATCGAAGGCGTGGGAACCGGCCAGTACCTCTAGGCGGCCTCCACTTCCGGGCATAGTCCCAGGCTCCACATCTGGCGGTCGGGCAACCGCTGCGCAGATCAGTGCCCGCCGGGGCGGCGACGCGACGAAGTCGGACCCCACCGGCCGGCCGGGTTCCCGGTGACCGCTAGGGTCGCCTCCATGGCCGTGGTCAAGACGCTCGGCATCGAAACCGAGTACGGCATCGTCCACCGCGGCGTGCCCGATCCCAATCCGATCAGCGCCTCGTCCTTATTGATCAACGCGTACCTGAGTCGAACCGCCGGCGCCGGACATGGGCCTGGTGCCCCCCGTGTCGGCTGGGACTTCATCGACGAGAGCCCCGACGTCGACGCCCGCGGTTTCGCCGCGCTGGGCGCCCTGGCTCCGGAGATCGAGACCCATCTGGTCAACGCCGTGTTGACCAACGGCGCCCGCTACTACGTCGACCACGCCCATCCCGAACTGAGCACGCCGGAGTGTGCCGACCCGCTGTCGGTGGTTCGCTACGACCGGGCCGGCGACCTGATCCTCGTGGCGTCGATGGCGGCCGCCAACGAGGTGCTGCCACCCGGCCAGGAGTTGGTCGTCTACAAGAACAACTCGGACGGCAAGGGCAACAGCTATGGCTGCCATGAGAACTACCTGATCGACCGGGGCGTGCCGTTCGGTCGGGTGGTGGTCCACGCCACCACCCACTTCGTGACCCGGCAGCTCTTCACCGGTGCCGGCAAGGTCGGCTGCGAGCTCCCGGGAAGCACCCGACAGCAGGTGCCGTTCCAGCTCACGCAGCGAGCCGACTTCTTCGAAGAGGAGGTGGGGCTCGAGACGACCTTGAAGCGGCCCATCATCAACACTCGTGACGAACCCCACGCCGATCCGCTGCGCTACCGCCGGCTCCACGTCATCGTCGGCGACGCCAACCTGTGCCAGGTGGCCACGTTCTTGAAGGTCGGCACGACGGCCCTGGTGCTGGCCATGGTCGAGGACGACGCCCTCGACCGGGAGGTGGTGTTTGCCGAGCCGATCCGGGCCCTGCGCACCGTGTCGCTGGACCTCGGACTCCGGGCCCCGCTCCGCCTCGACGACGGATCGACCGCCACCGCGCTGGAACTCCAATGGTGGCTTTACGGCCAGGCCGAGCAGTACCTGGCCTGCTACGGGCCCGACGGGGCGGGTGGCGAGACGGCGCACGTCGTCATGGACCGGTGGCGACAGGTGCTCGAAGCCCTGGAACATCCCGGTGACCTCGACCCGCTGTTCGGCGTGGTCGACTGGGTGAGCAAGAAGCATCTGCTGGATGCGTTCCGCGATCGACGGGGGGTGGCCCCTGACGACATCAGCCTGGCAGCGGTCGACATCCAGTACCACGATCTGCGACCCGACCGCTCCCTGTTCGCCAAGCTCGGCCCCGAGACCCTGATCGACGAGGCGTCGGCTGCCGCGGCGATGACCGAGCCGCCGAGCGACACCAGGGCGTACTTCCGCGGGCGGTGCCTCGACAAGTGGCCGGGCCAGATCGTGGCCGCCAACTGGGATTCGATGGTGTTCGACGCCGGCGACGAGATGCTGCGGCGGGTCCCGATGATGGAACCGTCCCGTGGGAGCGCGGCCCATGTGAGTACGCTCCTGGACGAGTGCGACACGGTTGCCGAACTGCTGAACCGTCTCGCCGACACTGGGTGACGGTCGCCGGAGTGACCAGGACCCGTGGACAAGACCGGCGAACAGGCACGGCACAGGAAGACGACGGAACGGGAGACGAGGAACCATGGTGGAGCGGGAGCAGAAGCGCCGGGTCGCCGCAGACCGTGTCGACGAGGACGTCGAGGCCGATGAGGCGACAGCCCCTGCCGTCAGCGACCGGAGCCAGCGCCTCAAGGGCGAGCTCGACGACCTGCTCGACGAGATCGACGGCGTGCTCGAGACCAACGCCGAGGATTTCGTCAAGAGCTACATCCAAAAGGGCGGCGAGTAGCGCCCGGCCCGGGAGCGATTACCCTCGCGGACCGTGACCCTGCCACGCTTCACCTCTGACACCGATCCCGGTCCGAGTTTCCTCGGACTGCTCGACGCCCTGGGCCTCGGTGCGGCCGCCGCTGAGCCCGGACCCGGAACGGGACTGGACCCGATGTCGATCACCCACGGCACCACGGTGCTGGCCATCCGGACCGCCGAGGGCGTGGTCATGGCCGGTGACCGCCGGGCTACCGCCGGGCATCTCATCAGCCACCGCAGCATCGAGAAGGTGTTCCCCGCCGACCACCTCTCCGGGGTGGCGATCGCCGGCGCTGCCGGCCCGGCCATGGAGATGGTCCGGCTGTTCCAGTTGCAGCTGGAGCACTACGAGAAGGTCGAGGGCAATCCGTTGAGCCTCGACGGCAAGGCCAATCAGCTCAGCCAGATGCTGCGGGGGAACCTCCCGGCGGCCATGCAGGGGTTGGCCGTGGTCCCGGTGTTCGCCGGCTTCGATGAGCGGGTCGGGCACGGCCGGCTGTTCCAGTTCGACATCACCGGCGGCCGGTACGAGGAACGGGACTACGCCGCCTCGGGGTCGGGAAGCCTCCACGCATCCACCGTCGTCAAACTCCGCCACCACCGCGGCATGACCGACGGCGAGGCCATCGACCTGGCCATCGAAGCGCTCTTCCAGGCCGCCGACGAGGACAGCGCCACCGGCGGCCCCGACCCGATCCGGGGGATCTATCCGGTCGTCGCCACCATCACCGCCGACGGCTTCCAACGGATCGACGACGACCACCTGGCCGCACGCACCTCAGCCCTGCTGGACGTTCTCGGTGCCAGCGAAGGCGACGGGGGGTCGACGGCATGAACATGCCCATGTACGTCTCGCCCGAGCAGGTGATGAAGGACCGGGCCGACTACGCCCGGAAGGGCATCGCCCGGGGTCGGGCCGCGGTGGCCAGCACCTACGCCGACGGCGTGCTGTTGTGTGCGGAGAACCCGTCCAACACGCTGCGCAAGGTCAGTGAGATCTACGACCGGATCGGCTTCATCGGCGTCGGCAAGTACAACGAGTTCGACCAGCTGCGGGTGGCCGGTGTCCGCCACGCCGACCTGAAGGGCTATTCGTTCAGCCGGGACGATGTCGACGCCCGCTGGCTGGCCAACCAGTACGCCCAGACGTTGGGCCAGTACTTCACCCACGAGATGAAGCCGCTCGAGGTCGAGATCCTGGTCGCCGAGATGGGGGCCGACCCGGCAGGCGACCAGCTCTTCCACCTGCTCTACGACGGCACGGTGATGGACACCAGGACCTATGTGGTGATCGGCGGTGAGGCCGACGCCATCCGGGAACGTCTGGCCGAAACGTGGACCGCCGGCCAGGGTCTCGCCGACAGCGTGGGCGCCGCGGTGGCCGCGCTCGCCGGACCGGATAGGACGCTGGTCCCTGACGACCTCGAGGTGGCCGTGCTGGCCAGGGACAACGGCCGCCGGGCCTTCCGCCGCATCGAAGGCGACCACCTCGCCGGGCTGCTCGGGTGACCATGCCCCGCTCGGCCGGTGACCGGCACTGAGCGACCATGGACCGGCGTATCTACGGCATCGAGAACGAATACGGGGTGACCTGCACCCTGGACGGCCAGCGGCGGCTCAGTCCCGACGAGGTCGCCCGCTACCTGTTCCGCCGGGTCGTGTCGTGGGGGCGCAGTTCCAACGTGTTCCTCGCCAACGGGTCCCGGCTCTATCTCGACGTCGGGTCGCATCCCGAGTACGCCACGCCTGAATGCGATTCGGTGGCCGACGTCATTGCCCACGACAAGGCGGGGGAGCGGATCCTCGAGCAGTTGCTGGCCAGCGCCGAGGAGCGCTTGCGGGACGAGGGGATCCAGGGCGATATCTACCTGTTCAAGAACAACACCGATTCGGCGGGCAACTCGTACGGCTGCCACGAGAACTACCTGACCGGAAGGGACGAGGACCTGGCGGCCTACACCGAGGTGCTGATCCCGTTCCTCGTCAGCCGCCAGATCTACGCCGGTGCCGGCAAGGTGCTCCAGACGGCTCGGGGGGCGATGTACTGCGTGAGCCAGCGGGCCGAACACATCTGGGAGGGCGTGTCCAGCGCCACCACCCGGTCCCGGCCGATCATCAACTCGCGTGACGAACCCCATGCCGATGCCGAGCGCTACCGGCGGCTCCACGTCATCGTCGGTGACTCGAATATGAGCGAGTACGCGGGTTTCCTGAAGGTCGGGGCCTGCGGCCTGCTGCTGCGGATGCTCGAGGAACCCGGGGTGGTCCTGCGGGACATGACCCTCGAGAACCCGATCCGGGCCATCCGCGAGATCAGCCACGACATGACCTGTCGCCGTACGGTGCGCCTGGCCAACGGCCGCGAGGTCAGTGCCCTCGACATCCAGAAGGAGTTCCTCGATCGGGCGATCCGTTTCGCCGAGCGCCACGACATGAACGCTGAGGAGAAGCAGGCCCTGACCATGTGGGAACACTGCCTCACGGCCATCGAAACCGATCCGTTGACCCTCGACCGGGAATGTGACTGGGTGGCCAAGTACCACCTGATCGAGGGCTACCGGGAACGCCACGGGCTGTCGCTGGCCGACTCGAGGGTCGCCCTCGTCGACCTTCAGTACCATGACGTCAACCGGCAGCGCGGTCTGTTCTACCGCATGCAGGACCGGGGCCTGATGGAGCGGACCACGACCGACGACGCCATCGCCGAGGCCGTCGAGACCGCACCCCAGACCACTCGGGCCCGGCTCCGCGGCGAGTTCATCAGGCGGGCCAAGGAGCGCCGCCGGGACTACACGGTGGACTGGGTGCACCTGAAGTTGAACGACCAGGCGCAGCGGACCGTGCTGTGCAAGGACCCGTTCCGCTCGCACGACGAGCGGGTCGAGAAGCTCATCGAGTCGCTGTGAGCCAGCGGCGCGGGGCGGCCCCTGCCACCTAGGGTGCTGGCGTGGACAAGCTCGAGCGGCTTCTGAACCTGGTGGCGGCGCTGCTCGGCGCCGAACGGCCGCTCAGCCGGAACGATCTCCGCGAGCGTCTGCCGGGTGCGTACTCGTCGATCGACGACAACTTCCGGCGGGCCTTCGAGCGCGACAAGGACGATCTTCGGTCCATGGGCATTCCGGTGCTTGTCGAGCCGATTCCCGGCACCGACCCCCCGGTCGACGGTTACCGCATCCCGCCGACTCTTTACGGCGGGGACGCTCCGGCCCTGGAGCCCGACGAGCTGGCCGCCCTCCACCTGGCGACCAACCTGGTGCGGCTCGCCGAGGCACCCGTCGAGGATCCGTTCTGGAAGCTCGGGGGTGCGCCGTCGGGGGCCGATCCGGCACCGGTGGCCAGCTTGCCGGACGGCGAGGCCATCGGGCCGCTGCTGCGGGCCGTCGCCGAGCGCCGGGTCGCCGAATTCCGGTATGCGGAGGTGGCCCGGGCCGTGGAGCCGCACCGGGTGGTGTTCAACCGGGGCCACTGGTACATGAGCGGCCGGGACCGCACCAGAGATGCTGGACGGCGCTTCCGGGTGGACCGCATCGACGGGACGATCGCCGTGGGCCCACCGGGGGGCTACGAGCGCCCTCGTCGCCCAGTCGAGATTGGGGAGGACCCGGCCTGGAGGTACGGCACCGATGAGCCGGTGGAGGCCCGCCTGGCCGTCGATGCCGCCCACGTTCCGTGGGTGATCGGGCATCTGGGGGCCGAGTCGGTCGTCGAACACCGTGACGACGGTTCGGTGGTGGTCGCGGAAGAGGTGGTCGACCGGGCCGCCTTCCGTTCGTTCGTGCTGGCCTTCCTCGACGGTGCCGAGATCCTGGCACCCGAGGACCTGCGTGATGATCTGGTGGTGTGGTTGGAGGCGCAGCGGTGAGCAGCCTCAGCGCTCTCGATCGGTTGCGCCGCCTCCTGGCCGTGATCCCCTGGGTGGTCGACCAGGGGGGCGTGGAGCTGGCGGCGGTGGCCGAGCGGTTCGACTATCCCCTCGACCAGTTGTTGCAGGACCTGGAGGAGGTGGTGTTCTTCGTCGGCGTCCATCCGTTCACCCCGGACTGCCTGATCGAGGTGTCCATCGTCGACGACCGTGTCTGGATCGCCTACGCCGACTGGTTCACCCAACCCCTCCGCTTGGCCCCCGACGAGATCATGGCGTTGCTGGTGGCCGGTCGTTCCGTGGCCGTCATGGCCGATGGCGACGACTTCGGCCCCCTCGAACGGGCCCTGACCAAGATGGCGGCCTCGCTGGATCCCGCGGCCGGTGAGGCCGTGCAGGTCCGGCTGGGAACGGGCGACGGGGACGCTCTGGCCGTCTTCCGTCGTGCGGCCCGGGACGGCCGGGTCGTCGAGATCGACTACTACTCCTACGGGCGCGACGCCCATCGGGTACGCAGGATCGAACCCCATCGGGTTTTCGCCGACCGGGGCCACTGGTATGCGGTGGCGTTCTGCCGGGAGGCCGAGGACCGCAGGTTGTTCCGTCTGGATCGGGTACGACGCTTCGAGGAGACCGGCGAGGTGTTCCCTCCGGAGGCCCCGGACGACACCGCCGCCGAGGTGTTCCCGCTGCACGAGGAGCTACCGGTCATCGAGTTGGCGTTGGATGCCGAGGCCCGCTGGGTCGCCGACCAGTATCCGCACCTCGGATCGACGACATCGGACGACGGTGGTCTGGTGGTCCAGCTGCCTGTCGCCTCGGAGGCGTGGCTGGCCCGTCTGCTGCTCCGCCTCGGTCCGGCGGCCCGCGTCGTGCAGGCCCCGGTCGGCCTCGGAGACGATCTACGCGCCGACACCGCTCGGCGGATCCTGTCCCGGTACGGGGCCGCTCGACGGCGCACGGCACCATTCGGCGGCTAGGTTCTCTGCGGTGCACGACGAGACGAGCGACCCTGGCGGGACGGCGGCCGGTGATTCGGATTCGGCCTGGGCCGACGAGATGATGGCGCGGGCGCGGTCCTCCGCGACCGGTGCGCCGCTCGATGAGCCGGCAGATGCGGCGGCCGATGAGGCGCCGGCCGAGCCGTCTGCCGAGGTGCCGGAGGCACCTGCTCCCGACGTCCCCGACACACCACCGTCCGGCCCTGCAGATGCCCAGGAGGCCACCACGGTTGTCCCCCCGGCGGGCGCGGCCACGACGGTGTTCGATCCGGGGCCGCCGCCCCCGCCGCCGACCCCCCCGGGTGACGAGCCGACCGGTGACGCCGGCGGCGAGGTCGACCTCCACATTCCCGGATCCTTCCGGTCCTCGATCCGGGGCATCCTCGAGTGGGTTGGTGTGGTCGCCGGCGCCCTGGTCGTGGCGTTCATCGTCAAGACCTTCCTGTTTCAGGCGTACTACATCCCGTCGCCGTCGATGGAGCCGACCCTCCATGTCGGCGACCGCATCATCGTCAACAAGTTGAGCTACCAGCTCCACGAGGTCAACCGCGGCGACATCGTCGTGTTCGCCAGCCCCGAGGGGGAGACCGACGGCATCAGCGATCTCATCAAGCGGGTGGTGGGACTGCCCGGCGAGACCGTCGAGGTCCGGGAAGGACGGATCTTCATCGACGGCGACCTGCTGCTCGAGCCGTATCTGGACGAACCCGACATCACCGGTGCGTTCCGAGAACCCCCGGGCTGCGTCGGGGCCGACGATGGCCGCAACCGGTGCACCATCGGGGACGGGCACGTGTTCGTCATGGGCGACAACCGCCCGAACTCGAAGGACAGTCGTTATTTCGGCCCCATCGACACCGACAGCATCACCGGCCGGGCCTTCATCCGGCTGTGGCCCATCGGCGACATCCGGCGCCTCTGACCACGGGGGTCTGACCTCAGCGCCTGCCCAGCGCGTCGACCATCCGATCCACGTGGTCGCTGAACACCCCGTCGATCCCCAGCGCCAGGAGACGGTCGAGTTGGCGGGGATGCTGGGCGTTCCACCCCAGGCAGCGGATACCGAAGCGGTGGAACAGAGTCGTGAGGCCACCCGTCCAGTCCGGTTCCGGAAGGTTGATGGCGTCGACGCCGGCGGCGGCCAGGTCGGCGGCCCGGCGTTCCGGACCCTCCTCGATGTCGATCAGTCGGGTCGAGTCCACGAGGCGTACCGACCGGTCCAGCTCCCGCCAGCCGGCGACGAGCTGATGGTCGGGGTGGCAGATCCAGAGTCGGCTGGCTGCACCGTGGCGACGGGCCACCTCGATGACCGGACCGGCGGCCGCCGGATCCTTGAGGTCCAGCGAGACGGCCACGCCGGTGCCGGCGGCGCGATACATGTCGTCCAGAGTCGCCAGGTGGCCCGGCAGGTCGGCGTGTCGGACGTCGGCCACCCGCCGGCGCCGGTACCAGGGGCCGACCCGCCCATCGTGGTCCAGTATCGGAATGCCGTCACTGCTCAGCCACACATCGCCCTCAAGTCCGGTCGCACCGAGCCGCACGGCGAGAGCGAAGGCGTCGGTGGTGTTCTCGGGAGCGTGGGCCCGACCACCGCGGTGGGCGAACAACAGCGGGGGATCTTCGAGGGTCCGGTGGCGGGAGGCCATGGGGCCATCATGCCGGACCGCAGCCGCCCGTCCGTCCCGGGGAGGGCCGGTAGGGTCGACCACGTGGATCCGGTCTGGTACCTCCCGATTTCGACGCTGGGGGTGGCGGTGGTCGTCCTGGTCTGGAGCCTGACGGCGGTCGCCGACGCTGTCGGGCGGACCGCCGACTCCCTCAACCGGTTGAACCGCCTGCTTGTGGCCGGACGGGACCTCACCCGCTCGGTCGCCCGACTGCGGTTACGGTCCTCCAGATTCGGGCACCGGTAGGCTCGGCCCATGGGGAACCTGGGTGGTGGTGAGGTGCTGGTCATCCTGGTGCTCGGCCTCCTGGTCCTCGGCCCGACCCGCCTACCGGAGGTGACCCGGCAGGTGGGCCGGCTGGTGCAGCAGCTCCGGCGTTCCGCCGAGACCTTCCAGAGCGAACTGCAGGCTGCGGTCGACGATCCGGCCGTCGAGCTGGCGGCCCGGGCGCGAGGTGCGGCCCTGAGCGCGGAACAGCCCGACGGCGTGACCGACGAACCAACCGACGACGAGACGACGAGCTGAGCCGTCGATGACCGACCGCTCGCAGATGACCCTCGTCGGCCACCTCGAGGAGCTTCGCCGCCGCATGCTCCTCGTCGTCGGTGCGGTGCTCGCCGGAGCGGTGGCCTGCTGGATCCTGTACCCGCAGATCCTGGATCTGCTGCTCGAGCCCTACTGCAGCATCCGGGAGGACGGTGCCGCGTCGGCGATGTTCGGTGAGGGCTGCGATCTGCTCGTCACCGACCCCCTCGAACCGTTCAGCGTCCGGATGACCGTGGCCGGCTACGGCGGGATCGTCATGGCGATGCCGGTCATCCTGTGGCACACGTGGCGGTTCATCTCGCCCGGCCTGTACCCCAAGGAGCGGCGCTGGGCCCTACCGTTCGTCCTGATCGGCACGCTTTTGTTCCTCGCCGGGTGCGGCCTGGCCTACTGGAGCATCCCCCGGGCGTTGGACTTCCTCGTCGACATCGGCGGCCCCGACCTGGTGAGCGTGTTCTCGCCCGCCCGATACCTGGGCTTCGTGGTCAAGATGACGGTGGCGTTCGGGATCGGCTTCGAGTTTCCCCTGGTGATGATCATGCTGCAGATGGTCGGGGTGCTCCACCATCGGGGTCTGCGGCGGGTTCGCCGTTACGCCATCGTGGGCATCGTGGCCTTCGTGGCCGTGCTGACGCCGAGCGGCGACCCGTTCACCCTCATGTTGCTGTCGGTACCGATGGTCCTGTTCTACGAGTTGGCCATCGTTTTCGGAAGGCTGCGCGACCGACGCCGACGGCGGGCCGCCGCACGCGCTGGACGGTGAGCCTCCCCCCGCGACCGTTCGACCTGGATCCATTCCAGGAGCGGGCCATGGCCGCCATCGACGAGGGTTCGTCGGTGCTGGTGGCGGCACCGACGTCGAGCGGCAAGACGGTGGTCGCGGAACACGCCATCGATCAGGCCCTGGCCGCTGGCCGCCGGACCTTCTATACGACCCCCATCAAGGCCCTGTCGAACCAGAAGTTCCGTGACCTCGGCCGTCGACTCGGCGCCGACCGGGTCGGCCTGCTGACCGGTGACAACAGCATCGATGGCGATGCCCCGGTCGTGGTCATGACGACCGAGATCCTGCGCAACATGCTCTACGCCGGCTCATCGGACGTCGACGATGTCGGCTGGGTGATTCTCGACGAGATCCACTTCCTGGAGGACCCTTACCGGGGCCCGGTGTGGGAGGAGGTAGTACTGGAGCTGCCCGCCGAGGTCGGCATCGTGGCCCTCTCGGCCACCGTGTCCAACGCCGACGAGTTGGGGGGTTGGCTGCGCGAGGTCCGCGGGCCCACGGAGGTGGTCGTCGAACACCGTCGTCCGGTGCCGCTGCGACTGCAGCACCTCGTCGCAGAACGCCGTCGGGGGCGTCGTCTGCGGCACATGCCGATCCTCGTGAAGGGCCGGGCCAATCCCGATGGCCGCCGCTTCGACGAGGACCACCGCCACGGTGGACGGCGCGGCGAGTTCGCCACGCCACGCCGAGAGGAGGTAGTGGCCGAGTTGCGGCGGCAGGGGCTGTTGCCGGCCATCCATTTCGTCTTCTCCCGCCTCGGCTGCGACGAGGCCCGCGACCGCCTGCTGTCCACTGGCACCTCGTTCAACGACCGGGAGGAGCAGGACGCCGTCGACCGGCTCGTCGACCGGCGTCTGGCCGACGTCCCGCCGGAGGACCTCCGGGTCCTCGACGGTGCACGGTGGCGGGACGGCCTCCGACGGGGCGTGGCCTCCCACCATGCGGGGTTGATCCCCATCTTCAAGGAGGTGACCGAGGAGCTGTTCGCCGCCGGGTTGTTGTCCGTCGTCTACGCGACCGAGACCCTGGCCCTCGGGGTGAACCTTCCGGCCCGGGCGGTCGTGATCGACAAGTTGACCAAGTTCACCGGCGAGGGGCACGACCTGCTCACCGCCGGCCAGTTCACCCAACTCACCGGGCGGGCCGGTCGCCGGGGGCTCGACGATGAAGGTCACGCCGTGGTCCTCTGGTCGCCGTTCGTCCGATTCGACCAGGTCGCCGGGTTGGCGGCCAGCACCGAATTCCGGCTGCGCTCGGCGTTCGCTCCGACGTACAACATGGTCGCCAACCTCATGTCGACCAGATCCCGGGACCAGGCCGAAGCACTCCTGGCCCGCTCCTTCGGGCAGTACCAGGCCGGCCGGCTCCGGGACGCCCACCAGGAGCGTCTCGCCGCGGCACGGGCCGCCCTGGCCGAGCGGCGGGATCGACGGGCCGTACCCGGAGACGACCGGGGCGAACCCGTCGACCCCCGGGGTCTGCGCCCCGGGGACGTCGTCCTGTTCGACGACGGGCAGGCCCACACCGTGTTGTCGGTCGCCAACCGGGGCCCCGACCGGCTCAGATTGCGGGCGGCCGCCGAGGGCGGCGCCCTGCTGGACGTCGACGTCGACGACCTGGCGGTCGAGCCACGACTCCTCGGAGCCGTGGAGCTGCCGGTGCCGTTCCTTCCGAACGACCGGTCCTTCCGCCGTGAGGTCAACCGTCGGGCCCGTCGATTCGCCACCGGCCGTCCGGCCGGTGGCGAATCTCTCCGGAGTGTGGCCCGCCTCCAACGCGAGGTGGCCCGCCTCGAGTCGTTGACCCCTCCCGGCGACTTGGTGGGCCGGTTGAGCGCCACGGTGGCCGTGCTCGAGGCCCGAGCAATGGCGAGCGGTTGGGCTCTCACCGCCAAGGGTGGACCGCTGGTCGGGATCTACAACGAGGCCGACCTCCTCGTCGTCGAGGCGCTCGGGTGCGACCTGTTCGCCGGACTGTCCGGACCGGAGTTGGCAGCGGTGGTCTCGGCGCTGACCTACCAGCGGCGCGGACCCGGCGAGTCGGGCCCCTGCCGCCTGGGGGGCCCGGCCGCCGACCGTCTCGAGCGGCTCGCCGCCCTGGCCGAGGACATCACCCGGACCGAGCACGCCTACGACGTTGATGCGACGCGTCCCCCGGACACCGGCTTTGCCGAGGTGGTGTATGGCTGGGCCGCCGGCGGGGAGCTCCACGAGCTGCTGGACGGCGACCTCAATGGGGGAGAGTTCGTGCGTAACGTGAGGCTGGTCGTCGACCTGCTGAGCCAGCTGCGCAAGGTGGGACCCGCCGACCTGGCCCGTTCGGCCACCGACGCCATCGAGGCCCTTGAGCGTGGGGTGGTCCGCCTCTCCGTGGCCCTGGGCGGAGCCGACGAGGAGGCGACCGTGGGGGTGGACGGACCATGAGCATTCGGCGGGGCGCCCCCTGGGGCGAGGACGGCGACCGGGGCGGACTGCCCGACGACGCGGTTGTCGTCGCCGGCAATCGCGAGTTGCGGCAACTCGTCGAGGAGCACCGTCGGGACGCACGGCCACTCCCTCCGGTCGGCCTGGCCGGCGGGGACCTCTGGCGGACGCTCGGCGGCACGGCCACCGCCAAACGCCTCGACGGCAACGACGCCCAGCTTCTCACGGTGGATATAGGTGCTGTCCTGGTCGATGGTCGACTGCACTGGTTCGTGGCCCACCTCGTGGCCCGGCGGACATGGTGGTCAGGACGGGTTTGGGTGGCGGCCAACGCCGCCCATCACGGCCGGTGGAACATCGCCCCCCGAGCCCACCCGGGCGACGGGCTCCTCGACGTCCTCGACGGCGACCTGGCGATCGGGCAGCGGTTCGAGGCCCGCCGGCGCCTGCCGAGGGGCGATCACGTACCCCACCACGACATCGCCTACCGGCGTGTCGCGGCGATGCAGGTGACCTTCGACCGTGCGACACCGGTGTGGCTGGACGGGGACCGGATCGGCATCGGCCGCCACCTTTCGCTCCGGCTAGAGCCAGACGCCCTGCGCGTCGTCATCTGAGCGGTAGGGTCCGGCCATGGCAGGCATGAGCCCCGTGGAGGCAAAACAGCGGGTCTGCGACCGCGTCGACGAACTGGGCGATCTCTTGATCGGCGCCTCCCGGGCCATCCACGCCAACCCTGAGTTGGCGTTCGAGGAACATGCGGCCCACGAGTTGCTGACCGGGATCCTGGACGATCACGGCTTGGCCCCGGAGCGGGGGGCCTACGGGCTCGACACGGCCTTCGAAGCCCGGGCCGGTGCCGATGGGCCGGTCCTCGCCGTGCTCTGCGAGTACGACGCCCTGCCCGGCATCGGCCACGCCTGCGGGCACAACGTCATCGCGGCTGCGGGCCTGGGGGCGGGTCTCGCCGCAGCGGCGGTGGCCGACGATCTCGGTGGCCAGGTGCGGATCCTGGGTACGCCGGCCGAAGAAGGCGGCGGTGGCAAGGTGATCATGATGAACCGGGGTGCCTTCGCCGACGTCGACGCCGCCCTGATGATCCATCCGGCGGGCAGCGAGGTCGAGCGCATCACCAGCCTGGCGATCCGCCAACTGCAGGCGACCTACCTGGGCGAGGCGGCCCACGCCGCGGCGGCTCCCGAGAAGGGTGTCAACGCCCTCGACGGCGCGGTTCTCGGCTACATGAACGTGGCCGCCCTCCGCCAGCACATCGCCCCCGACGAGCGGGTCCACGGCATCTTCACCGACGGCCCCGAGAAGGCCAACATCGTGCCCGCCCACGCCGCAGCCAACTGGTTCGTGCGCTCGCCGACCCGGGCCGGACTCGAGCGCCTCCTCGAACGGGTCGAAGCCTGCCTCGAGGCCGGAGCGGCGGCCGCCGGATGCGGGATCACCGTCACCCGGCTGCCCAACGGGTACGACGACGTCGTCGACAGCCGGCCCATGCTGGACCGGTACATCGATAACGCCCGGGCCCTCGGACGCAACCCCCGCCCCGACAGCGAGGTGTCGATCGTCGGGAGCACCGACATGGGCAATGTCAGCTACGCCGTGCCGGCCATCCACCCGATGATCAAGGTGGCCCCCGAAGAGGTGGCCATCCATACGCCCCGGTTCGCCGAACACGCCGGCGGACCCGACGGCGACCGGGGCGTCATCGACGGGGCCAAGGCCATGGCCATGACCATGGTCGACTGCTGGACAGACCCGACGGTGCTGGCTGAGGCACGGACCGCGTTCGCCGCGGCGGCCGTCCGCGCCGACGGCACGACGAACCCCTAGCCTCGCCCCCCGTGACCCCCTACGTCGCCGAGGAGTTCAGCCCGGCGGAAGCCGATGTGCTGCGCCGCTACTTCACCAACCTCGATGAGCCGGTCTTCGCCCTGGTGAACCTGCCCGAGGTGGTCAAGGGGGCGCTCTTCGCCCGCTATTCCCGGACGCCGCTCAGCCTGCGACGTCTCTTCCTCGAGGAGTTCGTCGACGAGCTCGACGTGTCGGGCGACGAGACCATCGACGCCACGATGGGCCTTCGTCGGGCCGAGGAGCTCTATGACCGCGTGTTCTTCGAGTACGGCGACGACAGCGTGGCGCAGTTGGGCGGTGTGCACCTGGCGTGCGAGCAGGCTTCGAACCTGCTGACCAAGATCCTCGAGTGGGGCCGCCTCATGGCCTATCTCGAGCAGTCGACCCGCTACATCGCCTACGACGACCGCCCGGGGGGCCGGTTCCGCTACTACCGCGATCCGGAGGTGCTGGCCTCGCCGCTAGGGGCGCGATACATCGCCGACCTGGACCGGTTGTTCGAGATCTACTCGGCCCTGGTGCCGGTGATGATGGATCATTACCGCAACCGCATCCCCAAGGCCGACGGCGACTCCGACTTCATCTACCGCCAGGCCATCTCGGCAAAGGCGTTCGATTCGATTCGGGGGATCCTGCCCGCAGCGTCGCTGTCCAACGTCGGGGTGTACGGCACCGGCCAGGCCTATGAAGCCCTGCTCATCCGCATGCGGGCCCATCCGCTCCCTGAGGCCCGGTCGTACGCCGAGATGATCCTCAAGGAGCTCCGCAAGGTCATCCCGTCGTTCCTGAAGCGGGTGGACCTCCCGGACCGCGGGGAGGACATCGGCCGCTACCAGGCCGAGAGTCGCGAGCGTCTCGAGGACCTCGCCGAAGGGTTCTTCCCCGATGCGGTGCCCGTCGAGGCGGCACCGATCGTCGACCTCACCGATTTCGACCCGGACGCCGAGGTCAAGCTGGTGGCGTCGGCGCTGTATTCGCACACCAACCGCTCCGACCGCGAGGTCGAGCGCCGGGTCCGGCTGATGACGGTCGAGGAGAGGATCCGGGTGCTCCGGGCGTTGACGGGGGAGCGGGAGCACCGCCGGCACCGGCCGGGGCGGGCGCTCGAACGGCCCGCCTACCGGTTCGACGTCCTGTCCGACTACGGCGCCTTCCGGGATCTCCAACGTCACCGCATGCTCACCATCGAATGGCAGCGGCTGAGCCCCGACCACGGGTACGTCCGGCCGCCGGACCTCGACGACGCTGGGGTGGGTGACCGCTTCGATGTCGCTATGGAGCGGTCGTCGGCCCTCCACGGGGCGATGGACGGTCCCTTCCCGGAGCAGGCGTCCTATGCCGTCTGTCTGGCCTACCGGGTGCGGTACCTGATGCACATGAACGCACGCGAAGCCATGCACGTGTTGGAGTTGCGCACGACACCTCAAGGTCACCCGGCCTACCGGGAGGTCGGCCAGCAGATGCACCACCTCATCTCGGACGTGGCCGGCCACCGGGCAATCGCCGAGATGATGAACTTCGTCGACCACTCGTCCGAGCCGGAACTCGAACGCCTCGATGCCGAGCGGCGGGCCGAACAGCGCCGGGCACGACGCGAGGCGGAGACCGCGGGGAATGGATGAGGTGGTCTTGGGTAGCGGCGGCCCTGGCCCTGCCCCTGGCCTGTGGAGCCGGCGACGGTCCGAGCGCTACCACCGAAGCGACCGCACCGGCGACTGAGACGACGGCGTCCACCACTACGCAGGGGTCCGTCGGTGGGTCCGACCCGGCCATCGGACCGCTGCCCGAGGAGCTGTCGTGGGCGGGGGAGTGGTTCGACCGGCACGCGTCGGTGTTCGGGGTCCACATCCTGGCGACCCCGGCGACCGGCGACGATGCGGTCGGCCATGCCGCCTTGGTGCTGGCCGGCTACCTCGACAACGACGGTGACGGTGTCGCCGACGACCCGGCGGTGATGACGGCCATGAACGAGAGGGGAGCCACCTTGATCATGCCGTACGACGAGCGTGAGGCGGAGCAGCTCATCGACTCCATCGACTTCGACCTGCTGGAGGCGGCGGGGCTCACGGTGGTTCAGGACCTGCACGCCGTCGAGACTGCGCCCCGCAGGGGGTTCGACGGGGCCCTGGAAGAGGTCCACCACCTGGTCTTCGACGCCGGCTGGTCGGTCGTGTACCCGGAGTCCCTCGATCCGGAGGGATCGCGGTTGACCGACGCCATGGATCTCGCCCGTGGCGGTCACTTCACGTCGGTGCCGAGCGCGTATCCGGCCGGGGCCTGGTACCACTACGACGACGAGACCTGCGAGTACGAGTGCATGGTCAGCGAGTACGTCTACTGGGCCCACACCACCCTGCTGGGAATCCAGGACGATCCCGAGCGCTGTGAGGACATCGCCATCGAATGGAAGCCCTGCTCAGCGGTGCAGCTCCGGACGACCGACCCTGCTGTCGTCGCCGTGCTGGAGGATCCGGCGCTGGGGCTGCCCAGTCGGGATCCTCGAACCGTGGACCGATGAGGTCGGGGGGTTGCACCCCGCGTTGCAGTGTCTATGATCCGGCCGCGACCGAAGCGGCATGCCCGAGGAACCGATGAGCGACGAAACGACCGGCGAGGAAATCGACGACGAGGAAATCGACGACGAGGAAATCGACGACGACGGACTTGACGACGATGGACTTGATGACGACGACAGTGGCCTCGACGGTGAGGACGTCGACGAAGAGGGCGACGACGAAGAGGGCGACGACGAAGAGGGCGACGACGAAGAGGACGAGGCGGGTCCACGGCCGCAGGGCGGCGGCGAGGACGACGAGGACGATCCCGACCCCGACGACGTCGAGGCCGATCTGGACGAGATCCTTCGTGACCGCATCGCGGCCGGAGACGATGAGGAGGACGACGAAGAGGACGACCCGGGCCAGCCGGCACCGGTGACGTCCGAGGACGGTGTGGTCGCCCGACAGGAGACCGAGATCCACTGTCCCCATTGCTTCCTCCTCGTGCAATCGGCCACGGTCGCCGAGACCGGAGAATGCGGGCACTGTGGTGGACCCATCACCTGAGCCAACGGCCGGATCGATCGAAGCGGCACGGCCCGCAACGCCCGACGACCTCGACGCCGTGGCCGCGGTCGCCGCCCGGGCCCGGGTCGAGATGCTGGCCAAGCGGGGCGGCGCCACCCTGGACCGCCTCGACCCCAATCGGGCCGACCCGTCGGCTGACCTGAAGGCAGCCCTCGACGACCCGCTCCGACACCTGGCCGTCGGCACCATTGACGACGCAGTCGTCGGCATGGGGCTCCTCGAGGTCGTGGACGCGCCCGACGGGCGACCTCACGCCACCATCCGGGCCCTGGTCGTCGATGCCGAGGCCCGCAGCGTCGGCGTGGGGGAGGCGCTGTTCGATCACCTGATCGCCGAGGCCCGGCGACGAGGGGCCGTAGCCATCGACGGCACGGCGCTGCCCGGCGACCGGGCCACCAAGAACTTCTTCGAGACCCAGGGCATGGTCGCCCGGGCCATCATCGTCCATCGGACGCTCGAGGATCGTTGAGCGTCGGCGGTCCGCAACTGGCCGTCAGCGCCGTGGCCGTCCAGGACGGGGCGCTCCTGATGGTGCAGCGAGGTCATGCGCCCGGTGCCGGTCGGTGGTCGATCCCCGGCGGTCGGGTCGAGGCCGGAGAATCCATTGTCGCCGCGGTGGTTCGGGAGCTCCGGGAGGAGACCGGATTGGACGGGGTCTGCGGGCGGCTCATCGGGTGGACTGAGCAGATGGGAGTCGACCACCACTTTGTGATCCTCGGCCACGAGGCCACCGTGCTCGACGACCGCTCCCCGGCGGCCGGTGACGATGCCTCGGACGCCCGCTGGGTGCCGTTCGACAGCCTGCCCACCCTCGATCTGACCGACGGCCTGGCCGACTTTCTCGGCGACCACGGAATCGTCCCCGGCGACCTGCTGTTCGGCTCGACGTAACGGGTCAGCGACCCTTCCAGACCGGGGCCCGCTTCTCGATGAACGCACGGGGACCCTCGGAGAAGTCCTCCGTCTGCCAGATGTCCCGACTTTCGGCCGTGGTCATGTCGAAGGCCGCGTCGTCGTCGAGGAGATGGGTGGCGAGGATCGAGCGGCGACTGGCCCGGACGGCCAACGGAGCATTGGCGTTGATGGTCGCCGCCAGCGTCAGGGCGGCGTCCAGGGCCTGACCCGGCTGGACCAGGCGGTTCACGAAACCATGGTGGTGGGCGTCGGCCGCGCTCAGGGTGTCGCCGGTGAGGGCCAACTCCATGGCCACGTTGCGGGGGAGGGCTCGGGGGAGGCGGAAGAGGCCGCCGGCCGCAGCGACGAGGGACCGCTTGACCTCGGGAAGGCCGAACTGGGCCTCGGACGAGGCCACCACGAGGTCACACGACAGGACCAGCTCAGTGCCGCCGGCCAGGGCCGGCCCTTCGACGGCGGCGATCAGGGGCTTGGTGCGCACCCGGGTGACCAGGCCGCCGAACCCGCCCCGCTCGGTGCCGAGGCGGCCGTCCCCCGCAGCGACGGCCTTGAGGTCGGCACCGGCGCAGAATGCAGGGCCGTTGGCGGCCAACACGATCGTCCAGACGGTGTCATCGCCCTCCACGCGGTCGAAGGCCGCTTCGACGGCTTCGGCCAGCTCCCGGTTGACCGCGTTGCGGGCCTCGGGACGGTCGAGGGTGACGACGGCCGTGCGGCCCTGGACATCGACGTGCACGCTCATGGGGCGACCGTATCCGCCGACGGGCGGCAGGGGTGCGCCGGGGAGGGAGAGCGGCCGGTGTTCAGGGTGATCAGGAGCGGCGGCCGCCGCGCCGACGGTTCCGTGGGGGAGCGGTCGGCTCGATACCGAACTGGGCGGCGATCGCCGGCACCAGGGTGGACACCCGGGTCACCAGGGCTTTGAGGTCCTCACCCGGCTCGGCCGGGATGCCGAGGGGAACGACCCGCTCCCGCACCGGCGACAGGGCCACCGCATCGAGGACCGTGCCCCAGCGGTCCTGGCCGGTCTCGGTGGTGAGGCTCGCCCCCGCGGCTTCGGCGAGCTTGGCCAGCATGTCGCCGGGGAGAGGTGCGCCGGCCTTGGGAGGTCGTGAGCTCAGGCGCAGGGCCCGCACGACCCGTCCGTCGCCCAGGGTGGAGGCGACCTCGGCCAGCCACTCGGCATGTTCCCGGTCCACCCGGGCGGCCAGTTCGGTGCGCAACTGTTCCGCCAGCTGTCGGGCGTCGTCGTCCTTGGCGCCGGTTTCTGCGGCGACGACCACCGACCGCAGATCACGCAGGTCGACGTCGGCCACGCCGGCCAACGCCGCTTCGGCACGGTCACGCCAGTCAGCGGTGCGCAAAGGCTGGTGGATCCGCTCGGCGACCTTCAACAGCAACTCGACGGGGATCTCCGGTTCGCCGGCCGCGGCGGCCGCCTTGTTCTGGGCCGCGATCTCGTCGCGCAGGCCGGGCACGCCGCTGCGGGCCAGGATGCGGCCCAGCCGGTGCTGCTCAGCGGGAAGGGCCTTGATGGCTGCGTCACGGTGGACGTGACGGGGCCGCAGGCGCTTGGGGCGGGGAGGGGCGGGCGGGGTGTCGCGTCGGGGACGGTCCTTGCCGCCACCGCGTCGCTTGTCGGCGGCATCGGAGCGGCCTCTGCCGCGGGAGCGTTCGCCGTCCCGCTGGCGACCCCGGCCGTCGCGGGAGCGTTCGCCGTCCCGCTGGCGACCCCGGCCATCCCGGCGCCGCTCACCCCGGTCCTCGCGGTCGTCTCGGCGTCGGTCACCACGGCCGCGCTTGGGAGCCAAGGTGCTGGTCACGAGCGGGCCGTCGTCACGGGTGAAGATCTCGAGGAGCTGGGCCTCGGGACGGGCACCCTTGGGGGGCAGGACGGCGGTGACGGTGATGCCGTCGACGAACTGCTCGGTCTCGACACGGAGCACGTCGCCGACCGCACTGCCGGACGGCACCAGGCTGGCGTCGACGGTTCCGCGCGGCTGCCGGGCACCGGCGGCCCGCCATGTCCAGCCGTCCTCGCCGGTGCTGGTGAGCTCGATGTCCATCCGGGGCATGGGGAGTCACGCTAGCCCCGCAAAGGGCGTTCCCGACCTCGATGAGGAAGGACCGAGCAGGCGGGGATTGGGTGGTCCGTGCAGATCAGGAGTCTGGATAATAGGGGTTATCACGTAAGTTGGAAGGAGCAGCGCCTAGAGTACGGCCATGAGCGGTCCGGAACTCGCCAACGTCAACCTTGGGCCGTTCGGTGCGGAATGGGAAGCCGAACTGCAACTCGAGGGAAAGTCCCCGGCCACCGTCCGCACGTACATCCAGGGCCTGCGACGGGCAGCCGCCTACCTCACCCCGGGGCGGCCGTTCGCCGCCGGTGCGGTCGACGTGGCGTCGGCCCGCAGCCTGATCCGGGCCATGCAGGCCGACGGCCTCGCCCCACAGACGATGAACACCACGCTGGCCGCCTTGCGTCACCACCTGGCATGGCTCGTGGAAGAAGGACATCTGACGGCGGAGATCAACTGGAAACAGGTGCGGCGCCGGTACCGGGGCGCCCTGGCCGATCCGGATCGGGATCCCTCGCACCTGCAGCCCACGGAGGTCGAACGCCTGTTCGCCCATGCCGGGCGGGTACTGCCCGGCGAGCCGGGCGGCCGGGTCCGGTGGCCGGCCCGCGATCTGGCTCTCCTCATGCTGCTGGCCTGGGGAGGGCTGCGTGTCGCCGAGGCCTGCGCCCTGTCGGTGGGCTCGGTCCTGGCGGTCGACGACGACGGCTCCCGGGTGCTGCGGGTCATCGGCAAGGGCGACAAGATGCGCCTGTTGCCCCTCTCCCCCGACGCCGGCCGGGTGCTCGACGCCTATCTCGGGCAGCGGGTGGACCGCCACGGCGACGTCTGGCCCGCCGACCCCCTGCTGGTGGGCACCGACGGCCTGCCGCTCACCAGCCACAAGGTCACCTACCTGATGGAACAGCTCTACAAGGTCTCCGGAGTGCTGCCGCCGGCCGGAGCGATGGTTCACGGCCTCCGGCACACCGCGGCGATCCAGTTGGCCGTCAACGGTGTCTCGGCCAGCGACGTCCAGAACTGGCTGGGACATGCCTCGCTTGAGACCTCGGGCCGGTACCTGAAGGTGGCCGGGGTGGAGCTGGCCAACGCGGCTCGGGCCTCCGGCGTCAACAAGGTGATGCGGCGGGCCCTCGACGAGGAGGCCGCGCCATGAGCGCCAAGGCCCGCCTGCTGGTGGCCTCCACCGCCCTCGACGACGAGAACTTCCACCGGACGGTGGTGTTCATCATCGAGCACGACCACAACGGGGCGCTCGGCGTGGTGCTGAACCGGCCGGGTGACGTCGACGCCCGACGCGTCGTTCCCCCGTGGGCCGACCGGCTGGACGACCCGGCCCGCCTCCACGTGGGAGGTCCGGTCGCCGACCAGTCGGTCATCGGACTCGGCCTGGGGCCCCCGGAGGGCGTCGACGGCCTCAGCCCGGTGTTCGCCGGGATCGGGGTGGTCGATCTCCACCGTGCGCCCGAGGAGGTACCCCACGTGGCCCCCGTCCGGCTGTTTGCCGGGTATGCCGGATGGGCCGGCGGCCAGCTCGAGGCCGAGATGCTCCAGGGTTCCTGGTTCCTGGTGGATGCCCGGGTGGACGATGTGTTCACCACCGACCCGGAGGCCTTGTGGGCCCGAGTGCTGCGCCGGCAGGGCGGCTTGACGGCTCTGGCCGCCGATGCCCCGGAAGACACATCGATGAACTGATCCGCCTCTGCTCACCCGGAGATCACCACGGTGGTTCCCAGCGGCAGGCCGGCCAGCACGGCCGCCACCTCCTCGGGGACCCGAAGGCACCCGAGGGACACCGCGTCGCCGAGCACAGAAGGGTCGACCGCGGCGTGGATGGCCACCGCCGGGGCTCCCCCGTCGATGGCCGGAAGCACTTCGGAGAAGCCCGACGTCCCCACCAGCCATCGGCCGAAGACCGGATCGGGATCGACGAACTCCTCGACGTGGATCACGTGGAAGGTTCCGGTCGGCGTCGGACTGTCCTCGGCGCCGATGGCCACCGGGGTGTCGGCGACCAGGTCCCCGTCGATCCAGGCCAGCAGGCGCCGATCCGTCAGGTCGACCTCGATCCTGGCCGAGAAGGTGACCACCTCGACGTCGGCCCGACGAACCCATCCCGTCGTGCCGTTGGGCCGGACGGGGATGGCCACCTCCAGCCAATCCGAGCCGCTGTCGTCAACGACCGCGACAACCCGCTCCCCCAGCCCTGGACCGGGATTCGCCAGGACCCACCAGGGCTCCCCGTCGGGATCACGATGGGTCTGGAGCGCATCACCGGTGGCCCGGGCGACGGTCACCAGATGATCTCCGGCGGCCACGCTGATGGTCGTCGAGGTCGTAGCACCCGGAACGCTGGTCGGCGTCGTTGTCGAAGCCGGCGCCGTCGTCGTTGTGGACGCGGGAGCGGTGGAGGTCGGGACGGGCCCCCGATGGGCCATGGCGACCGTGTCGTACGGCGCGGAGTCCTGGGAGGCACACGCTGCGGCCAGGGCGGCCACGGCCGCAATACACGCCGCCGGGAGACGCACCCCTCCTGTCTAGCCGTCCCGGTCCGATCCCGTCAGGTGGCGGGACGGGACTGCGTACGGCCCGAGCGGGGGGGTGTGAGCAGCGGGGGGTCGAACCTTGGCAGGGTGGCCGGCAATCCGCTGCGAGCCAGGAGGTGGATGAGCACACCCGCCAGGGCCCTGGTGTCGTCCAGGGCCTGATGGGCGTCGACCAGCGGCACGTCCAGGGCGGCGGCGAGGGCACCCAGCCGACCGGGCAGCCCGAGCCGTCGGGCCATGTCGAGGGTGTCGAGGGCCACCAGATCGAGCGGGCCCAGGTTGGCCCGCTCCCATTCGGTGGCGAGGAATCGGACGTCGAAGCCGGCGTTGTGGGCGACCGGTACGCACCCGGCCAGCTCGCCGGCCAGATCGCCGGCCAGATCGCCGAAGACCGGTGCGCCCTGGAGCCACTCGGGACTGATGCCGTGGATGTCTGGGCGGCCCAGGTCACGGGTTCCAGCGTCGACCAGGGAGGTCCACTCCCCCAACTCGTCGCCCTCGGCGGTTACCCGGACCACGGCAATCTCGATGACCCGGCTGGTCGTGGCGTCGAGGCCGGTGGTCTCCACGTCGAAGCAGGCGAACACCGGGGACATGCGCCCCGACCGTAGCCGTGGGGTCTGACCGGATCGGTCCAGGGCGGCCAACACCACGGCCGGGTGTACGGCGAGCCTACGCTCCCCCGGTGACCATCCAGCCGAATGTCGTCGCCCACGGCGATCACGACCGCCTCCAGCGCCGAACACTGCAGACGCTCGCTCTCGGTCTGGTACCTGCGGGCGCCGCGGGTAGTGCCGCCTACGCTTCGGCGGCGATCCTGGGCGAGCAGATCAGCGGCTCCGAAACCCTCGGCGGGTTGGCTGCGGCCAGCACGGCCATCGGCACGGCCCTGGTCACCCTCCCCCTGGCCCGGATAATGGCGGCTCAGGGGCGGCGCCCCGGTCTGCGTTTCGGCTACCTGGTGGCCGCCGGCGGCGGTGTCGCCGCGATGTTCGCCGCCCTGACCGGCTGGTATCCGATGTTGCTGCTGGGCATGATCGCCCTGGGGACCGGCCGGGCATCCACCCTCGCTTCGCGTTACGCAGCGGCCGACCTGGCCCGACCGGACCACCGGGCCCGGGCCGTGAGCATGATCATCTGGGCGACCACCATCGGCTCGGTGTTGGGTCCGACCATCGGCTTCGGCCCCGCTGAGCGATTCTCCGAGGCGCTGGGTCTCGAACCCATGGCTGGCCCGTATCTGGCCGCCACCGTGCTGCTCGCCGCCTCGGCGTTGATCATCCACCTTCGCCTCCGCCCGGATCCTCTCGCCGTCAGCGGGGCGATAGGACGATCGGACCAGGACCAGGACCGGGGCCGGTTCCGGGAGGCGGCACGGGAGCTCATCGCCTCCGCGCCGGGACGACTGGCGGTGTTGTCGATGGTGTCCGGTCACGTCGTGATGGTGGGTGTCATGACCATGACGCCGATCCACCTGAACGAGGGCGGCCACGAACTCCAGTTGGTCGGTCTCGTCATCTCACTGCACATCGTCGGCATGTACGCCCTGGCACCACTCGTCGGATGGGCGACCGACATCCTGGGTGCCCGGCCGGTCATCGTCACTGGTTCGGCGCTGTTGCTCATCGGTGCCGAGTTCGCGTCCCACAGCGACCCGGCCCACAGCCAAGGGGTCTTCGTGGGGATGTTCCTCATCGGCCTGGGGTGGAGCGCCTGCGTGGTCGCGGCCACGACGATGCTCGTGAACACCTTCGAGGGTCCCGAGCGGGTCCGGGTCCAGGGACTGGCCGACCTGGCCATGACGGCCTCGGGAGGTTTCGCCGGCGTGGCGTCGGGCCTGGCCACATCGAGCGTGGGCTACCAGTCGATGAGCCACCACGCCGGGCTGCTGGGCCTCGCGCCGGTGGTGCTCATGGTGTGGATGGGATGGCGGTCCCGATGAGGGCCGCCAGGGCCGGACTACTTGCCGGCCTTGTCGTCGCCATCGGGGTCACCGGGTGCGGCTCGGCGACGATGGCGCCCCCCGAACCAGTTGACACGGCTCCGACCACATCGACGACGGAACCATCCACGGAAACGACTTCCGGGAACCCGACTGCCACGAGCACGAGCACGACAACGGTTCCTCCCGCCCCCTCCACTCCCCCGCCGGTCGACCTCGAGGGCCTGGATCTCGTCGCCCGGCTGGTCGCCACCGTCGACGCACCGCTGGCCATGGCCGTCGTCCCTGGGACCGAGAAACTGCTGGTGGCGGAACGCGCCGGCACGCTACGGATCCTCACCCCCAATGCCGACGACGAGTTGACCGTCGGATCGTCGGTACTCGACCTCACCCACGAGATCGACACGGCCGGCGAAGGAGGCTTACTGGGTCTGGCAGCAACCGATGGCCAACTGTTCCTCCACTACACCGACCGGACGTTCAGCAGTGTGGTGGTCGCCGTCCCCTTCAACGGTGAGGTCGCCGACTGGACCGGGCGCCGTGTCCTCCTGCGACAGGAGCAACCGGCAGTCAATCACAACGGCGGTCACCTGGTCGTCGACGACCAGGGGCACCTCTGGATCGGCTTCGGCGACGGTGGCGGGGCCAACGACCCCTTCGATACGGCCCAGGACGCCACGACCTGGCTTGGGTCCATCCTTCGGATCGATCCCACCGACGGAGACCCCTACGGCATCCCTGCCGGCAACCCGTATCCGGACGACCCCCAGCTGCTCCCCGAGATCCTTGTCACCGGTGTCCGCAACCCGTGGCGGTTCAGCATCGATCCGCACACCGGCGACCTGTGGGTCGCCGACGTCGGCCAGGGACTACTCGAGGAGGTGACCGTCGTTCCGGCCGACGAACTGGACCGGGGAGTCAACCTGGGCTGGCCGGCGTTCGAGGCCGGCCTCCGGACCGGCCGCCCGGAACCCCTCGACCACCGGCTTCCCGACCTGTGGTACGGCCACGACGACGGCCGCTGTTCGATCGTCGGCGGTGAGGTGGTCCGGGGTCCGGCCCTCCCCGAGCTCGCCGGCGTCTACGTGTACGGCGACTTCTGCGACGGCGTCGTCCGCCTGGCCCGATGGGCGAGCGACGGCATCCTCACCGAGGAGGCCACCGCGGTCACCGTCGACGGCCTCGTGGGCTTCGGCACGGGCGACGGCGGCGAACTGTATGCCCTGTCCATCCTGGGTGGGGTCTTCCGGATCGACGCCGCTCTGCCGGACGCCGCGGGGTAGCGTCGCCGTCATGACCGGTCCCCCCGTGCTGCTGCTCCACGGGTTCGGCACGTCGTACGCCGAGACATGGGTGGCCAACGGGTGGGCCGACCTGCTCACCGAGGCAGGCCGGACCGTCGTCGGGGTGGATCTTCCCGGGCACGGCGGTGCCGCCAAGCCCACCGACCCCGAGGCCTATCGACATCTCGAGGCAGAGGTCCTCAACGCCCTCCCCGATGAGCCGGTCGATGCGGTGGGTTTCTCGTACGGGGCGCGGACCCTTCTGTGGCTGGCCGCCCATCACCCCGAGCGGTTCCACCGCGTCGTCGTCGCCGGCGTCGGGCAGAGCCTGCTCGAACCCGACCCGGAGCGTGGCCGGGCGATGGTCGAGGCGGTGCGGACCGGAGAAGCGGCCGACCCGGAACTCCGCTACTTCGCCAACCTCCCCGAGTCACCGGGCGCAGACCGGGAGGCCCTGGTGGCGTTTCTCACCCGGCCGGTGGACGTGCCCATCACCGCCGGGCTGCTGGGGCAGGTCACGGTGCCCGTCCTCGTCGTCATCGGCGACCGCGACTTCGCCGGTCCCGGCGAGCCCCTCGTCGAGGCCCTTCCCGACGCCTCGCTGCGCGTCCTGGCCGGGGTCGACCACTTCGCCACCCCCAAGGACTTCGGCTGCATCGACGCGGCCCTGACGTTCCTGGACGCCCAGCCCTTCTAGCCCCGTCGCAGTGCGGCCGGAGGCGGACCGAATCGACCGCGACAGGCGTCCCGGATGGCCAGCCGGCGGGCCCGTGCCGTGTGGTAGGGGCTCTTGACGCCGGGCCGCCACCGCCCCACGACCTGTTCGGCCAGGGCCACGCCGAGACGGAACAACTGCTGGCGGCGGCCGAAATGGGTCCGGAGCAGCAGCAGGGTGTTGCGGACCATGAGGTAGTCGATGACCGCCGCCGGCGTGTTGCTCTCCGGGTTCTCGACGAGGGCTCCGGCGACCACACCCACCTCCCAGCCGGCCCTGGTGGCCCGCAGCCCCAGGTCGGCTTCCTCGCAGTAGGCGAAGTAGCGCTCGTCGAACAGGCCGATGTCGTCGAGACAGGCCCGCCGGGCGGCCATGAGGGTGCCGTGGGGATAGTCGGCCGCCTGCCAGCCGGCGGCATCGTCGGCCGGCTCGTCGATCGGCCCGAGAAACGGCTGGATCCGGGGCACCGCCCCGTCCCCCACGTCGGCACTGGCGAGGCCGGCCCGGGGGCGACGGTCCATCGCATCCAGCAGGGCGTCGACCGTCCCGGGGAGCGGTCGAGCGTCGTGGGGGGCGACCAGGCACACATCGGAACCCGTCGAGGCCAGCCAGCGCCGGAGCCCGGCGTTGGCTCCCGGGCCGAAGCCGGCGTTGGCGCCGTGGCGGATGAGATCCACCTCGGGGGCCAGTCCCGACTCCAGGATGGCCAGCTCCTCGGGGCAGGAGCCGTTGTCGACCACGGTGACGGCGAGGTCTGCCTGGTCGACGAATCGGCCGACGGTGGCCAGGCAGGTGGTGGCCCGATCACGGTGGACCACGATCAGCTGGGCCCGGGGCTCCATGGGTTCAGCGGAGTGGAGCCGCCGTGGGGGCGATGGGCGCGGGAAGGGAGCTGGCCCCGGTGAGGTACTGGTCCACGGCCCGGGCGGCCGACCGGCCTTCGGCGATGGCCCAGACGATCAGCGACTGCCCTCGGCCCATGTCGCCGGCCACGAACACGCCGTCGACGTTGGTGGCGTAGGTGTCGTCCCGGGCCACGTTGCCGCGGGCGTCGAGATCGACGCCGAGCCCTTCGGTCAGCGGCCCCTGCTCGGGACCGGTGAAGCCCATGGCCAGCAGCACCAGGTCGGCGGGGAACTCCTGTTCCGATCCGGGCACCGGTTCGAACGACATCCGGCCATCGGCGAACACCTGCTCGACCCGGTGGGTGCGCAGGGCGGTGACCCGGCCGTCCTCGCCCAGGAAGGCCTCGGTGTTGATGGCGTACTCCCGCTCGCCGCCCTCCTCGTGGGCCGATGTCACCCGGTACAGCATGGGCCACGTCGGCCACGGGTTGGCGTCGGGGCGGGTCTCGGGCGGTCGGGGCATGATCTCGAACTGGTGGACCGACGCCGCTCCCTGGCGGTGTGAGGTGCCGAGACAGTCGGCACCGGTGTCGCCCCCGCCGATGATGATGACGTGCTTGCCTTCAGCGGTCACCGGCGGGGCGTCGAGGTCGCCCTCCTGGACCTTGTTGGCCCACGGCAGGAACTCCATGGCCTGGAGGATCCCGTCGTACTCCCGGCCCGGGATCGGCAGGTCGCGCCACTGGGTGGCCCCACAGGCCAGCACCACGGCGTCGTAGTCGGCCCGCAGCTCGTCGACCGACAGGTCCTCGCCGACCGACGTGTTGGTGCGGAACTCGGTGCCTTCGGCCTCCATCTGGGCGAGGCGGCGGTCCAGATGCCGCTTCTCCATCTTGAACTCGGGGATGCCGTACCTGAGCAGGCCGCCGATCCGGTCGGCCCGCTCGAACACCACGACCTCGTGGCCGGCCCGGGTGAGCTGCTGGGCGGCGGCCAGCCCGGCGGGACCCGAACCGACCACGGCGACCCGCTGCCCGGTGTTCTCGTCGGAACGCACCGGGCTGATCCAGCCTTCTTCCCAGGCCCGGTCGATGATGCTGACCTCGACCTGCTTGATGGTCACCGGCGGCTCGTTGATGCCGAGTACGCAGGCCGCCTCACACGGTGCCGGGCAGAGGCGGCCGGTGAACTCCGGGAAGTTGTTGGTTGCGTGGAGGCGCTCGATGGCGGCCTGCCAGTGACCCCGGTAGGTAAGGTCATTCCAGTCCGGGATGAGGTTGCCCAACGGGCAGCCGTTGTTGCAGAACGGGATACCGCAGTCCATGCATCGCCCGGCCTGACGGGTCAGGTCCTCTTCGGGGAACGGCTGGTACACCTCACGCCAATCGCGGAGTCGGACCGGCACTGACCGCCGGTCGGGCAACTGGCGGTCGTGCTTGAGGAAGCCCCGTGGATCACCCATCGTCCAGCCCGGCTCTCATCTGCCCGAGGAGGCCATGATGGCGGCCACCTCGTCCCGTCCGTCGGCCCTGGCGGCGGCCGCCGCCTCCAGGACCCGTTTGAAGTCGGTCGGCATGACCTTGACGAAGCGTTCGACGGCGGTGTCCCAGGTGGCGAGCAGCCGTTCGGCAACCGTCGAGCCCGTCTCAGCGAGGTGGCGCTCCACGATCATGTGCAGCCACTCGCGGTCGTCGGAGTCGGGCGCCTCGAGGCTGACCATCTCGGGATTCACGAGGGGCGGGAACGATCCGTCCTCGTCGAGCACGAAGGCGATGCCGCCGGACATGCCGGCGGCGAAGTTGCGGCCGGTGGAGCCGAGGATGACGGCACGGCCACCGGTCATGTACTCGCAGGCATGGTCGCCGACGGACTCGACGACGGCCGTGGCCCCCGAGTTGCGGACGCAGAAGCGCTCTCCCACCACGCCGCGGATGAAGGCCTTGCCGCTGGTGGCCCCGTAGAGGATGACGTTGCCGGCGATGACCTGGTCCTCGGCCCGGAACGGCGAGTCGGCAGGTGGCCGCACGACGAGCAGGCCGCCGGAGAGACCCTTGCCGACGTAGTCGTTGGCGTCGCCGGTCAGGCGCAGGCTGATGCCCTTGGGGACGAACGCACCGAAGCTGTTCCCGGCCGAGCCCGTAAGGGTGACGGAGATGGTGTCGTCGGGCAGCCCCGCTCCCCCATGGCGGCGGGTCAGCTCGTAGCCGAGCATGGTGCCGGTGGAACGGTCGACGTTGCCGATCGGCGTGTCGATGATGACCGGCGTCCCGTCGTCGAGGGCGGGAGTGGCCTCGGCGATGAGGGTCCGGTCCAGGATGTGGTCGAGCCCATGGTCCTGGTCGGCGATCTGCCGGCGGGCTGCATCGTCGGCCAGGTCGGGGACATGCAGGATGGGCCGCAGGTCCAGACCGTCGGCCTTCCAGTGCTGGACGGCCCGGTCCACGTCGAGGCACTCGACCTGGCCGACGGCCTCGGCGATCGTCCGGAAGCCCAGCTGCGCCAGGAGCTCGCGTACCTCCTCGGCGATGTACTCGAAGAAGTTGACGACGAACTCAGGGCGGCCGCTGAACTTCTTGCGCAGCTCCGGGTTCTGGGTGGCGACGCCGACCGGACAGGTGTCGAGGTGGCAGACCCGCATCATGACGCAGCCCGAGACCACCAGCGGCGCGGTGGCGAAGCCGAACTCGTCGGCACCCAGCAGGGCGGCGATCATGACGTCGCGGCCGGTCTTGAGTTGACCGTCCACCTGCACACAGATGCGGTCGCGGAGCCGGTTCAACAGCAAGGTCTGCTGGGTCTCGGCCAGCCCCAGTTCCCACGGGGCGCCGGCGTGCTTGATGGACGCGAGCGGTGACGCCCCGGTGCCCCCGTCGTGCCCGGAGATCAGGACCACGTCGGCATGGGCCTTGGCAACGCCGGCGGCCACCGTGCCGACCCCGACCTCGGCCACCAGCTTGACGTGGACCCGGCTCACCGGGTTCGAGTTCTTGAGGTCGTAGATGAGCTGGGCCAGGTCCTCGATGGAGTAGATGTCGTGGTGGGGCGGGGGCGAGATCAGGCCGACTCCCGGGGTCGAATGCCGGGTCTTGGCGATCCACGGATACACCTTGTGACCGGGCAGCTGCCCGCCCTCCCCCGGCTTGGCCCCTTGGGCCATCTTGATCTGGAGGTCGTCGCTGTTGACCAGGTACTCGGAGGTCACGCCAAAGCGCCCCGAGGCCACCTGCTTGATGGCCGACCGTCGGAGGTCGCCGTTGGCGTCGGGCACGTACCGTTCGGGATCCTCGCCCCCCTCGCCGGTGTTGGACTTGCCGCCGATGCGGTTCATGGCCACGGCCAGGGTCTCGTGGGCCTCGGCCGAGATCGACCCGTACGACATGGCGCCGGTGGCGAACCGCTTGACGATCTCCGACACCGGCTCCACCTCGTCGATGGGGACGGGTGGCCGCAGGTCGTCCCGGAAGCGGAACAGGCCCCGCAGGGTGGCCAGGTTGGAGGCGTGGCCGTCGACGGCGCTCGTGTACTGCTTGAAGATGTCGTAACGACCCTCACGGGTGGCGTGCTGGAGGCGGAACACCGTCTCCGGGTTGAACAGGTGGTACTCGCCGTCCCGTCGCCACTGGTACTCGCCGCCCACCTCCAGGGTGCGGTGGGCCCGTTCGGTCGGGTTGGCCGGAAAGGCCACGGCGTGCCGGCTCGCCACCTCGGTGGCCAGCACGTCGAAGCCGACACCACCCAGCCGGCTGACGGTGCCGGCGAAGCACTCATCGACCACCTCGTCGCCCAGCCCGATGGCTTCGAAGATCTGGGCCCCGGTGTACGACGCCACGGTGGAGATGCCCATCTTGGACATGATCTTGAGAATGCCCTTGTCGCAGGCCGTGATGTAGTTGGCCCGGGCCAGGGCCGGATCCATGGTGGTCTCCAGCCCGTACATGCCGGCCGCGATCATCTCGTCGATGGCCTCGAAGGCCACGTACGGGCAGACGGCGGAGGCGCCGTAGCCGAGGAGCAGGGCGACGTGGTGCATCTCACGGGCATCGCCGGCCTCGACGACCAGCCCGACCTGGGTCCGGGACTTCTCGGCGATCAGATGGTGGTGGACGGCACCCACGGCCAGCAGGCTGGGAACCGGGGCCGATTCAGCGTCGACTCCCCGGTCGCTGATGACGATGATGCCCGCCCCGTCGGCGATGGCCGCCGATGCGTCCTCGCGTAGCCGCTGAAGGGCCGCGGCCAGCCCGGCACCGCCCTCGGCGACCGGGTACCGGGCGTCGAGGATCGTCGGGGTGAGCTCGGCTGGCCGGTCACCGTCACCGAGCAGTCGGGCCAGATCGTCCTCGGTGAGCACCGGGTGCGGGATGTGGATCTGCCGGCAGCCGGCTGCGTCGGGGTCCAACAGGTTGGGGCGTGGCCCGATCATCGCACACACCGCGGTGATGAGCTCCTCGCGGATGGCGTCGAGCGGCGGGTTGGTGACCTGGGCGAACAGTTGCTGGAAGTAGTCGAAGAGCATCCGTGGACGCGAGGAGAGCGCGGCAACCGGGGTGTCGGTGCCCATCGAACCGATGGGACCCTTGGCGTCGCGCGCCATGGGAGCCACCAGCAACTTGAGGTCCTCGTGGGTGTAGCCGAAGGCCTGCTGACGCTGGATCGGCGTGCCTTCGTCGCGCAGGTCGCGGGCAGCGGCCGGCAGGTCCGTGAGGTGCACCAGGTTGGCGTCGAGCCACGCCCGGTAAGGGCGGGCTGACGCCAGGTCGGCCTTGATCTCGTCGTCCCGGATGATGCGGCCCTGTTCGGTGTCGATGAGGAACATGCGTCCGGGCTGGAGCCGACCCTTCTCGACGACCGACGCCGAGGGGACGTCGACGACACCGACCTCGCTGGCCATCACGACGAGGTCGTCGTCGGTCACCCAGTAGCGGCTGGGGCGCAAGCCGTTGCGGTCGAGGACGGCCCCGATGACGGTGCCGTCGGTGAAGGCGATGGACGCTGGACCGTCCCAGGGTTCCATGAGGGCGGCGTGGTACTCGTAGAACGCCCGGCGCTCGTCGGGCATGGACTCGTGGTTCTCCCAGGGCTCGGGGATCATCATGAGCACCGCTTCGGGCAGCGGGAATCCGCCCATGGTCAACAACTCGAGGGCCTCGTCGAATCCGGCAGTGTCGCTGGCGCCGGGCGTGCAGACCGGGAAGATCCGGTTCAGGTCGCCGGGGAGAAGGTCGGTGGCCAGCAGGGCCTCGCGGGCTCGCATCCAGTTGCGGTTGCCCTGCACCGTGTTGATCTCGCCATTGTGGGCGATCAGGCGGTACGGGTGGGCCAGCGGCCACGACGGGAAGGTGTTGGTCGAGAAGCGTGAGTGGACGAGGGCCAGGGCACTCTCGACCCGCTCGTCGGTGAGGTCCGGGTAGAACTCGGCCAGCTGCGGGGTGGTGAGCATGCCCTTGTACACGATGGTCCGCGACGACAGGGACGGGAAGTAGACGCCGTCGTGGGCTTCGGATGCCGATCCCATGCCTGCGGGATCATCGGCGTCTCCGCCTCCGACGTGGATCTCGTGCTCGGCCCGCTTGCGCAGCACGTACGCCAGCCGGTCAAGGTCGATGCCGGTCGGCCGGATGCCGTCACCATCCGGCGGGCCGGCCACGAACAGTTGGCGGAACCGGGGCTCCGTCGCCAGGGCGGCCGGTCCGATCATCGAGTCGTCGACGGGCACGTCCCGCCAGCCGAGCAACTCCAGGCCCTCGTCGGCGACGAGACCCTCGATGCGGCTCTCGACGGTGGCGGCCTCGATGGCATCGCCGGGAAGGAAGGCAATGCCGGTCGCGTACTGGCCGGCGGCCGGAAGGTCGAAGGACACGACCTCCCGGTAGAACCGGTCGGGTACCTGCAGGAGCAGACCGGCCCCGTCACCGGTGTTGACCTCGGCCCCCAGGGCGCCCCGATGCTGCATCTTGCAGAGGGCGCCGATACCGAGGGCCACGATCCGGTGGCTCCGCTCGCCGCGCAGATGGCACACGAAGTTCACGCCGCACGAGTCGTGCTCGAACGTCGGGTCGTAGAGACCCTGGGGCGGGGGAAGGTCGATGGGCATGGGTCGGGAGGTCTCGGCTACTCGACGTCGGGGCTGGGCGCTGGTGGTCGCTGTGGAGCGTCGTCGATCCGAGCGATGGGTCCCCAGGAGGGGACGCCGTGAACCCCCACCCCATCGTGGGCACCGCCGAGCGGTGGTGGGAACACGACCCTGCCGGGCGGCGGGCGTCGTGTTCCCCGGTTCGGCAGACCAATATAGGGCCATGGACTCCCCTGAGAACCAGTTCGCCGTCGATCTCTGTGCCTTCATCGACGCCTCACCCAGCCCGTACCACGCGGTCGATGAAGCCGCCCGACGGCTGGTGGCTGCGGGGTTCGAGGAACTCGGCGCCGACGCCGCCGGATCGGCCAGCGGACCGTCGTTCGTCCGTACCGGTGGCGCCCTGGTCGCCTTCTCCGGGCGGCCGGGCGCGCCGGGCGGTTTCCGGGTCGTCGGCGCCCACACCGACAGCCCGAACCTGCGGCTGAAGCCCCAGGCCGACCGGGCCGACGAGGGCTGGCAACGCCTGGGAGTCGAGGTCTACGGCGGCGCGCTCAACAACTCTTGGCTGGACCGCGACCTCGGATGTTCGGGGCGGCTCGCCGTCCGAGGCCCCGACGGCCCCTGCGAGGTGCTGGTCCGCCTGGACCGGCCGGTGGCCCGTATTCCACAGCTGGCCATCCACCTGGACCGCCAGGTCAACCAGAAGGGCCTGGTCCTGAACCGACAACGCCACCTGGTGCCCGTGACCGGCATCGCCGACGGTCCGGGCCTCGTCGAGGCCATGGCGGGCTCGGCCGGCGTGGACCCCGACGCCGTGCTGTCCCACGACCTGATGCTCCACGACCTGACCCCATCGACCCTGGCCGGGCTCCGCGACGAATTCGTCAGCGCGCCGCGCCTCGACAACCTGGCGTCATGCCATGCGGCGATCGAGGCCATGGCGGCCGCCCACGACCACGATGCGCCGGTCAACCAGGTGGTGGTGCTGTACGACCATGAGGAGGTGGGCAGCACCTCGACGACCGGTGCGTCCGCTCCCCTGCTCCTGCGGCTCCTCCAGGCCCGCTCGGGTTCGGCCGAGGCGTTCGCCGAGGTCAGCGACCGCTCGCTCGTGATGTCGGCCGACGGCGCCCACGGAACCCACCCCAACTATCCGGACCGTCACGATCCCGACCACCGTGTCACCCTCAACGGCGGCCCGGTGCTGAAGTTCAACGCCAACGAGCGCTACGCCACCGATGCGACCGGCGCCGCCGAGGTCCGGCTGGCCGCCGAGCGGGCTGGCGTGCCTCTACAGGCCTTCGTGAGTCGTTCGGACCTGGCGTGCGGTTCGACGATCGGGCCCCTGACCGCGGCGGCCGTCGGCATCCGCACCGTCGACCTGGGCATCGCCCAGTTGGCGATGCACAGTGCCCGGGAGTTCTGCGGGAGCGCCGATCCGGTCAGGCTGAAACACCTGTTGGCCGAGTTGCTGGCCGGAGGCTGAACCCGCTCAGCGCCGACGCCGGACCGCCCGGTAGGGCGCTACCACCATCAGGACCATCGGGAAGATCTCGAGGCGGCCCACGACCATGAGAGCGGCCAGGACCAGGCGGGCCGGGGTCGAGAAGGCCTCGGTGAACGACGCCGTCGGCCCAGCCTCGCCCAAGGTGGGGCCCATGTTGCCCAACGAGCCGATCGCCCCCGTGGCTGCGGTGAGCGGTTCAGCGCCCAGGGCGGTCAGGGCCAGGGTGCCCAGGACCACGAACATGCCGTACACGACCATGAAGCCGGCCACCCGCTCGACCAGCGACTCCGGAAGCACCGTCCGGCCGTGGAACACCGAGAAGACCCCGCGGGGCCGTCGGAAGCTGCGGAGTGACCGGAGGGCATCGGCCATGCCCACCTGGAGGCGCATGATCTTCACCCCCCCAGCGGTGGATCCGGTGCAGCCGCCGAACACCAGCAGCACCAGCAGGATGACCTGGGTTCCGCCGGGCCACAGCACGAAGTCGCCGTCGGTGCCGGGCCCAGTGGTGTTGCCGAACCCGCTGCTCGTCCCCAGGGTGACGACGTTGAATGTCGCCGCCCGGATGGCCCGGCCCAAGGACAGGCCGTCGTGGACGAGCAGCGCGGTGACGGCCACGATGCCGCCGCCCAGGACGGTGATGTAGGCCCGGAACTCGGGATGGGCGAAATGGGTGGGGCGCCTGCGGGCCAGCGACGCGGCATGCAGGGCGAAGCTGGCGCCCCCCAGCACCATGGCGGCGATGAGGACGGCCTCGACCGGGACGCTGTCCCAATGGCCAATTGACCCGTCCCGGGTCGAGAACCCCCCGGTCGATGCCGTGGTGAGGGCATGGGAGACGGCGTCGAACGCCCCCATTCCGGCGAGGAACAAGCCGACCGAGACGAACACGGTGAGGCCGAAGTAGAGCAGCCAGAACTGCCGGGCCGTGTCGATGACCTTCGGGGCCAGCCGGTCGGTGCCGGTACCCGGGGCCTCGGCGCCGATCAGGCCGAGACCTGAGGCCCGCAGCGACGGGAGCACGGCGACCACTAGGACCACGATGCCCATGCCGCCCAGCCACTGGGTGAGCTGGCGGTAGAACAGGATGCCTGCCCCCTGGGCTTCGATCGGATTGTGGGCGCCGAACACCGTCGACCCGGTGCACGAGTAGCCGGACACCGATTCGAACAACGCGTCGGCCAGCACGACCGGCAGGCCGATGCCGGGACGGTCGAAGGTGCCGGCCAGCAGGTACGGCAGGGTGCCCACGACCGACACCAGCAGCCAGGTGGCACCGACGGCGCTGAAGATGTCGGCCCGGTCCAGCTCGCCGAGCCTGGTGCCCCGGTGGCCCAACGCCCCGAGCATGCCGGCGATGACCGCCGCGCTGAACAGTGCCGCGGCATCGCGCCCGTCGACCAGGGCGATGACCCCGCACACGACCATGCTCCCGGCCACGAACTGGAGGGCCATGCCCGCCACGTGCAGGGTCGTGGAGGTGCCGACGGGCCTCAGGGACCGTGGACGGCCGGTCATCGGGAGCGCTCCCGGAAGGCCCGGAGGCGACGACGAGGGCGCACCCGGTTGCCGGCGACGGTGACGAGGACGCCGAAGGTCATCAGCGCCGGATAGATGGCCATGCGACCGGCGATCATGGCCGGCACGAGGGCGAGCCGGACCGGTCGGCTCCAACTGGACGGTTCAATGACCGTGCCGTCCACGGCTCGAGCCGGGCCGGCGGTGGCGGTGGCATGGACGGCGGCACCAATGGCGTCGAAGACCTCGAGCCCACCGATTGCGGCGAGGAGGATGGTGGTGGCGACCACAGCCACGAACAGGAACTGTTGGACGATCATGCGCTCGACGGTGGCCTCGTCGACGGCCCGTCCCCCGAGGCGGATGCGGGACACGAGACTCGGGTGGAGCTGCCGCATGAGCTCCCGTCGCGAGGTCCGTACCAAGGCCAGCAACGGCAAGAGGTGGAACCCACCAGCGGTTGACCCGGCCATGCCGCCGACGGCCGTGATGAGCAGGACGACCACCGGGATCAGGGGAACCCAGCCGTCACCGGCTATCGGAAAGCCGGTGGTCGAGGCGGCCGCAGCAGCAGTGAACAGCGCCCGGCGCAGGCCGTCGAGACCACCGCCCCCGTTGGTGACGAGCAGGGCGGACGTCGCCAGGATCAGGGTCAGGTAGATCCGCAGTTCAAGCGACCGCAGCACACCGCCGACGTGCCCCTGGGCCAGGCGCCACAGGATCACCAGGCTGGTGCCGGCGATGGTCATACCGACGATGGCGATCCACTGCACCGCCACGTCGTTCAACGGGTCACCGGCGGCCACGAACCCACCGGTGGAGACGGTGGCCATGGCCATGAGGAGGCCGTCGAAGATGCCGATGCCGGCCAGGGCGTACGCCGCCCAGAGCACTACCGAGGACGGGACGTAGATGAGCAGGATGTGTCGGGCCGCCTTGCCGCCCGACGGTGCCAGGGGCCGCAGCCCGCCTCCGGCGACCCGGTCGGCCAGGTCCCGTCCTGCTCCCAGGGACGGCAACACCGCCACGCCGAGCAGGAGGGCGGCGAGGCCGCCGAGCCACTGCAGGGAGGCGCGGAATCCCTGGATTCCCGGATCAAGGGTGTCGACGTCGAGACCGCTGAGGGCGGTCGTCGTGACCGCTGCGGCGCCCTCGTGGAGCGCCGAGTCCACGGTGTCGACGGTGCCAGTGGCCAACAGCATGCTGGCGGCGGCGATGACCGCGGCGACGAACGCCGCGGTGAGGCCGCCCAGGATGTCGGCGTCCCGGTGTCGGGGCGGACGCACGGGAAGACGGATCAACCCCACACCGAGCAGTGCACCGAGGGAGCCACCGACCAGCAGCAACGCCGTATGGTCGGCGTCGCCGAGCAGATCGGCCAGGCCGGCGAACATCGCTGCGGTCGACGTGGCGGCCAGACCGGCCCCTACCCCGAGAGAGGCCGCCGAGGTCCACGAGGCCCATGCCCGGCCCCCCCGACGGGTGTCGGCGAGCCGGCTCACCCGAACAGGGCGCTCACACCGTCGACCGATTCGGGTTTGGCGATGACGATGACGTGGTCGCGGTCTCGCAGCGTGCTCTGCCCCCGGGCGATCTGGGGTTTGCCGTCTCGCACGATGGCGCCGACGAGGGCGTCCCGGGGGACGTCCAACTCGGCCAGGGTGCGTCCCTCGCAGCGGGCGTCCTCGTCGACGGCGAACTCGAGGATCTCGGCGTCACCGTGGAGGAACGTGGCCACCTGGGCCACGTCGCCCCGTACGAACCGCAGCACGCTGTTGGCGGTAGCGGTGCGGGGGCTCAGCGTGGCGTCCACGTCGTGGTCCTCGAGAAGGGCCAGCAGCTTGAGGCGGTGGACGACGGCGATCGTCTTGGGGCCAGCGGAGGTGCCGTCCCCCCGGGTCCGACGGGCCCCCGCCGCCTTGGCGTAGAGACAGGCCAGCACGTTGGCGTCATCCTCGCCGGTCAGGGCGATGACGACGTCCTGACGGGCCACATCGGCCTCCTCGAGCATGTCGGCGTCGGTGATGTCGCCGGCGTACACGATGCACCGGGGCAGGGCGGCACTCAGCTCGGCGGCCCGCTCCGGGCGCTTTTCGATGAGAGCGACGTCCAGGCCCTTCTTGTTGAGCGCCTCGGCCAGCATCTGGGCCGTGCGCCCGCCGCCCAGCAGCAAGGCCCGGGTGGGCATGTCGCGGGCGATACCGAGCCGCTGGATGACGTCGCGGAGCGCCCGCTGCTTGCAGATGACACGGAGAAGGTCGCCTTCGCGCAGTACGGCGTCGCCGCGTGGAATCAGGGTCTCCTCCTCGCCCGTGTCGTCGTTCAGGCGGGTGATGGTGCCGACGATGAAGTCCCAGTCGGGCTCCAACTCGCGCCCCAGCTCGAGCAGCGACGCCCCGACCAGCGGGGCGTGGGCCGGAAGGCGGGCGCCCACCACGACGACCTCTCCGCCGGCCATCCGGGCCAGATCAAGCGCTCCGGGGTATTCCATGAGGCCGAGGACGTCGTTCGCGACCTCGCTGTCCGGATCGATCATGAGGCTGTCGTCGCGGCCGCCGAGCAGGGCCGCCACCTCAGGTTTGCGCAGTCGGCGGGACTCGATGCGCACGACGGTCTTGGACACCCCGGCCTGTCGGGCGAGCAGCGCGGCCACCAGGTTGGCCTCGTCGTTCTTGGTTACGGCGACGAGCAGGTCGGCTCCCGACACCCCGGCCGCCTCGAGGGCCACCGGGTCGGTGCCGCTGCCGAGGATGGTCAGGACGTCGAGTTCGTCGTCGACCTCGCGGAAGCGCTCAGGGTCGAGTTCGACCAGCGCCACGTCGTGGTTCTGGCGGCTGAGACGGTCGGCGACGTAGGTGCCGACCTCGCCGGCACCCACCACGATGATGCGCACGGCTCAATCCTTCCCCATCGGTGGCGCCGTGTGGTTCATACCCGGGACGACCAGGCCGGCATCGGTCACCAGCAGGTCGAGCGGGACGTCCCATGGGCGGGCGTCCAACTGTGGAACGACCTGGAAACCGTGGGCTACGCCGATCATCACCGGCGGTGGTGGGGCCGTGGCCCGTGGGGCGAACGTGCGGTCGTAGAAGCCGGCACCGTGCCCCACCCGGTTGCCCTGCTCGTCGGCGGCGACCAGGGGGACGAGGACCGCGTCCATCGTCATCGGGTCGACCTCCTGGCCGTCGACGGGCTGTCGGATGCCATACGGCCCCTCAGCGAGTGGCCCCTCCGGTACGACGAAGCGCAACGGGCGGCCCGGTTCGGTGACCGGGAGGGCGATGGCCGGCTCGCCGGGTCGGGGATCATCGAACAGGGCAGACGGATCGATCTCGCCCCGGATGCCCAGATAGGCACCGACGAAGACGGCCTCCCGGAAGACGGGCAGTGACCGGATGCGGTGGACGACCAGGGCCGATGCACGGCGGACGGTCGCAGCGGACAGGGAACGCCGGCGCTGCAGCATCGCCACCCGGGTCGTATCGACGTCCATACCCAGATCGTTACCCACCCGCCCGGACGGCGCCAGACGTCGGAGGGCATTCCCCGAGGTCATGTGTCACCCCCGGATTTTCGCCACCCATCGCCTCTCCAGGTCGGAACCGGGCCGTCGCACTCACTAGCATCTCTGCGGTTCCACGGGCCGACGGCACTGCCGGAGTCCGACAGAACCCCCGCTCGCCGAGGTCGGCGACGCGCGGCCACACCCACGATCCACGCAGGAGAGCAGTCCTTGGACGCCATCCCCTACCTGGCAGGCCTGTCAGCCCTCTTCGGGCTCGGCCTCGCCGGGTTCTTCTACACCAACGTCAAGCAGGCCGATCCGGGCAACGACCGGATGGTCCATCTGATGACCGAGATCCAGAAGGGCGCCCGGGCGTTCCTGAAGCAGGAGTACATCTGGGTCTCCGGCTTCGTGGCCGTCATGGCGGTCCTCATCGGCGTCCTCATCGTCCCGGCGGCCGCCCTGACCTACGTCATCGGCGCCATCCTGTCGGCGACCGCCGGCTACGTCGGCATGACCGTCGCCACAATGGCCAACGCCCGCACCACCAACGCCGCCCAGGACGGCCCGGGCAAGGCGCTGCCCATCGCCTTCCGCGGCGGTGCCGTCATGGGCTTCTCCGTGGCCGGCCTCGCCCTGCTGGGCCTCATGGCCGTCTACGTGCTGTTCGTCCTGGTCCTCGAGGTCGACGACGCCTTCGAGGTCGTGACCGCATACGGCCTCGGTGCCAGCTCCATCGCCCTGTTCAGCAGGGTCGGTGGCGGTATCTACACCAAGGCCGCCGACGTCGGCGCCGACCTGGTCGGCAAGGTCGAGGCCGGCATCCCCGAGGACGACCCCCGCAACCCGGCGACCATCGCCGACAACGTGGGTGACAACGTCGGCGACGTGGCCGGCATGGGCGCCGACCTCTTCGAGAGCTACGCCGGCTCGATCCTGGCCCCCATCTCCCTGGTCGCCTTCGCGGGCGGTCTGGCCGCCGAGAACGCCACGGACCCGGTGACGATCTCCCTGCTGGCCTTCCCGATGGCCATCGCCCTGGCCGGCATGGTCGCCTCGATCATCGGCTCGTTCTTCGTGCGGGGTGGCGAGTCGACCGACTCCAAGGCCTTGTCCCGGGCCCTGCACATGGGCACCAACGTGGCCATGGCCCTCACCGTGGTCGCCACCGTCGTCTTGAGCGGATGGATGTTCGGCGACTCCCCCGCCTTCGACAGCTCCTACGGCCTGGCCATCTCCGTCATCGGCGGCCTGCTCGTCGGCTGGGCCCTCGGCAAGACGGCCGAGTTCTACACCTCCGACCACTTCGGCCCGGTCAAGAAGATCGCCGGGCAGACTGAGACCGGTCCGGCCACCACCATCCTTGGCGGGGTCTCGGCCGGCATGTTGTCGGTCGCTGCGTCGGTGGCTCTGCTCGCCCTCGGCGTGGGCGTCGCCTACTGGGGTGGCGAGATGGCCTTCGACCAGTTGGGTGCCCTCGACGGCGGCATCTACGGGATCGCCGTGGCCGCCATCGGCATGCTGGCCACCACCGGTGTGGTGGTCTCGGTCGACGCCTACGGCCCGATCGCCGACAACGCCGGAGGCATCGCCGAGATGGCCGAACTGGACCCGTCGGTCCGCGAGGTCACCGACGCCCTCGACTCGCTGGGCAACACGACCGCGGCCGTCGCCAAGGGCTTCGCCGTCGGTTCGGCGGCCCTGACCGCCCTGGCCCTGTTCAAGAGCTTCGAGTTCGCCGTGGCCACGGCCGGTGGCAACCTCACCCTGGACATCGGCCAGGTGGAGGTGTTCATCGGCCTGTTCATCGGCGCCATGCTGCCGTTCCTGTTCGCGGCCCTCACCATCGACGCCGTGGGCCGGGCGGCCCAGGAGATGATCGAAGAGGTCCGGCGCCAGTTCCGTGAGATCCCCGGACTGCGTGAAGGCCAGGACGGCGTCCACCCCGATTCGGCGCGCTGCGTGGCCATCTCGACCAAGGCCTCGCTGAAGGAGATGATCATCCCCGGTTCGCTGGCCGTGGTCGTTCCGCTGGTGATCGGCTTCATCAACGTCGACGCCCTCGGCGGCTTCCTCGCCGGAGCCCTCGTCGCCGGGTTCTGTCTGGCCATCTTCATGGCCAACGCAGGCGGCGCATGGGACAACGCCAAGAAGTACATCGAGGCCGGCAACCACGGGGGCAAGGGCTCCGAGAGCCACAAGGCGGCCGTCGTCGGCGACACCGTGGGCGACCCGTTCAAGGACACCTCGGGTCCGGCCATGAACATCCTCATCAAGGTGATGACGATCGTCTCGCTGGTGTTCGCCTCGGCGTTCGTCGGCTGAGCCGACGTCAGTTTCCGGTGCGATGGGGCCCCGCGGGGCCCCATCGGCCGTTCTGGGGCCCGTTCACCAACCCAGGATGCGGTCGAGGAGGGTCCACCGTCCAGCGAGGGCCGCGAGACGACGCTCGGCCCACACGACGGCGAGCAGCGCCACCCCGGCCATCGACGCGCCGCCCAACACGTCGGCCGGCCAGTGTTCGAGGGCGCTGACACGTGTCCAGCAGATGACGGCCACGAGGAGAGACAGGCCACCGATGATCCAGCGGCGGCGCTGCGGATGGGCGTGACGGCGGGCCAGCACGGCGATCGTGCCGAACACCAGCACGGCGAAGACGGCATGGCCGCTGGGGTAGCCCCCCGACCCGAACGCCGCCTGCTGCCACGCCAGATCGGATGTCGGCCGGGGACGTTCCACCAGGTCGGCGATCCGGGTCAGCCCGGTGCCGGCCCCGGCCAGGGCCATCACCGCTGCCGGTGCCCGTCCCCAGGCCCGCCAGACCAGGCCGACGAGGAGCAGGTAGACGGCCGGCGCGGTGATGTCGGTGAGCAGAGGGTCGAGGACCCCGCCGACGGACTCGACCGGCGCCGGCGTGCTTTCGTGGATCCAGCGGATGGCAGGGCGCTCTCCGGGCAGCGGCCCGTCCGAGGAGGAGGCGGCGATCGTCAGGGCGACGGCGGACACGGTGCCTGCCACGGCGGCCCACCATCCCGCTCGACTCGACCAGCCGGTGGGTTCGCTGTGTCGGGTCACGGAGCGTAGCGGTGGGTGGGCGAATGCTCGGGCGTCAACCCGGCAGGACCAGCAGCGGATCCTTGGCCTCACCGCCGACCCGGACCTCGAAGTGGAGATGGGGGCCGGTGGACCAGCCGGTGGAGCCGCACTTGCCGATCAACTCGCCCCGGTCGACGCTGTGCCCGGAGGACACCAGGATCTGGTTCTGGTGGGCGTACACGGTGACCACCCCACCGTCGTGTTCGATCAGCACCACGTTGCCGTAGCCGTTCCGCCAGCCGGCGAAGATCACCGTGCCGGCCTTCGCCGCCCAGATGGGCTGGTCGGTCACGCATCCGATGTCGACGCCGTTGTGTTGACGCAAGGTGCCGAAGATGGGATGGATCCGGGGTCCGAACCCGGACCCGACGTGGCCCTCGATCGGCATGATGAATCCGGAGGCCGACTGGACCGTGAGCTGGGGTGCCGACGCCCTGAGCTCCTCGGCGATGAGGTTGTCGATCAGCACCGCCATCCGGTACTGCTCCCGTTCGAACTCCCGGATCTCCTCCTCGTAGGCGGTGATCCGGTTCTGGAGTTCGTCCTGCACCGCCTCCTTGGCCAGGATGCGCTGGTCGAGGATCACCAGGGCAGCCTCCAGCTCCCGTTGCTGGGTCTCGGCGTCGATGATGGCGTCGTCGGCCGAGCGGGCGATGTCCTCACGGTCGGATTCAAGGGCCCGCAACCGGTCGACCAGGTCGCCCCGGTCGCCAGTGACGGCATCCAGGATGGCCGCCTTGCGGACGCCGGTGGTGAGATCGTCCGACTCGAGCAGGGTGCCGGGGCGGATGCCCCGCACGTAGACGTCGACGGCGAGGCGTTGGATCTGCACCCGGAGCTCGGCGACCTCATCGGCGACGGCCTCGGCCTCGACCCAGCGGAGGGTGGCTTCGGCCTCTGCAGCCTCGATGGCCTGCCGGGCGGCGGCGATCTTTGCCTCCTGGATACCGACGTAGTCATCGAGGGCGCCAAGGGCCTCGGCCACCTGGATGTCCTCGGCCTCGATCAGCTCGAGGGCCTCGGCGGCCGCGGCCTCCCGGTCGGCGGCGGCCTCCCTCCGGTCCCTGGCGTCACGGATGCCCTCGCTGGCACCAAAGGCGATGGCCGGACCGCCGGCCACGGCGAGGACCAGGGCCACCGCGAACACCGGCCCCAAGGGCGCGCTCCGCCGTCTGCCGCCCGGGTGCTCCTTCATGGCGACAGGCTAACCCGGGCCGCCGGGTGCGGGCCGTACCCCTCCCGGCGATTCGGTGGGGTCGCCGTCGTGCTGCTAGACCGGCGGCACCGATCGGCCCACGGAGGATCATGCCCGACACCACCCAGCCCCTGGTCGGCCTTCGGGTCATCGACATGGCCGACGAGCGCGGCGAGCTCTGCGGCCGACTGCTCGCCGACCTGGGTGCCGAGGTGATCCGGGTGGAGCCGCCGGGCGGCGCGGTGTCGCGAGGCCTCCCGCCGTACGCCCCGGACGGGACATCGCTGTACTTCGCCTACCGCAACACCAACAAGACCGGTGTCACGATCGACCTCGGCACCGTGGCCGGCCTCGAACGGCTGCAGGCGCTCATCACCGATGCCGACGTGCTGATCGAGTCCGAACGTCCAGGTCGGCTGGCCGAACTGGGTCTGGACCCCGGCAGGCTGACCGCAACCGATCCCCGCCTCATCGTGGCGTCGCTCACCGACTTCGGGCAGACCGGTCCCGATCGTCACCTGGTGGCGACCGACGACGTGGTCGTCGCCCGGTCGGGCTGGCTGTCGCTGTCCGGCACCCCGGACCGGCCACCGTTGCTGGTCCCCGGCACGGTGGCCCACGACACCCTGGGGGTGCTGGGGGCGTTCGGTGTCCTGCTGGCCCTCCTGCACCGGGACCGGACCGGGAACGGCCAGTGGCTGGACGTTTCGGCCCTCGAGGCGCTGGCCCAGATGAACACGTGGGGTCTGCCCAACGCGTCCAACAGCCTGGCCAACGACTCGCACCCACAGACGGTGCGGTCCGGCGACAGCCCGATGTACCCCCACTTCGCGTGCGCCGACGGCCATGTGCGGTTGGTCGTCCTGGCACCACGGCAGTGGCGGGCCCTCTGGGAGTGGATGGGTGAACCCGAGGCCTTTGCCGACGAGTACTGGGCCGGGACGTTCAACCGCTTGATGAACCTGGACGTCATCAACCCCCTGTTCGCCGACCACTGGCGGCACCTGCCGATGGTCGAAGGGGCCGCCGAGGCACAACGCCGAGGCGTCGTCGCCACACCCATGCTCGCTCCGGCCGACGTCCTGGCCAGCGGACACTTCGCCTCCCGAGGGACGTTCGTGGACGCCGAGGTGGCGCCGGGTGTCAGCGGTCCGGTGATGGCCGGGCTGTTCGAGATCGACGGCCGGCGGGTTGGCTACCGCACCCCGGCCCCGGCAATCGGCGATGACGACGGGGCATTCGGTGGGTTGGGAACCGGCGAGGCGACGAACGCGCCGCCGCCGGCCGACCTGCCGCTCGCCGGCCTCCGGGTCGTGGACTTCGGTCACGGCGGGGTCGGCGTCGAATGCGGCCGTCTGCTCGCCGAGTACGGCGCCGACGTCGTGAAGGTCGAGAGCCGCTCGTACCCTGACTTCATCCGGGTCTTCCTCGGCAGCGAGATGACGGCGGCGTTCGCCTCGTCGAGTCGTTCGAAGCGCAGCATCGGGCTGGACCTCAAGCATCCCGACGGTCGGATGGTGGCTCGACGCCTGGTCGCCGCGGCCGATGTCGTCATCGAGAACAACTCGACCGGCACCATGGACGCCCTCGGGGTCGGTTACGACGACCTGCAGGCCGTCAACCCCGATCTCCTGATGGTCTCCAGCCAGCTGATGGGCGACCACGGCACCTTCGCCGAGTGGACCGGCTACGGCCCCACCATCCAGACGGCCGGCGGCCTGAGTTGGCTGTGGGCCTTCGACGACGGACGACCACCGCCGGGCTCGAACGCCATCCATCCCGACCATCTCGCCGGCCGCGTCTGTGCCATCACCGTGCTGGCCGGCCTCTACGGACGGGCCCGGGGTGCTCCGGGTCGCCGGGCCTCGGTCGCCCAGGTGGAGGCCCTGATCGGCACGCTCGGCGATCTGTTCCTGGCCGAGGCGCTCAACCCTGGTTCGGTGCGTCCCGAGGGTAACGACTCGGCGCGGGGTGCGCCGTGGGGGGTGTTCCCCTGCGTCCCCGACGGTGACCAGGAGGAGTGGTGTGTCGTCACCGTCCGCCACGACACCGACTGGATCGCCCTTCGGGCCGCCATGGGCGAGCCGGCCTGGGCCGCCGACCCCGTGTACGCCGACCACGCCGGACGCCTGACCCACCGGGACGCCCTCAACGCCCAGGTCGCGGCATGGACGGCGACCCTGGGCCCGCTGGAGGTCGAGGCGGCCTGCCAGGCCCACGGGGTGCCGGCTGGCCACATGGCGACGACGGTGCGCCAGCTCGCCGACCCCCACCTGAACGGGCGGGGCTTCATCGTCCCTGTCGACCAGCCGGGCCTCGGCCCGATCGTGCTGGAGGGGCCATGCATCCATTCCGCGGCCATGGCCGATCCGGTGATCACCGCGGCCCCCGGGCTGGGGCAGCACACCCACGACGTGTGTGCCGAATGGCTGGGATGGGACGCCGCCCGCGTCGACGGCTTGATCGCCGCTGGGGCGCTCGAAGCCGAGTGCGGCGACAACTGAATTGTGGAAGACGCCGCAGCGGCCCGTCGTCGCTATCTCGACCTCCTCAGCGGCTGTGTGGCCCGGGACCTGTTCCCTGAGATGGACCCCGAAGCCGACCCGGTGGCCCGCGCCGAAGGGCGGGACTGGCCGGTCGCCGCCGAGACCATGATCGGTCGACGTCGCCTCGACAACCTGATCGAGATCCTGACGACGATCCTCGACGGACCGATTCCCGGCGACCTCATCGAGACCGGTGTCTGGCGGGGTGGATCCACCATCCTCATGCGGGGTGCGCTGGCCGCCTGGAACGACGTTGACCGCACGGTCTGGGTGGCCGACTCGTTCCGCGGCCTGCCGGCCCCTGATGCCGACCGGTATCCCGCCGACACCGGCATCGACCTCTCGCAGGTTTCAGCCCTGGCTGTCGGCCGATCCGAGGTCGAGGCCAACTTCGCCCGCTACGGCCTTCTCGACGATCAGGTCGCCTTCATCGAGGGCTGGTTCCGCGACACCCTCCCAGGGGCCCCTATCGATCGTCTGGCGCTTCTCCGACTGGACGGCGACCTGTACGAATCGACGGCGGTGGCACTTGAGTCGTTGTATCCGAAGGTCGTTCCGGGTGGCTTCGTGATCGTCGACGACTATGGCGCCTTCGATGCCTGTCGCCAGGCTGTCGACGACTACCGCAAGACGCACGACGTCACGGAACCGATCCACACCATCGACTGGACCGGCGTCTGGTGGCGACGCGACCGGTGAACGACCCCTACCCCACGTACTACGACCTGTTGGCCGACGTCCACGACCTGGTGCGGCCCCGGCTGTACCTGGAGATCGGTGTGGACGCCGGGCAGTCGCTGTCCCTGGTCGATGCGTCCACCCGGGTCGTCGCCGTCGATCCAGTCCCCCGGTGCCGACCCGACATGCACCCGGCTCTCGACCTCGTGGCCACCACGTCCGCCGAGTTCTTTGCCGACCCGTCCGCGGTGCGGGCGTGTGGAAGGCCGGTGGATCTGGTTTTCCTCGATGGGCTCCACCACTTCGAGGTGACCATCGCCGACCTTCTCGGTGCCGAGGCCCTGGCCGGACCGGACACCGTGGTGCTCATCCATGACTGCCTCCCCATCGACGAGGTGACGTCGGCCCGGGAACGGTCGACCGTGGTGTGGAGCGGCGACGTCTGGAAGACCGTCGTCGCACTCCGGCGCCACCGACCGGATCTGTCCGTCACCACGCTCGACGTGTCGCCGACGGGGATGGCGGTGGTGACCGGATTCGGAGACGACCCACCCGGCGATGAGTGGGTGGACGCGGCGGTCGACGAGTTGTTCCCGCTGGGGTACGCCGATCTGGTGGCCATGGGGCTCGAGCAGGCACTCGGTGTGCAGCCAGCCACGCCGACGGTGCTTCGGTCGCTGCTGCCTGCGGGGTGCCGCTCAGACGGGTGACTCGACGGGGAGCGGTCGGTTGGGGCGCGGCGGGAGCAACTCGTCGAGGTGGGTGACCAGGTCGTCCCGCAACGACCGCAGCGCAGGGTCCTCCCATCTGTTGACCATCTGGAGGGGGTCGTCGGTGAGCAGGAAGAGTTCGCCCTCGGTGCCGTCGTGACAGGTCCCGACCTCGTAGCGGGTGCAGACGACGTCCTCCCGGCTGACCGTCTGGAGGTGGACTTCGGTGCCGTTGGGGTGCACGGAGTCCCATTCGGTGAGGACGGCGTCCGGTGCCACCTCCTCATCGTCTCCGATCGGCAAGGGTCGACCGTCCATCCATGCCGGTGGCTCGATTCCGGCGATGGCGCAGAAGGTGGGAGCCAGGTCGACCAGACCCACCGGCGTCCCGACCTCGACCGATGTCGCCCCGCTCGACGGCGCGGGCCGCCAGATCAGTGGGAGGCGCATCAGAGAGTCGACGTGGTAGGGGCCTTTGAACAACAGGCCGTGGTCGCCTTGGAACTCTCCGTGGTCGGTGGTGTAGAGCACGTCGAGGTCGTCGCCCCATCCGCGGGCGGTGATGCCGTCGAGGACGCGACCGAGGGCCTCGTCGATGAGCTCGTTCTCGATGTGGGCCATGGCGTTCACCTCTCGGACCTGGTCGGCGGTCAGCGAGGCGGGTACCCAGTGGGCCGGCGCTTCGTAGTTGGAGACGAGATCGCCGTCGTACCACCGCCGCCAATGGGCGCCCTTGGTGTCCAGGGCGGCTTCACGCGTGGAGCGGTCAGCGGGAAAGCCGACCGGTAGGTCCAGGTCCCGCCATGGGACCCGATGCAGTTCGGACGACGGCGGGTCCCAGGGATGGTGCGGGTCGGGAAAGCTGAGCCAACAGAACCAGTCGTCGTCGTCGGAGAGCGACCCGAGCCAGGCCAGGGCCCGGTCGGCCACCCAGTCGGTGTGGTACACCTCCCGGGCCACTGGGTTGTGATGGACCTGTGGGGCACCGGTGTCGCCCCCTCCCTCGGCGTTGACCTCGAGGGTGGCATCGAGCACCTGGTAGAAGCCGGGCATGTCGGTCGGGTGTCGTTCACGCAGCCAGCCGCCGTAATGGAAGTACCCGGCGGCTCCGTGTCCAGCGAACTCCATGTGCTCGAAGCCCCGGTGGGGCCGCCCGTCGTCGTCGATCGCACCGTTCGTGCCCATGCGGTTCGGGGTGAACCGCAGGAAGGGGTCGAGGAGCGGTTCGAAATGGGCCTTGCCGAACAGGCCGGTCCGCAGGCCGGCGTCGTGGAGCAGGCCGGCGACCGTCGGAGCGTCGGGAGGCAGTGGGACACCGTTCATCCAGACCCCGTGGTGCCGGACGTGCTGTCCGGTCAACATGGTCGCCCTGGACGGCATGCACACCACGTTCTGTGGGTGGGCCCGGGTGTAGCGGCGACCCTCGGCCGCCAGAGCGTCGACCACCGGTGTGCGGGCGACCGTGCCGCCATTGCAACCGAGAGCGTCGTATCGCTGCTGATCGGTGGTCACGAAAAGGATCTTGCGGCCCATCAGCCGGCCTCCGGTACGTAGGCCCGACTGGTCCGGCCGGTCTCGATCAGGGCCTTGAGCCCCTCCAGGGCGTCGGCGACCGCCGCGTCGAGGACGTACACCAGTGCCTTGGGTTCCAACTCCTGGCGGTACCGCACCCGAGTCCCGTGCGGGTCGTCGGACACGTCGATGGTCCCGAGGTGGTGATCGAGGTGCATCGGACCGGTGATCCGGTACGTCAGGGATCGGGCGGAGTCGTCGACGCCGAGGATCTCTTCCCGGATGAGGCCGCCCGGTGCCGTGGTGATCGTCCTGGTCGACCCTTCGAGTGTGGAGGACACCATGCCGGGGAACCATTCAGCCTGGCGTTCCGAGGCGGACACGACTTCCCAGACCTCCCCAACTGGGGCAGCGATCACGATGTCGCGGTCCACGTCACTGGCCGGTGTTCCATTCACGGCGCTGATGGTAGGTGCGGAGCCGGGTCGGTGTGACTCTGGCCCCTATGCTCGGCGATCGTGAGCACCATCGACCCGGGCCGTGTGTCCGACATCTTCGACCCCGGCCGTTGGGAAGCCGTCGACGGCTTCGACCTGGAAGACGTGACCTATCACCGGTGTGTCGACCAGGGGACGGTCCGTATCGCCTTCGATCGGCCGGAGGTACGTAACGCCTTCCGCCCCGGCACCGTTGACGAGCTGTACCGCACGCTCGACCATGCCCGCATGGCCACCGACGTGGGGACGATCCTGCTCACCGGCAACGGCCCCTCCCCGGTCGACGGCGGCTGGGCGTTCTGTTCGGGGGGCGACCAACGCATACGGGGCAAGGACGGCTATCGGTACGCCGACGGTGACGACGCGGCATCGGTCGATCCGGCGCGTACGGGTCGTCTCCACATCCTCGAAGTGCAGCGGCTGATCCGCTTCATGCCCAAGGTGGTGATCGCGGTGGTTCCCGGTTGGGCGGCCGGCGGCGGTCACAGCCTGCACGTGGTGGCCGACCTGACCCTGGCCAGCAGAGAGCACGCCCGCTTCAAGCAGACCGACGCGGACGTCGCCAGCTTCGACGGCGGGTTCGGCTCGGCGTATCTGGCACGGCAGGTGGGTCAGAAATTCGCCCGGGAGGTCTTCTTCCTGGGACGAGAGTACGACGCCGACCAGGCCCACGCCATGGGCATGGTCAACGAGGTGGTCGATCACGTCGATCTCGAGGCCACGGCGCTGGATTGGGCGGCGGCCATCAACGGCAAGAGCCCGACCGCCCAGCGCATGTTGAAGTTCGCCTTCAACCTCATCGACGACGGTCTGGTCGGCCAGCAGGTCTTCGCCGGTGAGGCGACCCGCCTGGCCTACGGCACCGACGAGGCGGCCGAGGGTCGTGACGCCTTCCTCGGCAAGCGGCCTCAGGACTACTCGGACTTCCCGTACCACTTCTGAGCTCGACGCCCAGCGTTCTCGTCGTCCGGCATTCGGCAACGTGGGCCCTGTCGACTCCATGCACGTGATGCCACCGACGGCGTACTCGTGTGTACCCCGAGGGCTAGCGGTTCGATACCGCATAGTTATTGGCTTGAGTCTTGGCTGCAGTGACTAGATCACCTAGGGCAATATTCACATCGAAGCCGTGCAAGCCAGTCTGAGGGTCAAGCTCTCCATCCACTCCCCGCGTACGCAGATCTCCCACATCAGCCAAAACACCAACAGACAAGTACCCAAATGTTCCATCATCTATGCATTCACCAGTAAATAGCCCTGGATACGTGACCCAAGCGGTAGTCACCCCCAGGGTTTCTTCTAGGTCGCGATGTGTGGCCATGAATGGGTTCAACTCCGCTTTACCAGAACCAAAGTGTGCTGGGTTGACACATAATGATGAATGCGACACGACGTCATCCCAAGAGAGGTCGTCCCAGGAGGCAATGTCCCAGGAGCTATCATGCCAGGTACGGCCAAACCATGTATTCGGGCCGGGAGGAGAATCGTCCCGAAACGCATTGTACGCAATGACACATCCGATCTCATCGACTTGTGTACAGCCTGATATCGTTTCAAATTCTGCACCGCTGGCGCCAATATGGGCACCACCGAGCAGATGTGCGGAAACCAACCGCTCTCGGAGCATCGGGCTATGGTCGATCTCTCTTTTTAGCAACTCTGTCAACATTGCCGCCCCCTGAGAATGGCCAATCAGAATGAAGCCACGCCCTTGACTGCTATTTGCGATGTAATACCTGAATGCATCGACAACATCCGCATAGGCGATTTCGAAACCAGTTGTACCCGGACCACCAATTAGGTCATCGTCAGGAACTTCAACCACACCCTGGTTGGACGGTTTAGTTTTCTGCCGATATATCGGCGCATAAACCCTGCATGCTTCACTGTAGCGTGACGCTTGACGCCAAATAGTTGAGATCTCCTCGTCTTCATCTGGTCTCAGGTCGCTATTCGGGGTCATATCTTGACTTGCAGTTGGGTAGATGTAGAAACAGTCAACCAGGGGGTCGGACGTCACTTCAGGAGCTAATACCTCAATTGCTCCGTTCGCGTGAATCGCAGTGGCCGCTCGATCACGATCACAGACATCCTCAACGCCAGGCCAACACAACCAAGCCTCGGGGTCGCTGTACAGAGTGCTGACATAACCGTGATATGGAATATCTGGTCCTTGAGTTGTTGTTGACTCAACAGTCGCGACAGTCGTTGTCGGCGCGACAGTCGTTGTCGGCGCGACAGTCGTTGTCGGCGCGACAGTCGTTGTCGGCGCGACAGTCGTTGAGGTGCCCAAGTTGTCGGAACTTCCGCAAGCGGCTGCCAGAATCACGACACACGCCAACGTTCTGCCCAGTTTCTTCATCCAGACCATTCTTGTGGAGTTCCGATCAGGACGAAACGCTTCGGTGGTCTGAAACTGACCACCACACCCTGGCGGGTGCCTGTGGAAGGACAAACGAAGCGCCGTCCCCCACCACCGCGGCCCTGACAACCACAGCCGCACCGGCCCCGATGGCGGACCTCGGTGGGACGCCATCGCCCACCCACTCCCTGGGCAGCTCCGAGCGAATTGACCGTCACCCTGGCCGTCGGAGCCTGGTGACGCTCTAGCGCCGTGGGCGTTCGCCCATGATGCTGGCCCGTTCCATGATCCGGACCTCGGGCCAGTAGTCGCTGCAGGCGAGATGCTGGACGGCACGGTTGTCCCAGAAGGCGACCGAATCCGGTTCCCACTGGAAGCGGCACTGGTATTCAGGGGTGTCGGTCTGCCGGCACAACTCGTCCAACAGCGTCAGGGAGTCCTCGCGTGTGCGCCCGGCGAAGCGGTTCACGAACGTGCGGTTCACGTAGAGGAAGGTCCGGCCGGTTACCTCATGGGTGCATGCCGCAGGATGGACGATCTCCGGGTACATGGCCTTGGCCTCCTCGCGGCGCTCCGGAGGCACCTTGGCCCCGAAGGCCTGGACGAAATCGTGCACCACGTCGAGATCGTCGACCAGCGCCTTGGTGTCCGGTGCGAGCCCCTCGTACACGGCGTACATGTCGGTGAACAATGTGTCGCCGCCGACGTCCGGCACCTGGATCGCCCGCAGGATCGTCGCCTTTGACGGACATTCCCTCCAGGTCACGTCGTGATGCCACTGGTTCTCGTATCCGGTCGTGTCGGCACCCTTCTCAAAACGCACCAACTCGGGTTGTTCGGTGTTGGAGGGAATGAACGGATGGACCTCCAGATCACCGAACCGCCGGGCGAACTGCACGTGTTGTTCAGCGGTGAACGGTTGGTTCCTGAAGAACACGACCTTGTACGCCGCGAGTGCGTCGGCGATCTCCGCGATGACTGCATCGGGCAGCTCACCGGTCAGGGCGACGCCATCCAGTTCGGCGCCGATCGTCGGGCTCAGCATGCGGGCATCAAAGTGCTCCCATTCGAGGTCTGACAGGCGTCTCCGCTCCTCGGCCAGATGGGTAGCCGGGCCGATGTAGACGGGAAAATCGGTTCGGGGCCGGCGGTCCAGGGCCAGGCCGCTGGCCGGGTCGCTGGTGGTCAGGCGTTCGCTCATGGAAGGTTCCTCGTTGACGTGATCGCTCGGTGGGTGTTGCGGAGGCCGTGGGCCAGGAGCCGGGTGGTGTGGTCGAAGAGCTCGTCGGCCTCGAACGGGCCAAGGTGGACGGCGAGCCTTTGGAGGTTGGGGGTGGCGTCCGAGAGCCTGGCGGTCCGTCGGCCGACTGAGGCCGCCTGTTCGAGGGCGTCGTGGGCGAGGGCGAATCCGACCGCGTGCCAGAACAGAGCCCGGGAGGCGGCCGCGGCCGCTGTGTCGTCGAAGCCGGCGTCCAGCAGTAACTCGAGGAGTTGTTCGGTGAGCTGGGCCATGGCCGTGCCGAGGTGGGCCGAGTCACGGAGCACGGGGAGCAGGGATCGGAACCCGAGGAGATGGGTCCGGACGGCCCTCGCCCACTCGACGACCTGGTCCTCCCAGTTGCCGGGTTCGAGGTCGGGGACCTCCATGGCCGAAACGGCGTGGGCGGCCACCGCGTCGAGCAGCGCTTCCCGGTTGTCGAAGCGCAGGTAGATGGTCATGGGGTTCACGCCGAGGTCGGCGGCAAGGGAGCGCATGCTGAAGCCGTCGTAGCCGTGCTCGTGGATGCGTTCCATTGCAGCGGTCACGACCTCCTCGGGGAGGAGGCCGGTGGTCATGCGGGCCATACGCTGCAATATACACCGTATATCCGCGTGGGGGCGATACGGGTTGCCCTCCTCGCCCAGGACAGCGAGAATGATTCTCACTATGGTCGCCCTCCCGCCCACCGGACAATCCCCCAGCCCTGAGAGCACGGCTCCGGCGCTGAGCGGCGTGTCGGTCCTGCGGGGCGGACGGCCGGCGCTGACCGACGTCACGCTGGACTTCGATCCCGGAAGCATCACGGCCCTGGTCGGCCCCAACGGCTCGGGCAAGACCACCCTCCTCGAGGTGGTCGCCGGTCTGCGCTCCCCCACGTCGGGCCGAGTGACCGCAGCCTCCTCGGTCGCCATGGTTACCCAGAACCATGGCCGGGGCTGGCTGCCCCTCACCGTGCGGGAGGTCGTGGCCATGGCCCGGTTCACAGCGGGGCGTCCCCGCCGTTTCACCGATGCCGACCATCGGGCCGTCGACGCCGCGATGGAACGCCTCGAGGTCACCGACCTGGCCCGGCATCAGTTCTCCGGTCTCTCGGGCGGCCATCAGCAACGGGCCTCGATCGCCCAGGCGGTGGCCCGTGACGCCGAGACCCTGTTGCTCGACGAGCCGGTGACCGGGCTGGACCTGGCCAGCCAGGAGGTGATCCTCGGCGTCATGGACGAGGAGCGCTCGGCCGGCCGGGTGATCGTCGTCTCGACCCACAACCTGGACGAGGCTCGCCACGCCGACCGGGTGGTCGTCCTGGCCGGTCGGCTGGTCGCCCAGGGACCGCCCGATGCCGTCCTCTGTCCCGATGTCCTGCGGGCCGCCTACGGTGAGCGGCTCCTGGGTGACCACGGCGAGCACGACCATCGCCACGAGCTGCTCCTGATCGACGACCACGGCCACGGAAGCCACGGCTGATCAGCGGTCAGGCCTGCCGTTCGGCTCCGGCCCGTTCGACGCAGCGGCGCACGCCGTCCCAGATGGTCTCCATGGCGTCACGGGAGTGCGGCTCGTTGATGACGCCCAGCACCTCCGAGCGCAGCACCAGATGGGGCCGGCTCCACGGTCGAAGCCGGGGCAGCGAACGCTCCCGGGGCCAGAAGTCCTCGGTACCCACGGCTCCGTTGGCGACGACGGGCAGGCCGGTGTCGATGGCCAGCCGTCCGACCCCGGGATGGGGCCTCCCGACCCCGGTCTCGGCCCACTCCTCAGCCCGCACGATCCGACCCTCCGGCATGATGGCGACGGACCAGCCGGCGGCGAGGGCATCGGCGGCCAGGGCCAGTGCGTCGGTGCCGGTGACCGGAATGCACCGCAGCCGCCGGAGGATCGTCCCGAGGCCCGGCCGGTCGAAGTAGGACGCGGCGACGAGTGGGCGGATCGGCCATTCCCACCGGGCGAACGTGCCGGACGCCAGCAGCAGGTCGGCCATGCTGCGATGGTTGGCGGCGAGGATCACTGGTCCCGGCGGGACGTCGGGGCGGGGGCCGACATCCACACGGGCGAATGGACGCAGCACCGCAGCGATGGCCTTCTGGGCCCGCAGGACCGATCGTTCGTCCGGGTTCACGTCGGGCGAGCCTAGGGGCCGTACATCCTCAGTTGTCAGCCGACCACAGCAGCGGGTTCTGGTCAGTGGCCACGAGTTGGCCGGGTCGGGCCCCGGGCAGGTACAGCGCCAGGTCCAGGCGCTGCTCGTCGCGCTGCGGCTTTCGGATCACCGCACCGTCGGCGACGTAGATCACCGTCATCGCCGGCCGGTCGGCATCGGTGGTGTTCGGCCCAGCAGAGTGGAGCGTCCAGCCGGCATGGAACGACGCATCGCCGGCCGCCAGGTGGTCGGGTGGGCTGACGTGGAGTCCTTCGGCCTCGATCACCTGCCGGAAATGTTCATCGGAGTCGTCGGAGATCGCCGGCCCTCGCCGGTCGCCGAGGTGGTGCGACCCGTCGGCGAAGCGCATGGTGCCGGCATCGGGCCCCGCGTCGAACAGCGGCATCCACATCGTGATGGTCTGATCGCCGTCGACCGGCCAGTAGTAGGCGTCCTGATGCCACGGGGTCGGCCCGCCGCCAGCCCGCTTGATGAGCGCCTGGTCGTGGTAGAGCCGGACACCATCCGTCCCGAGGAGCTCGGCAGCCACCCGGGCCATCCTCTCAGCGGTGACGAACCGGCGCACCGTGTCGTCGTGGACCCAGAGGCCGATCGCCTGGTGGAAGGCCCGGTCGTAGGTCCGCTGCCGGTCGAGGGGGATGTCCCGGTTCCAGGCCAGCCGGTCGGCCGCAGTGACGATGGGGGCGACGAACGATTCGAGTTCCTCCGGTGAGCACAGTGCCCGCACGACCGTGTGACCGAGGCTGCGGAAGCCGGCGATCTCGTCGACCGTGGCCGCCCGCTCGGCGGCCAGCGGGCCGTCGGCGGTCATGACGTTCCATAGAGGCGGTCGCCGGCGTCGCCGAGACCGGGAACGATGTACCCGGAGTCGTCGAGATGGCTGTCGACCGACGCGGTCCAGACCTCGACCTCCGGGTGGGCCGCTCCGAACCGTTCGACGCCCTCCGGGGCAGCCACCAGCGACACCAACCGGATGGCCGCCGGGCCTCCCGTGACCACGAGGTCGACGGCCGCCGACGCGGTGCCTCCGGTGGCCAGCATCGGGTCGAGAACGATGGCGAGACGGCCGGTCAGGTCGGGTAACGAGGACGAATAGGTGACGGCCTCGAGCGTGTCCTCGTTCCGGTACAGGCCGAGGTGGCCGACCGGCGAGTCCGGCAGCAGGTCCCTGGCCCCGTCGAGGAGGCCGTTGCCGGCCCGCAGCACCGACACCAGCACCGGAACCGAGGCCAGCTCGGGGGCGGTGGTCTCCCCCATCGGGGTGACCACCGCCGCGGGCCGCAGGACCAGATCGGCGGTCGCCGCCGCGGTGAGCAATAGGCCGGCGCGCCGCATCAGACGCCGGAATTCCGGTGTGGGAGTGTCGGTGCGCCGCATCCCGGTCAGGGTGTCGAGCAGCACCGGATGATCGACGACCTGGAGTCGGGCCATGTCCGCCACCATAGGGCGCGTGGCTGGCCCGTCAGGAGGCGGCGATCAACCAGTCTCGGAGCGCCTCGGCGGCCGAGGTGATCTGGCGACCCGGCGGGGCGAGGATCCACAGCGGCTCGTCCGTCGTGACCGACTCCACGACCGGCCGCACGAGTAGGCCGCGTTCGACCAGGTCGGCCACCAGGTGGTGCCAACCGAGGGCAACCCCCTGGCCCTCCAATGCAGCCTGAAGCAGGACCGTGTAGTCGTTGGTGATCTGCTCGCTGGGTCCGGTCGCCACCGGCAGGTCAAGGGCGGCATACCATTCGTCCCAACGCATCCGAGACCGGTGGCGCTCGGCCAACTGGAGGGTCGTGACCTCGTTGAGCTGTTCGACCGTCCACGGCATGGGTCCCAGGGATGCCGCGTAATCGGGACGGCACACCGGGTAGACGGTCTCGGTCAGCAGGGGCCATCGCCGGCATCCCGGCCACCTGGCCCGGCCGACGGGGACGAACAGGTCGACGGTGCTGGAATCGAAGTGGTGGTCGGAGTCGGTGGTCACACAGCGCACGTCGATCTCGGGATGACTGGTCTTGAAGCGGGCCAGCCGGGGGATCAGCCAGTTGGTGGCCGTGGCCGTCGAGACCGAGATGGTGACCACCTCCCCCATCGCCTGGTGGAGGACCTGGACGTTCCGCACCGCCTGGTGGAGTTGGGCGAGGCCGCCGCTGACCCCTGCGGCCAGGATCTCGCCGGCCTTGGTGAGCCGGATGCCCCGGTGGTCCCGCTCGAAGAGCTGGCAACCGAACCACCGTTCGAGGAGCCTGATGGCGTGGCTGACCGCGGGCTGGCTGACGCCCAGCTCTTCGGCGGCACTGGAGAAGCTGTCATGCCGGGCCACGGTCGCGAAGGTGACGAGGCCCGTCAACGACGGCATGCCGCCGCCCAACGGTTGTCGGCCATAAGAAGATTGCATACCTCCATGAGAGTAGTACTCCTTTACGCCGAGTGAAAATTCCTCTAACCTGCGCGCCGTGATGCAGCAGCACCCCACCCTCTCGGTGTCGGCCGCGCCCTCGTGGACGTCGGAAGACGCTTGGATCGGCACCCGCCGGCCGGTTCACGAGGCCCACGCCCTTCCCGCCGAGGCCTACGTGGACGACGAGTTCCACGCCGTCGAACAGGACCGGGTCTTCGGCACGGCCTGGGTCTGCGTCGGCATCGCCGACGAACTGGCTCCTCCGGGCATGGTGCTCGTCCGCGACGTCGGTGGCCGCTCGATCCTCATCACCCGCAACTCGGCCGGCGAGCTGCGAGGTTTCGCCAACTCCTGCCGGCACCGGGGCACCGAGTTGCTCGAAGCCGACTGCAGCATCGGCCGCACCATCCACTGCCCGTACCACCGCTGGGGCTACGACCGCGACGGCGCCCTGATCGCCACCCCCCAGTTCGCCGAAGCAGGAGTGGACGGCTTCGATCCCGCCGAGTACGGCCTCCATACGGTCCGGGTCGACCAGTGGGCGTGCCTGCTGTTCGCCTGCCTCGACGACACGACGCCTCCGCTCGCCGAATGGTTCGGCGACCTCACCGAGCGGCTCGCCGGCTACCGCCTCGATGACTGGCGTAGCCGCCACGGCACCACCGTGGACATCGCCGCCAACTGGAAGCTCATCTCCGAGAATTTCCAGGAGTACTACCACCTGCGCTGGATCCACCCCGAGTTGGCCAAGGTCTCCCGGGTCCAGGATCACTACCGCTACCAGGGGTCGGGCATGTACTGCGGCCAGACCACCACCCCCGTGTCAACCGACGAACGGGGCGACTGGTCGGTCATGCCGCCCGCCGAGAGCCTCGGCCAGACCGACCTGGCAAGTGGGCGCTTCATCGCCCTGTTCCCCAACGTCCTGCTGAGCGTTCTCCCCAACCACGTCTTCGTGATGCGATTCGAACCGCTCGGGCCGGGCCTCACCCGCGAGCACTGCACCTGGCTGCTGCCCCCCACCAGTAATGCGGTGACCGACGAGGACTTCGCCACGACCCGTGACTTCTGGCTGGACATCAACGGCGAAGACATCGACATCGTGGAACGGGGCCAGCGGGGCCTGACCAAGGGGTCGTACACCCCCGGCCGCCTCTCCCCCCGCTTCGAGGAGCCCCTGCACCGGTTCCACAACATGCTCGCCGACCTGATGACCGGCATCCGCCGGATTCCCGACGGCGACCCAGCCGACGATCTTCCGCTCTACGGCACCGGGATCAACCCGCTGCCGTGGCGTACGACCGGTGAACGGCCGGTCATGGAAGGGACGACCCGGAAAGGCACCACCTGATGGCCAGACATCCCTACAAGTACTCAGCGGCCAAGCTGCTCAAGCACGGGCTCTCCCACGGGGACTGGCCGCGCATGTGGAGCCGGCCGGAGGCCAAGTCGAGCTACGACGTCGTCATCATCGGCGGCGGTCTGCACGGCCTCGCCACCGCCTACTACCTGGCGACCAACCACGGCATCACCAACGTGGCCGTCGTCGACAAGGGTTACCTCGGCGGTGGCGGTTCGGGCCGCAACACGGCCATCGTCCGGTCCAACTACCTCACCCCTGAGGGTGTGGCGTTCTACGACCGGGGCCTCGATCTCTACAAGTCGATGACCGACGACCTGAACCTGAACGTCATGTTCTCCCGCCGGGGCCACCTCACCCTGGCCCACACCGACTCGGCGCTTCGCACCATGAACTGGCGGGCCGAGGTCAACAAGTTGCAGGGTATCGATTCCAGCGTCATCGACCCGCAGGAGGTCAAGCGCCAGGCACCGAGCCTCGACGTCTCGAGCGACACCCGCTACCCGATCCTCGGTGCGCTCTACCATCCGCCGGGCGGCATCGTCCGCCATGACGCCGTCGTCTGGGGTTACGCCAGGGCAGCCGACTACCGCGGCGTGCATCTGCTCCAGGAGACCGAGGTCCTCGACATCCTGTGTGAAGGCGGCAGCGGGCCCGAAGGCAAAGGCCCCGGTGGCCGGGTCACCGGGGTGCGCACCAACCGCGGCGACATCAGTGCCCCCGTGGTGGTCAACTGCACCGCCGGCTGGGCGTCGCTGCTGTCCAACATGGCCGGCGTCACCCTGCCGATCACCACCCACCCGCTGCAGGCCGCGGTCACCGAGCCCTGCAAGACCTTCCTCCCCACGGTGGTGGTGTCGGGCTCCCTGCACGTGTACGTCAGCCAGACCGATCGGGGCGAGTTCGTGTTCGGTGCCTCGGTCGACCCGGTCGGCACCTACCGGGTCAACGGCACCCTCGAGTTCACCGAGGAACTTGCCGGGCACGTCATCGAGCTCATGCCGGGCATCTCAAAGATGCGCCTGCTGCGCCAATGGTCGGGTCTGTGCGACATGACCCCCGATTACTCCCCCGTGATGGGCTACACGCCGGTCGACGGCTACCTCGTCGACGTGGGCTGGGGCACCTACGGATTCAAGGCTGGCCCGGTGGCCGGCGAAACCATGGCCGAGACGATCGCCACCGGCCGCAATGCGGACCTGATCGCCTCGTTCTCGATTGACCGATTCACCGACGGGGATCTCGTCGGCGAAAAGGGCGCTGCGGCGGTGGGTCACTGATGATTGTCGTACCTTGTCCGAACTGCGGTCCGCGGAACTCCTCGGACCTGCGCAACTGTGGTGAGAACGTGTCTCGCCCCGATCCGGCCACGGCGTCACTCGCCGAGTGGCGGACCTACCTGTACATGCGTAAGAACCCCGCCGGATGGGTGAAGGAGACCTGGTACTGCCGCAACGGCTGCCGCCGGTACTTCAGCATCGAGCGGAACACCGCCACCAACGAGATCCGTGATTCGGAGGCGTCATGACCAGCCATCGACTCCCCAGCCGCCAGGGGGAGCTCATCGACCGCTCCACGTCTCTGGCCTTCACGTGGAACGGCAAGCCCTACACGGGGCACGAAGGCGACACCATCGCGTCGGCCCTGGCGGCCGCCGGGGTGGAGATCTTCTCCCGCTCCATGAAGTACAAGCGCAAGCGGGGCATTCTGACCGCCGACCATTGGGATCCGAACCTGTTCGTCCAGGTCGGTGACGAGCCCAACGTACGGGCCGGCAGCCGCCGGCTGCGCAACGGCATGGTCGTCTCGGCTCAGAACGTGTTCCCCAGCCTGGGCTTCGACCTCGGTGGCGCCAACCGGTTCGTCGGCCGCTTCCT